>NZ_JAZFXT010000027.1:0-54623 GCF_036448855.1 Methylobacterium ajmalii
GTCGGTGATAAGGTGGCGCTTGGTCCCCGCCTTGCCCCGGTCCGTCGGGTTCGGGCCGGTGGCAGACCCCCTTTTTTGGCCGGCACGCTCGCGCTGTCGACGCTCGCTCGGCTCCAGTCGATCTCACCCGCCGCCTGTAGGCGCTCGAGCAGGACCTGATGCAAGCGCCGCCACACGCCGGCCGCTTGCCAGTCGCGCAGCCGGCGCCAACAGCTCATGCCGCAGCCGCATTTCATCTCGGCCGGCAGCATCTCCCAGGGGATGCCCGAGCGCAGCACGAACAGGATGCCGGTCAGGGCAGCCCGATCGTCCACCCGGGGGCGCCCGCCCTTCGGGCGAGGCGGGTGGGGTGGCAGAAGCGGGGCGATCGCAGCCCAGAGATCGTCAGGGAGAAGCGGGCGAGCCATACCACCCCAACGCCCAACCGACCCAATCGTGCCGTTCTGTTAGGCGCTCTTAGAGAGCTTCGCGATTGCAGCGCGATCGTGAAGCTCTCTAGCGTGATCGCCGGCCTCGGCGGCTCGGAGCGGCCTTCATTCGTTCGCGTGCGGCGACTTGCTTGCTAGAATGGCGACCATTGATGAGGATGCCATGCCGGCCATCGTCGAAATTCCGCCCGAACAGGTCGAGGCCCTCGACCGGATCGCCGCTCGCGAGCACGTGTCGCGCGAGGCTCTCGTGCAGTCTTTGATCGCCGAGTTCGTATCCAGGCACGGGAGCGCATCCGATCTCGATCGCTTCTTCGGGAGCTGGGGAGATCGTCCGATCGACGGCCTCGAACTCCGGAGCCGGTTGCGCGCGGAGTGGTGAAGCCGCTCTACGACACCACCATCCTGATCGATTTCCTGGTCGGTCGTGAGCAGGCGCGGGCCGAGTTCTCCCGACATTCGGAGCGCGCGATCAGCATGATCACCTGGATGGAGGTCACGATCGGCGCGAGCCCACAGGACGACGTCGCTACGCGGCTGTTCCTCCAAAGCTTTGCCGTCATCGCGATCGACGAGGCGATCCGCGAGCAGGCGGGCCGGGCGCGCAGGATCAAGCTGCCAGACGCAATCATCCTGGCCTCGGTAGAGGTTCATGGCCTGGCGCTGGTGACGCGCAACACGCGGGACTTCTCGGCAGGCGATCCGAACGTGCATGTTCCCTACACGATCTGACCGCCTGGACGCCGCCGCCGGCCGGGCCGCCGGGTGAAAGGTCGATCCGGGACCCCTAATCACACACCGCCGCGCCCCGGGAATCCATCGGCACCCTCACGCCCCCGGATCGTTCTCCAGCAGGATCGGCTGTCCGTGCGGCGTCGCCGCCGCGGCGCGGGCGAAGGCGTCTCGGCGCGCCTCCAGGGCCGACGCGTCGGTGAGGCCGCGCGCGGCGAGGAGCGTCTCGATCGTCTCCAGCCACAGGGCGTAATCCGCCGTGCGGTGGCCCGACCGGCCGAGGGCGTCCGCCCATTCCGTCCAGGTGAACACCCCGGCATCGTGCAGCGACACGACGAGCGCGAAGGTCTGCGCCTCCCAGGGGGCGGAAAAGACCGGGGCGTCCGGCGGGCGGCTCATGCCGCTGTCCTGCGCGCCGGTTCGAGGTAGCTCTCGAAGGCGGCGACCGAGACGGTGAGACCGGGATCCGCGTCCTCGCCCCACAATTCGATGGCGGCGAACCGTACGGTGTAGAGCCATTGCGGCGCCTCGCCCGCGAAGGCGGCGTTCGAATCCGGGAAGACGAAGCCGCCATGGACCCGCTCGACCGTGCCGGTGCGGCCGCGGACGTAGCGGGGCAGGCGGGTGTGCCCCGCCGGGTGGATCATCTTGGCGCGCACCTCGTCGCCGGGGGCGAAGCGGGCGGGGGTCGCCACCGGGCGGTCGCTCGGGAAGCCGCGGGCGAAGAGCGGTCCCACCTCCTCGGCCTTCAGCACCCGGGCCACGGGGGCGGGCGGCGCCAGCGCCGCGCCGGCGGCCAGCTCGCCGGCCTCAACGAGGCCGTGCTGCTGCACCTGCTTCTCGAGCGCCCGGAACCAGATCCGGTAGTAGCTCGAGGTCAGGTACTCGCCCGGCGGCAGCGATTCGCGGGCGGCGCGGCTGGCATCGAGGTTCCAGGTGCCGGTGAGGCCCATCGCCATCGCCATGGCGAAGACCCGCTTCTCCCACGGCGCGTGGAACCAGGGCTCGTCCGCCTCCAAGCCGAGCGGGCCGAAGCCCTGCATCCCGCCGAGATCCTGTCCGCCGTTCATGCGCGCACCACCTGGTCGGGGCTCAAGGGCAGTCCGGTGCCGATCATCGCGTCGCGGGTGACGAGGTCGGCGAGCGCCGCCTCGTCGAGGTGGTCGGTGCCGGGGGGGCGCATCGGCAGCACCATGTAGCGGAGTTCGGCGGTCGAATCCCACACCCGGATCCGGGTCTCGGGCGGCAGCGCCGTGCCGAACTCGGCCAGCACCCCGCGCGGGTCGATCACCGCGCGGGAGCGGTAGGGCGGCGACTTGTACCAGACCGGGGGCAGGCCGAGCACCGGCCAGGGATAGCAGGAGCAGAGCGTGCAGACGACGACGTTGTGCTCGTCGGCCGTGTTCTCGACCACGACCATGTGCTCGCCGCCGCGCCCGCCGACGTCGAGCTCGCGCATCGCCGCGCTGCCGTCCTCCAGGAGCCGCGCCTTGAAGGCGGGATCGACCCAGGCCCGCGCCACCACCCGGGCGCCGTTATGCGGCCCGACCTTGGTCTCGTAGGTCTCGATCAGGGTGTCGAGGGCGGCCGGGTCGACGTAGCCCTTCTCGACCAGGATCGATTCGAGGGCCCGCACCCGCAGCTCCATCGGCGACAGCTCGCTGCCATGCGGGTGGTCGTGGTCATGATCGTGGTGGTCGTGACCGTGGTGATCGTGGTCTTGCGCCATGCGGGCCCTCCGGGTGGCGGAAGGATACGCCCCTGGCTCTCACACCGCCACCGCCACGGACGCAAGGCCGTCACGGACGCAAGGCCGTCACGGACGCACGCCCGGGCTCTCGACGGGCAGCGGCGCGGCGCGCTCGGCCAGGTAGAGCGCGAGCGCCACGGCCTCCGCCGAGCCCGGGGTGAACGGCTCGGCCCGCATGCCGGTGAGGCAGTTGCGCAGGCGCCGCTCCAGCGAGCCGAGGTCCTGCCATTCGAGCCGGTAGAGCGGGTAGCCGGTCGGATGTCCCTGCGGGATCGTCGCGGCGCCGAGGCGTCGGCCCCATTGCCGGTCGTGGCAGGCCGCGCAGGAGAAGCGGAGCTGGCCCATCGGCGTCGCGAACAGGCGCCGGCCCTCGGCCCGGGCGGGCGCGAGGCGAGGATCGTCCGGGGGCGAGAGGGGCAGGCCGCGCGAGAGGTTCGCCAGGTAGGCGGTGAGCGCCAGGAGGTCGTGGCCCTCCCGTAGCAGCTCCGTCGCCCCTTGGTGGCGGGTGCGGCACAGGTCGATCCGGCCCTCGAGATCGACCGGCCGCCCCGTCGCCTCGTCGAAGGCCGGGTAGCGGGCGGCGACGCCGCGCATCGCCGATTCCGCATGGCAGCCGGCGCAGGGCGGCGATCCGGGTGAGGGCGCGCGGGCGAAGAGGTCGGCCCCGTCGCGAACCCAGAGCATGCCCGGATTGGCGCTGTCGTCGGCCTGCATCGCCCGGGTCTCGGGTGCCATCTGGTCGAAGCCGGAGCGGCGTGCCTCGGGCGGGATGGCGGGGGGCGGGGTACCCTGCGCCGCCGCCGCGCCGAGGAGCAAGCCCGCGAGGGCGCCGAGGATGCGTGAGACCGATGCGCGCATGCCGACGAGGCTCCTCCCTGCCCGGCGCGCCGCCGGACGGTTCAGATCGGCCGCACCTCGCCGGGGCGCAGCTTGAGGCGCGCGGCGAGGCGGTCGGACAGGGTGCCGCTCAGCTCCACCGAGGCCTCCGGTGCCACCGCCTGCACGGCCGCGACGGCGGCCAGGGGATCGGTCGCCATGGCGACGAACACCCGCAACGCCGGGGCGCTGGCCCCGTCATCGGCGGCCGAGACGGCGACGGTAAAGGCGGTATGCTTCGGCTTCTTCGGGGGCATGGCCCGGTATCGCATGGGGCCGCGCCCCTGTCTCCGCTGAAGCCGGCACAGGAGATACGCGTTTCGCCGCGGCAGGACCCCGATGATCCGCGCCTCGCTGACCTGTGACTTGCGCCGCCGGCCGTTCGCCCCGATGTCCGCTGGCAGATACCGCACCGCGACCCGGCCGCCGGCGCGGCCTGAGGAACTGGATCATGCACATCAAGGTCAAGCGCGCCTGGGAGATGCCCGAGCGCCTCGCCACCCCCGAATCGGTCTTCCTCGACCGGCGGGCGCTGCTCGGCGGCGGCCTCGGCCTCGCCGCGGCCTCGCTGGCCGGCGGGCCGGCGCTCGCGGCCCTGCCGGGTGAGGGGACGGGCGCGGTCAAGACCGCCGGCCTCTACCCGGCCAAGCAGAACCCGGCCTACACCCTCGACCGTCCGCTGACGGCCGAGCGCTACAGTGCCGACTACAACAACTTCTACGAGTACGGCACCAACAAGACCGTGACCCCGGGCTCGAACGCCCTGAAGGTCGAGCCCTGGACGATCAAGATCGACGGGCTGGTCGAGAAGCCGTTCGAGATCGGCTTCGAGGATCTGGTGCGCAAGATGGCGCTGGAGGAGCGGCTCTACCGCCACCGCTGCGTCGAGGCATGGTCGATGGCGGTGCCGTGGACCGGCTTCCCGCTGTCGGCCCTGGTGGCGCTCGCCAAGCCCAAGGGCGACGCGAAGTACATCCAGATGCAGACCTTCATGGACAAGGCGATGGCGCCGGGCCAGCGGGCGTTCTTCTACCCCTGGCCCTACACCGAGGGCCTGACGATGGCCGAGGCCGCCAACGACCTGGCCTTCATGGTCACCGGCGTCTACGGCAAGCCGCTGCTCAACCAGTTCGGCGCGCCGTTGCGGCTGGCCGTGCCGTGGAAGTACGGCTTCAAGTCGGTGAAGTCGATCAACCGCATCACCTTCACGGCCGAGCGGCCCAAGACCTTCTGGGAGGGGCTGCAGGCCTCGGAATACGGCTTCTGGGCCAACGTGAACCCGGCGGTGCCGCATCCGCGCTGGAGCCAGGCGAGCGAGCGGGTGCTGGGCACCGACGAGCGGGTGCCGACGCTGATCTACAACGGCTACGGCGCGCAGGTCGCCGACCTCTACAAGGGGCTCGAGAAGGAGCGCCTGTTCGTCTGACGAAAGCGGCCGGCGCATCCGCGATGCGCCGGCCTCGTCCTCGGCCGATCCGCTCCCGGCCGGGAGCGGCTCACGCCGTCCCGTCGCCCTGCAGGTAGCCGGACTTGCGGCTGTCGGGCATCTGCAGCGAGACCAGGAACGCCACGGCGCACATCGCCGTCACGTACCAGAAGAAGGTGGTCTCGTAGCCGGCCTCCTTGAAGGTCAGCGCCACGAACTCGGCCGAGCCGCCGAAGATCGCGTTGGCGATGGCGTAGGACAGGCCGACGCCGAGCGCCCGCACCTCGGCCGGGAACATCTCGGCTTTCACGAGCCCGCTGATCGAGGTGTAGAACGAGACGCACATCAGGGCCGCGGTGATCAGCGCATAGGCCAGGATCGGGTTCTGCGCGTCGCGGATCGCGTGCAGCAGCGGCACGGTGAGCAGCGTGGTGAGCCCGCCGAACAGCAGCATCGCGGTCTTGCGGCCGAACTTGTCGGCGAACATGCCGAAGAACGGCTGCGCCACCATGTAGGTGAACAACACCGCCGTCATCACCAGATTGGCGGTCTTCTTGTCCATGTGGGTCGTGTTCACCAGGTACTTCTGCATGTACGTGGTGAAGGTATAGAAGATCAGCGAGCCGCCGGCGGTGTAGCCGAGCACGGTGAGGAAGGCGCGGCGATGGTTGCGCCAGATCGACGCCATGCTGCCGGCCTCGCGCGAGGTACGGGTCTCGGCGGTCGAGGTCTCGTGCAGCGAGCGCCGCAGGTAGAGGGCGACCACGGCGGCCGCGGCGCCGATGAAGAACGGGATGCGCCAGCCCCAGGCGGTCATCGCCTTGTCGTCGAGGGTGAGGGTCACCAGCACCACGACCAGCGAGGCCAGGAGCTGGCCGCCGATCAGCGTGACGTACTGGAACGAGCCGTAGAAGCCGCGCTTCCCCTTCAGTGCCACCTCGCTCATGTAGGTCGCCGAGGTGCCGTACTCGCCCCCGACCGACAGCCCCTGCGCCATGCGGGCGAAGAGCAGCAGGATCGGCGCGAAGATCCCGATCTGGGCGTAGGTCGGCAGGATCGCGATGACGAGCGAGCCGGCGCACATCATCACCACGGAGATCAGCATCGAGGTCTTGCGGCCGTAGCGGTCGGCGACGCGGCCGAACAGCCAGCCGCCGATCGGCCGCATCAGGAAGCCGATGGCGAACACCGCCGCGGTGTTGATCAGCTGCACCGTCGGGTCGGAGCCGGGGAAGAACACGTCCTTGAAGTAGATCGCCGTGAAGGCGTAGGCGTAGAAATCGTACCACTCGACGAGGTTGCCCGACGACGAGCCGATGATCGCCTTGATGCGGGCCTTGTTGTCGTAGGCGGCGATGGTCGGGTTCGGCGAGGCGAGGTCGTCGGCGGATTGCCGGCTCTGGACGCTGGATGTCATCGCGGGTTCGGTCTCCTCCCGGAGGTGGGATTCTGGCGGCGCGACGGGGCCGCGGGCCCGCGCGTCGTGCAACGCACTAGGAGAATGCAGGCCCGGGGTACAGCCCCCGCAGCGCACCGATCCGGTGTTTTCGACATCTCCGCTCAAGATGCCCCAAGGATAGGATGGCCTGACGCTGTCGTCTTCGGACGTCGCCGCCGCCGGATCGGGGCGGGAGAAGTTGCCGGAAACCGATCGGAATCACGCGGATAGGTTTTTGCGGCGCAACATGCTTGCAAAATCGCTCACGGGCTTCCTGCGCAGCTTGCGCGGGCGGCCGGTCCCGCCGTCCCGGTCTCGCCGGCGACGCGCTCGGCCTGGGCCGCCACCACGGCGTCGAGATGCGGCGTCAGGAGCGCCTGCGGCGCCGGGATCTCGTCGCCGATCTGCACCCAGCGGGCCCCGGTCCATTCCTGCACCGTGGCCGGACGATGGCCGCTGTGGTCGGCGCAGGTGAGACGCAGCCGCCGGGCGAAGCCGACGAGGCCGAGCTCCTTCCAGCGCACCGGGTCGAGGTCGATCGCCTCCAGGCCGCGGCGCATCTCGGGGCCGTCGATCCGCGCGCGGCCGGCGAGGCGCTGGGCGTTGCGGATGCCCTCGGCCAGGATCACCCCGGCATAGACGCCGCGGTTGTAGAGCGGGCCGGAATTCTCCTCCTTGGGCGTGCGCGACAGGCCGGCATCGACCACCAGGAGGTCGATCTGGTCGAAGGCCGGAAAGCTGTCGCCGGGCGCGTGCCAGTTCACGACGCGCAGGCCCTTGGCGGTGAGGTCGCGGGCGCCGGAGGCCGGCCGCAGCAGGTCGTCCTCGCCGGTCCAGCCGACCGTCACGACCCGGTTGAGGGGAAAGCCCGCCGCCGCCGCGTCGCGGAGTGGCGTGCCGGAGAGGCCCGCGGTGGCGTCGAGGATCACGTAGTCGGGGTCCGCCGCGCGGGCGGCGCGCCAGGGATCGCTGCCCCCCGTGTCGGGTGCGTCGGGCAGCGCGTAGGCGCGGAAGGCGAGACCGGCCTCCGCGGCGAGCGCCCGCATCACCGGCACCGGCTCGCGCCCGGCCGGGCTGTCGCGGTGCAGGTAGGCGAGGCTGCGCCCCTGCGGGCTGCCCTCGCTGCCGTCCTGGGAGAGGTGGGTCAGCGCGGCGCCGAGGCCGTCCCAGACCGTGGCGGGCGGCGCGAAGGCCCAGGGGAACACGTCGCCGCGCGCCATCGCGGCCGGGCCGTACCCTGCGGCGACGAGGGGCATCCGGTCCCCGGCGAGGCGCGGCAGCAGCGCCAGGGCCGCGTCGGCGCTGGCGGGCACCAGGGCGATGCTGCCCCGCGCGGTCGCGGCTTCGTAGCAGGCGAGCGCCCGGGCCGGCTCGCCCCCGGTCTCGCATTCCTCGACCGCGAGCGGGACGCCGCCGACCCCGCCGTCGCGCCGGCCGAGCATCGTGAGATAGTCGGCGAGACCGTTGGCGAGCGGCGTGCCCGCGGCCGCCGCCGGGCCGGTGCGCTCGGTCAGCACGGTCAGCGGCAGGCCCTCGGCGGCGACGGCCTGGCCCGGCAGGGCGGCCAGCACGGCGAGGAGGAGGGCGACGGGGCGGGGCGGCATGGCCGGGTCCTGGAATCGGGTCGGATCCGACCCTACGCCCGGGGCCGGCCCCGCGATAGACCACCTGCGGGCCCCCCGCCCGCGGGCGGTCTCAGGCCTCCAGCACGCGGCCTGCCGGAAACAGCACTTCGACGAGGGTGCCCTCGCCCTTGCGGCTGGTCAGGCGCAGCGTGGCGCGGTTGGCCTCGACCAGGGCCTTGGTGAGCGGCAGGCCGAGGCCGGTGCCGCCGCCGCGGCGGGTCTGCGCGGTGGCGACCTGGCGGAACGGCTGGAGCGCCACCTCGACCTCTTCCGGGCTCATGCCGATGCCGGTGTCGCGCACCCTGAGCGCCACGCCGCCCCGGTCGGTCGTCGCCGTCGAGACGATCACCTGGCCGCCCGCATCGGTGAACTTGATCGCGTTCGAGATCACGTTGAGCACCGCCTGGCGCAAGGAACGCTGGTCGGCCAGCACCGCCGGCAGGCCGGCGGCGAAGCTCGTGCGCATCACCACCCGCTGCCGGGCGGCCTGGGGCTGCATCAGGGCGACCGACGCGGCCACGAGGTCGTTGAGGGGAAGCCCCGCGAAGGCGAGGTCGAGGTGGCCGGCCTCGATCTTGGCGAGGTCGAGGAGGTCGTTGACCAAGCTGACGACGTGCTCGCCCGAGGAGCGGATGTCGCGCAGGTAGTCGCGGTAGCGCTCGTTGCCGACGGGGCCGAACTGCTCCTCCAGCATCACCTCGGCGAAGCCGATGATGGCGTTGAGCGGCGTGCGCACCTCGTGGCTGATGGTGGCGAGGAAATCGGATTTCTGGGCACTGGCGCGCTCGGCCTCGCGCCGGGCCCGAACCAGTTCGGCCTCGGTGCGCCGGAACGCCGAGACGTCGCGCAGCACGGCCGCGACGCGGCGCTGGGTTCCGGTCGCCACCGGGGCCAGGGTGAGGAGGACGGGCAGCGGGCCGTCGGGCCCGCGCGCCAGCACCTCCTCGCCGGTGGTGGCGGTCTGGCCGGCGCTCGCCCGCAGCAGGGCGGCCTGGGCCGCCGGCCGGCTCTCGGGCGCGAACAGGCCGAGCAGCGGCTCGCCCGCGACCTCGCATGGGTCGGCGGCGAGGAGGTCGCGCGCGCCCCGGTTCATCCCGACGACGCGGCCCTCGTCGTCGAGCACCACCACGCCGTCGGTGACCGCGTCGAGGACCGCGGTGGTCTCGCGTAGATGCGCGTCGCGGTGGGCGAGGTGGGCTTCGGCCGCCGCGAGGGACTGGGTCGGATCCGCGTCGGGCAGGCGCCGGACGGTCAAGACGCTGGCGGGCGTCCCGTCCCACTCCACCACCGCGACGCTGACGCCGACCGGCACGCTGCCGCCGGCCCGGGTCGCCAGCACGATGGGCGCACCCTCGCCGGAGCCGGCCGCCGCCGCCGGATCGCGGCCGCGGAAGATCGCCCCGGGGCCGCCGGCCGCCGCCAGGGCCTCGAGCGTGTCGTAATCCGCGAGCCCCAGGAGGTGGCGGTTGGCGAGCAGCACCTCGTCGCCGCGATGGACCAGGATCCCGACCGGCAGCCGCTCGACGAGGCGGGCCAGCGCCATCTCCGTGCCGCGCTCTGGCAGGCGAGCGAGGGCCTGCGCGCCGCGGAACGGCGTCACCGCGCCCCGGCCCGGCGAACCCTGCGGCGGCGCTCCGCCGCCGAGGCCGCCCGGTTCGCCACCGAAGCGGGCACCGAGCGCCCGGGCGATCTCGCGGAATGCCGCGTGCTCGTTGAGAGTGAGGGCGGCGGCGTGCGGCGCCTCCTCGTCCGAGGGGGATTCGTCCTGAGCCGCCCGGCCTGTCGGGGATTCCGGATCCCCGGTCGCCGGGGCCGGCGTCTCGGAGAGATCCGGTGCGGATGTCTGCGCGGTCGAGGCCTCGTCGCCGGACGTCCCGTCGACGGGGGGCTGGACGGCCTCGGCCTCGGAGATGGCCTGCGCGGCGGGAAATTCAGGCTCCGTCGACTCGGGGGGGAGTGCCTCCGGGGCGAGCGCCTGTGTCGAGTCGGCCGCCGCTGGGTCCGCCGCCTCGGCGGCATCCGGCAAGGTGTCCGGCAGAGCGTCCGATTCGGCCGCCTCAGCGGTGGGCGTGTCCTCGCGGGGCGTCGCCTGGTCCGTCGCGCCCGCGCCGGACGCCTCCGGCGCCGTCGGGGCGGCATTCGTCTCGCCGGAGGGCGGCGCCGGAGCGACCGGTTCGCTGGCCGGCACCGGCTTGGCAGCCGGCACCGGGGCGGCACCCGCCGCCCGGACGGACGGCTTGCCGGCGAAGCCCCAGCTCATCCCGAGCTGGGCGAACGGCACCGCCATCAGGCCGGCGAACTCCGCCATGGTCGCCCCGGCGATCGAGGCGAGGTCGGGCGTCTCGGCGGTGGCGCCGGGCGCGGCATCGGCAGGCGGGACCGGGCGGGGCCGGGCGGGGCCGGGGAGCGGCGCGTCCGCGCCGGGCGCGTGGCGGCCGACGGCGATGACCGCGGCGGCGCGCTCGCGCAGGCTCGGACGCTGCGGCTTGGGCGGCGCCGGCTCGGGCCGGTCGGCCGCCGGCACGATCCGCTCGGGATGGATGACCCCGAAGCCGCTGAATCCCGCGAAGCTGCGGCCGGCGCCGAGCCGCGGCGCGCCCGACAGGTCGACCGCCACCGCCTGCCGGGTCCCGGCGAGACGCCAGCGCACCGGCACGGCCCGGAAGGTGCGCTGCCGTGCCAGCGCCTCGGCGAGGGCGGGCTCCGCCTCGACCGGCCCGGCGAGGAGCGCCTCCCAGCTCTGGCCGACCGGGGAGGCGCCGACGGTCTCGGAGAGGCGCCCGGTCGCCTCGATCACGAGGCCGTGGGCGTCGCTGCGCCACAGGAAGCGGAGGCCCGGACCGGCGGCCGGCCGCGGCTCCGCCGGGGCGGGGCCGGCCTCGGGGGCTTGGATGGGGGCTTGAGTGTGAGGTTGGGTTTGAGACGAGGGGGCCCCGACCGGAGCCTCGGCGGCGTCGGGCGCGGGATGCTCCCGCGCTGAGGCGAGAGCGGGCGTAATGGGCTCTCGCGTCTCGGGAACCTGCGCGACAGATTCCTGCGCCGCCCCCCGGCGTCCGCGCCGCGTGGGCAGGGGATCGACGATCGCGACGGCGAGGCCCGTGGTCCCGTCCGGCAGGAGCGCCGGCAGGCAGGCGCAGAGCAGGGGCGGCGCGAGGCGACCGGCGGTGAAGCGCAGGCGCTCCAGCCGCGGCTGCGCCGTGCCGGTGGGCAGGCCTGCGGCGCCGCGCAGCTGCCGCGCGAGGTCGAGGGCCGGGTCGATCCGGCCCTCCGCGTCGCCGATCGCGTCGCGCAGGGACGCCGCCGCCGGGGAGGCGTACAGCACGCGTTCGGCGCCCGGATCGAGCAGCAGGACGGCACGGTCGGCTCCGGCGATTCGCTGACCGAAGGCCGGATGGGCCCTCAGGGCCTCGATCGTCGTCTCGAAGAGCACGTCCCGACCCACTGCCACTCCTCTGGCACCCCTCACCGTGCCGGATCCTGCGAGATCCGGGCCGAACCCTCTTCGCTTTAACCCAACTGACATCGTCCCGCACCGGCACGAAATGCGCAGTCGTTGCGTTATTGTGCCGTCAACCTTAACGAACCCCGGAAAGGTGGCGTTTCACCCAAAGCGTGCTATTGTGCAGCGCACAATACGTGCCGGGTCCCGACCGCGCTGCGGCAAGGTTCCAAGCGTCCCGCGCCGAGGGCCGCGTCAAAAAACGAGGAGACGAACATGACCCAGACCCCGAACTACGAGATCCCGACCGAGATGCGCGATTTCGCGGAGAAGAGCGTCGAGCAGGCCCGGAAGGCGTTCGACTCCTTCATCGGCGCGGCCCGCAAGACCTCCGACACCCTCCAGGGCTCGGCCGAGATGGCGCGCAACAACGCGCAGGACGTTTCCGGCCGCGGCTTCTCCTTCGCCGAGCAGAACGTGAACGCCGCGTTCGACCTCGCGCAGAAGCTCGTCCGCTCGCGCGACATCCAGGAGGCGATGCAGCACCAGGCCGAGTTCGTGCGCAGCCAGTTCGCCGCGATGCAGAACCAGGCCCGCGAGTTCGGCGGTCTCGCCCAGAGCGCGATGCAGCAGAGCGCCGAGAACGCCAAGCAGGCGATGCAGCAGAGCGCCGAGCAGGCTCGCTCGGCCATGCAGCAGGGTGCCGAGCAGGCCCGTCAGGCGATGCAGAAGGGCACCGACGCCGCCCGCAGCGCCACCGACCAGGCGACCAACGCCGCCAAGGACGCCGCGTCCTAGGATCCCGCGCGGGCCCGCTTCCGGCGGGCCGGACCGTGATCGGGCCGCGCTCCTGACGGAGCGCGGCTTTTTTCGTCGGGACGGTCCGGATCAGGCCGGGGCGTAGCCCGGCTTCTTCAGGATCGTGTCGGCCTTGGCGACGATGTCGGGCTCGTAGACGGACGCGGTCCAGGCGCTCGGCTCGACATCCTCGACGCCGACCGAGACCGAGCCCTCGGAGCAGCCGGTGGCGGTCATGATCGCCTTCGTGACCTCGTCGGCGATACGCTGCTTCTGCTCGTCGCTGCGGCCGGCATAGAGCTTGACGATGATGTGCGGCATGGAGCGGGTTCTCCTCTCTTAGCGGGCGCCGTACTCGGCGTCGGTGACCGGCTCGAGCCACGTCACGGCGCTGCCATCGAGCTTTTCCTGGATGGCGATGTGGCTCATCCCGGTCGTGGCGCTCGCCCCGTGCCAGTGGCGCTCGCCGGGCTTGAACCACACCACGTCGCCGGGACGAATCTCCTCGATCGCGCCGCCCTCGGTCTGGGCCCAGCCGAGGCCCGCGGTGACGACGAGGGTCTGGCCGAGGGGATGGGTGTGCCAGGCCGTGCGCGCGCCCGGCTCGAAGGTGACGTGGGCGCCGGCGACCCGGGCCGGCTCGCCCGGGCTCATCAGCGGATCGATCCGCACCCGGCCGGTGAAGTACTCCGCGGACCCCGCCTGCGAGGGGCGGGATCCGCTCCGGTTGATCTCCATGATGCTCTCCTGGCGTGCGAACCGGGATCTAGCCCGGTCCCGGCCCGTCCCGCCAGGGGAAGGCGATCAGCGCGCCGCGTCGCGGCCGACCCGGCTGTGGCGCCGGCCGTAGCCGAAGTAGATCGCGAGCCCGATCGCCAGCCAGACCACCAGCCGCAGCCAGGTCTCGCCGTCGAGGGACAGCATCATCGCGAGGCAGACCAGGATGCCGGCCGCCGGCACGACCGGCACCAGCGGCACCCGGTAGCCGCGCGGCTCGTCCGGGTGGGTGCGGCGCATGATGACGACGCCCGCGCACACGATGATGAAGGCGAGCAGCGTGCCGATGCTGGTCATGTGGCCGAGCGTGCTGATCGGCGTCAGGCCGCCGAGCAGCGCGGCGAACACCATGAAGAACAGGTTCGAGCGGTACGGCGTGCGCCAGGTCGGATGGATCGCCGCGAAGAACTTCGGCAGCAGCCGGTCGTTCGCCATGGCGTAGAACACCCGCGACTGGCCGTAGAGCAGCACCAGCATCACGGTGGTGAAGCCCGCGATCACGCCGAGCGTCACCAGGGTCTGGAGCCAGGGGAACGGCGTCTGCTTGATCGCGGTGGCGACCGGCGCCGCGTCGCCCTTCATCGAGGCGTAGGGGACGAGGCCGGTGAGCACCGCCGCGAAGGCGATGTAGAGCACCGTGCAGACCGCCAGCGAGCCGAGGATGCCGACCATCATGGTGCGCTGCGGGTTCTTCACCTCCTGCGCCGCCGTCGAGACCGCGTCGAAGCCGATATAGGCGAAGAACACCACGCCGGCCGCCCGCATGATGCCGCTCCAGCCGTACTCGCCGAAGGTGCCGGTGTTGTCGGGGATGAACGGCACGTAGTTCTGCGCCTTGACGTAGAACAGGCCGACGCCGACCACGGCGAGCACCACCGCGACCTTGATCACGACGATCACGCTGTTGACCCGGGTCGATTCGCGCACGCCCCGCATCAGCAGCAGCGAGATCAGGCACAGGATCAGCACCGCCGGCAGGTTGACGAGGCCGTGCACGCTCGATCCGTCGGCGAGCGTGATCATCTCGAACGGCGAGTGCAGCAGCCGCGGCGGCAGGGTAATGCCCCAGTCCTGGAGCAGGCTGGCGACGTATTTTGACCAGCTCACCGAAACGGTGGCGGCGCCGACCGCGTATTCGAGGACGAGGTCCCAGCCGATGATCCAGGCGACGAACTCGCCCATCGTGGCGTAGGCGTAGGTGTAGGCGCTGCCCGAGACCGGGATCATGCTGGCGAGCTCGCTGTAGCACATGCCGGCGAGCGCGCAGCCGATCGCCGCGATGGCGAACGAGATCACCACCGCCGGACCGGCATTCTCCGCCGCCGCGATGCCGGTGAGCGAAAAAAGCCCCGCGCCGATGATCGCCCCGATGCCGAGCCCGATCAGGCTGAGCGGCCCGATGGTCCGCTCCAGGGCGTGGCCGCTGCCCTCTGCGTCCTGCCGCAGGCGGTCGATGGGCTTCGTTCGCATCAACCCGTCCGTCATGCTCTCCGCCATCCGTGTCCTCCCGCTCGGGTTTCTTTCTCGACGCAGCGTCAGCGCGGACGGTGCATTTGTCGACATCGTGACGAATGCCGGGTCGTGCGCATGGCAGGATGCACCGCCGATCGCAACCCCGCGACCGCCTCGCCCGCGACGCATCGGCGGCTTGCCGACCCGGCCCCCGCCTCCGTACTCTTGGATCAACGAGACAAACGAGGAGGACGCCCCCATGTGCCGGATCTTCGCCGAGCAGACGCCGGAGCGCTACGCCTACGAGACGCGCTCGCTGCGGATCGGCGGGCACTGCACCTCGCTTCGCCTCGAGACCGCGTTCTGGACCATCCTGGAGGAGATCGCCCGCCAGGAGGGTCTCAGCGTCGCCAAGTTCGCCACCAAGCTGCACGACGAGGTGCTGGAGCGCCACGGCGAGGTACGCAACTTCGCCTCGCTGCTGCGCTGTTCCTGCCTGATCTACCTGTCGCAGGGCCGCCCGGCCGCCGCCCCGGTGCTGATCGCCGCCGAGTAGCGCCTCACCCGGCATCCTCCAGGATCATCGCGGCGCCCTTCTCGGCCAGCATGATCGTCGGCGAGTTGGTGTTGCCCGAGGTGATGCGCGGCATCGCCGAGGCATCGGCGACCCGCAGACCCCGCACCCCGCGCACCCGCAGGCGTGCGTCGAGCACCGCGCCCGCATCGTGGTCGGCCCCCATTCGGGCGGTGCCGACGGGATGGAAGATCGTGGTGCCGAGGTCGCCCGCCGCCTGCAGCAGGTCGGCGTCGCTGGCGATCGAGGGACCGGGCAGGTGCTCCTCCGGCCGGTAGCGGGCGAGCGGCGCCTGGGCGACGATGCGGCGGGTGAGCTTGAGCGAATCCACCGCCACCCGGCGGTCCTCCTCGGTCGAGAGGTAGTTGGGCCGGATCTCCGGCGGCGCTGCGGGGTCGGGGCTGCCCGCATGCACGCTGCCGCGGCTCGACGGGCGAAGGTTGCACACGCTCGCCGTGAACGCCCCGAACGGGTGCAGGCCCTCGCCCCACTTGTCGAGCGAGAGCGGCTGGAAGTGGTATTCGAGGTTCGCCGTGGCGTAGTCGGGCGAGGAGCGGGTGAACACGCCGACTTGGCTCGGCGCCATGGTGAGCGGCCCGGTGCGAAACAGCGCGTACTCGACGCCCATCCAGCCGCGCTTGATCAGGTTGGCGTAGGTCAGGTTGAGGGTCGGCACCCCCGTCACCTTGTAGACCGGCCGGATCTGCAGGTGGTCCTGCAGGTTCTCGCCCACGCCCGGCGCGTGATGCGCGACGTCGATCCCGAGGCCCCGGAGCCGCGCCCCGTCGCCGATGCCCGACAGTTCGAGGAGCTTCGGGGTCGCGACGGCGCCGGCCGAGAGCACCACCTCGCCGGTCGCCCGGGCGAGGTAGCGGCGTCCGCCGCGCTCGAACGTCACGCCGACGGCGCGTCCCCCCTCGATCACCACCCGCTCGACATGCACGCCCGTCTCGAGCCGCAGGTTCGGGCGGTTCAGGGCCGGCTTGAGGAAGCCGCGGGCCGCGCTCCAGCGCCGGCCGCGGCGCTGGTTGACCTGGAAGTAGGACGAGCCCTCGTTGTCGCCGGTGTTGAAGTCCGGGATCTTGGCGATGCCGGCCGCCTCCGCGGCGTCGCGGATCGCGTCGAGGATCGCCCAGCGGATCCGCGGCGGCTCGACCCGCCACTCCCCGCCGGAGCGGTGGAAGCTGTTCGGCGGCGCGATGTGGTCCTCGTGCTTGAGGAAGTAGGGCAGCACGTCGTCCCAGCCCCAGCCGTCGAGGCCGAGCTGGCGCCAGCCGTCGTAGTCGGCGGCCTGGCCGCGCATGTAGATCATCGCGTTGATGGCCGAGGAGCCGCCGATGACCTTGCCTCGAGGATAGGCGAGCCGGCGGCCGTTCAGGCCGGCCTCGTCCTGGGTGGTGAACAGCCAGTCCGCCCGCTTGTTGCCGATGGCGAAGAGGTAGCCGGCCGGGATGTGGAACCAGATCCAGTTGTCGCGCCCGCCGGCTTCCAGCACCAGCACCCGCCGGCGTGGATCCGCCGAGAGGCGGTTGGCGAGCACGCAGCCCGCCGAGCCCGCCCCGACCACGACGTAGTCGTAGCTGCCGAAATCCTCGAAACCACTGCCGGCCGTGGTGCCTGCCATCGCGCGTTCCGCCCTGATGTCTCGTTTTCTGGCGGCCGGTGTAGCGCATTCCCCCGGCGACGGCGCAAGAGGTTGCCGCTAAGCTCGCCGAAAAGCGGGGAGGGGACCGATGGGGCGGAGTTTCGGAATCGCGGCCGGCCTCTTGGCTGGGCTATTGGCCGGCCTCGCCGGCGGCCCGATGGCGGCGCCGGCGCTCGCCGGAGAGTGCGGTGCGCTCGCCAATCTCAGGATCGAGGCGGTGAACCTCCACTCCGCCGCCGAGGTGCCGGCCTCCGGCGACCTGCCGGCCTATTGCCGGGTGCTCGGTACGGTGCGGCCGGCGATCGGCTTCGAGGTGCGGCTGCCGCTGCGAGACTGGAACGGCAAGTATTACGGCACCGGCTGCGGCGGCTTCTGCGGCACGCTCCTGTCGGACGCCCCCGGCTTCACCAACGCGATGAATTACGGCCTGCGCCGGGGCTACGCCGCCTCGACCATGGATGGCGGCCACTGGGGCACCGGCTCGGCCGACGGACGCTGGGCCGCCGGCGACCTCGTCGCCCGGATGGATTGGGGCCAGCGCGCCGTGACCGAGACCGCCCGGGTCAGCAAGGTGCTGGTGCGGGCCTTCTACGACCGGCCGCAACGGAAATCCTACTTCGCCGGCTGCTCCACCGGCGGCCGCATGGCGGCGATGGAGGCGCTGAAATACCCGAAGGACTTCGACGGGATCATCAGCGGGGCGCCGGCCCTCGACTATACCGGCCTCGTCGCCACCGGCTTTGCCTGGGTGGCGAAGGCCAATACCGGCCCGGACGGCAAGCCGATCCTGACGACGGCGCGGGCCAGGCTCGTGACCGAGGCGGTCGCCGCCGCCTGCGGGGCCAAGGAGCAGGGCGGCCTCGTCGCCGACCCGCGGCAATGCCGCTTCGAGCCCGCGTCGCTGCGCTGCACCGGCGGCCCCGCGCAGGCATGCCTGAGCGAGGCGGAGATCGGGGTGCTGGAGAAGTGGTACGCCGGCCCGACCGACGCCTCCGGCCGCGCGCTCTATCCGGGCGGCATCCCGCTCGGCTCGGAGGCGCATTGGCCGCGCTGGCTCACGGGGCTCGGCAACGCACCGGCGATCCTGCCGCTCTTTGCCGGCGACTTCCTGCGCTACATGGCGTTCTGGCCCTCGCCCGGGCCGGGCTACCGGGTGGCGGATTTCGACTTTTCCGCCGACCCCGCCCGGCTGGCGCCGCAGGCGCAGACCTACAATGCCGCCACCTACGACCCGGCGAGCGCGACGGTCCGCCCGGTCGCCGACCTCTCGGCCTTTCGCGAGGCCGGCGGCAAGCTTCTGATCTATCACGGCTGGGCCGATTCCCTGGTGACGCCGTTCATGACGGTCGCCTTCTACGAGGCGCTGGCGAAGGGTGCGGGCGGCCTCGACGCCCTGGGCCAGACCGCGCGCCTGTTCATGGTGCCGGGAATGGACCATTGCGGCATCGGCACCGAGGGGCCGGGCATCGCCGACACCGGCATCGATCCCCTGACCGCGCTCGAGCGCTGGGTCGAGGCCGGCGAGGCGCCGCGCGAACTCGTGGCGACGAAGCGCGATGCCGGCGGGTCGGCGTTGTGGTCGCGCCCGGTTTGCGCCTACCCGCAGGTGCCGCGGGCCGACGGGGCCGGCCTCGCCTGCGCGGCGCCGTGACGCGCTACCGGGTGCGAGGCTTTTTCTCGCACCCGATTGGCTTGGCCAATCGGATTAGGGCGAAACTCCGCCAATGCGGGCGGATTTTCTTCAACCTATGACGTGTTAGAAATTGCCGACGGCCGCTTTCGTGGCATTCAATGCCGCAGGAGTGGCGGACATGACCGACGACGCACGACCTCGGGTCCTTGCGATCACCAGCATCACGGCCGTCAGCACGATCGACGGCGGCGATACCCTGGCGGCCGAGGTGAGCGGGCCGGATGGTGGTACGGTCTTCCTGCTCATCCCCCTCGGGGCCGCCGGCGCCCTGATCACCCAGCTCACCGACGCCGCCGAGCGCGGTGCGCAGGAGCGGCGCCTGCACAGCCGCGGCCGCCTGCCGGCGGTGGAACTGTCGACCTTCGACCCGTCGGCGTAAAGATCGTTCAAATGTGAACGGTCGGCTGCACCGATCGTTTCGAGGGACCGGCGAGAACGGGCTTCCGCCGTGGAGGTCCCTCTCTTGTCGTTCAGAAACCGGTTGCGATTCGAGCACCAGCTCGCCGCCCTCGTCGGGCTGCTCTGCCTCGCCCTCGTGGGGGCGACGGTGGGCGGGGCGATCTGGCTCGAGCGGCGCAGCGCCGTGCGGCTGGCCGAGGAGCGCCTCGAGCGCCTCGCCGGCGGCATGGCCGAGAGCCTCGACGCCACCCTGCGCGAGCGCTTTCGCGAGATCCAGGTCGTGGCCGGCCTCGCGCTCCTGCGCGAGCGCTGGACCGCCGATCCGGCGGCCGCCCGCGGCGTCCTCGCGGCGATGCGCACGACCGCCCCGGACTATGCCTGGCTCGGCTTCGTCGCCGCCGACGGCCGCGTGACGATCGGCACGGAGGGGATGCTGGAAGGCGTGGCGATGAACGGCCGGACCTGGTTCGAGGCCGGCCTGACCCAGCCCAATGTCGGCGACGTCCACGAGGCGGTGCTGCTGAACCGCCTCCTCCACCGCGCCGGCCCCGAGCCCCTGCGCCTCGTCGACCTCGCCGCCCCGGTGCGCGATGCCGCCGGCACGGTCATCGGCGTCCTCGGCGGGCACCTGAGCTGGGACTGGGCCTCGCGCGTCCGCAAGCGCCTGCTCGAGACGGCGGCCCCCGGCACCGAACTGTGGGTGCTCGACCGGCGCGGCCGGGTGCTGCTCGGGCCCCAGGTCGGCGCGGTGCCGTTCGGTCCGGCCCTGACCGGCGGCATGGTCGAGCGCGGCAGCGGCACCTTCGCGGTGGAACTCGGCGCAGAGGCGATACGGGCCGGCTTCGCCTCGGCGGCCAGGGGCGAGCGGGCCGAGATCGCCAGCGGCGATCCCGCCCTCGGCTGGATCGTGGTGGCGACCCGCCCGCAGGCCCGGATCCTCGCCCCGGTACACCGGTCGATCCGTCCGCTCCTCGCCCTCGGCGCCGCCGTGGCCCTGGTCGGCGTCGTGCTGGCCTGGTGCCTCGGCCGCGGCGTGGCCGCCCCGCTGCGCCGGATGACCGTGGCGGCCGACCGGATCGGCCGCGAGCCCGACGCCACCACCCTGCCGCACCTCGATCACGCCCGGGAGTTCCGCGAGCTGTCGGCCTCCCTGCAGGCGCTCCTGCGGCGGATCGGCACCGCCGAGCGCGAGCTGAGCGACGCCACAGACCGCTCGACCCGCGTCGCCGCCTTCTACCGGCGCCAGATCGAGGCCCTGCGCCAGGTCGCCGGCACCGACATGCTGACCGGGCTCCTCAACCGCCGCGGCTTCGTTGTGCCGGCCGAGGAGGCCTTCGCCATCGGCCGCAGCGGCCGCGGCGCCGCGGTGCTCGTGATCGACATCGACCACTTCAAGCGCGTCAACGACGAGCACGGCCACGATGCCGGCGACGCGGTCATCCGCCATGTCGGCGCCCTGCTGGCGGAGGCGGTGCGCGGCTCCGACACCGTGGCCCGCTTCGGCGGCGAGGAGTTCGTGGTCCTGCTCGTCGGCCTCGGCTCCGCCGAGGCGGTGCTGATCGCCGGGCGCCTGTGCGCGGCGGTGCGAGAGACGACGGTCACCCATCCGGGCGGCACGATCGCGGTCACGGTCAGCATCGGCGTCGCGATGGTCGCGGGGCAGGACGCCGACATCCACGCGGCGATCGCCCGCGCCGACGCGGCGCTCTACGACGCCAAGGCGCGCGGCCGCGACCGCGTCGGCATCGCCCCGGGCACCGGCGGGACCGAGCGGGCGGCGTGACTGCCGCTCAGCCCCGCTCCAGGCGGATCGACCGACGCACGACGCCGAACGCGGAAGCTAATCCGGCGCTGGCGGCCTCGGCTGCGGCTTGCACCGCATCGCCTGCCACTTGCAGCGCATGGCCGGACGGAGCCTCGGGGGCGGGGAGGGCCGCGACTCTGAGGGCTGCACGCGCGAAACCGACTCGCAGCACGTCGCGATCATGGATCACCAGGGCAGCCAGCCGCGTATCCGCGAGGGCGACGACGAAGCCGCCATCCGCGAAGGCGATCTCGACGAGGGCCTTGGGCTGGCTCTCGTCCGCCTCGACCGCCGCCAAAGCCGAGGCCGCCAAGCCCGCAGCGCCGGTCAGGTCGAGCGTCGATGCCAAGCCTAGGCTGCCCTTGAGTCCGGTCAGTACTTGCTCACCCCAGCCACGCTCACCCGCGACGCCGCCATGCGACTCGATTGTGACGACCGTATCAACGCCACGCTCGATCCCGTCCGGCGTCGTAAAGACGCCGGCCTCATACTGGCCGCGTCCCTTCCCGCAACTGCCCGCGACAATCTTGATCTCGGCCATGTTGCGTTCCCAGCGATGATGGTGCCCTGCTCGCGAAGGGCTTTGGATCGACGAGACGATCCTCATCCCGCGACCCCATCGTATGCCGGAGCTTAATTCTGCTGGCGTGGCCCTGTCGAGAGGATCGATTCTATCGCGCCGAGCGTGGCAGAACCTGGCCCAGAAGCCGGAACCGGGGCAGCTGCCACCTCATTATTACTCCATATGAGTATCGTGGAGCGATGGAGGCGACGATGATGAAAGGCGGATTGCTCTGGCTGATCGGCATACCGATACCGATCATCCTGATCCTGTTCTTCCTCGGCTACCTGCACTGACGAGGCCGGTTCCCTGGGCGGGCCAAGCCGTCTCCCGCGCCCGGCCGGCTCGCGGAAATCAGCGACAGGCAAGGTGCGGGTTACCCTCCGTCCCCCGTCGGCGGGGAGGAGCCCAGCCCGTGCTCCGTCTCATCTCGATGCCGTCGCCGGTCGCCCCGCGGCTCGCCGGGAGAGACCCCCGCGCGTCACCCTCGGCGCCTCTTCTTCGAATCCTCTCGCGTGCCTCGACCGTCGCGGCCGCCGTCCCGTCTTCGATATCCCGGCCTGCACCCTTGCGCCGGGCGCCGGAGGCTTGGCAGACAGGTCCCCGGGCGGGAGCGCGAATGCGACGCCGCCCGCGGCGGGAGCCGTCGGCCTCCCGCGCCAGGTCGGGAGGAGACGGACATGACGGATGAACGCGCGGGCCAGCCGCTCGCAGGACCTCTCGCGGGCAAGATCGCCTGGGTGACGGGTGCGGGCAGCGGCATCGGCGAGGCGGCGGCGCTGGCCCTTGCGGGCGCAGGGGCCCGGGTGGTCCTCACCGGACGCCGCCGGGAACCGCTGCAAGAACTCGCCGCGCGCATCGCCGCGGCCGGCGGCGCGGCGGAAGTCGAGGCCGGCGACGTGACCGACGCGGCCCGCGTCGGTGCCATCGTCGCGCGGATCGGCGAGCGCTTCGGCCGTCTCGACGTGCTGGTGAACAATGCCGGCAGCAACGTGCGCGAGCGGCGCTGGGACGCCTTGTCGCCGCAGGGCGCGCAAGAGGTCATCGCCGCCAACCTGTCGAGCGCGTTCTACGCCTCGCTCGCCGTGCTGCCGCTGATGCGCGCCCAGGGCGACGGCGTGCTCATCCACACCGCCTCCTGGGCCGGACGCTTCGTCAGCCCGGTGAGCGGGCCGGCCTACACGGCGGCCAAACACGCCGTGGTGGCGATGAGCCACAGCATCAACATGGAGGAATGCGTCAACGGGATCCGCTCGACGGTGCTGTGCCCGGCCGAGGTCGCGACCCCGATCCTCGACAAGCGCCCGGTGCCGGTGACGCCCGAGGACCGCGCCCGCATGCTCCAGCCCGACGACATGGCGGCGCTGATCCTGTTCGTGGCGACGCGCCCCGGGCACGTCTGCCTCAACGAGGTGGTGATCAGCCCGACCTGGAATCGCGGCTACGTGCCGGATGCCCGCCTGGGCTCGCGCCTCGGCGCCTGACGGACGGAGGTCGGGCGGGTTCGCCCGCGCGGACCCCGGGTGACCGTCGTGCGGTCGCCCGGGGCCCTGCGGGAGGTCACCCAGGGCCCTGCGGGAGCCTGGGTCTCAGGCGCCCCGGCCTGCGGCGTCGGCCTGCTCGGCTTGCGCCTTCAGCTCCAGCTCGCTCCGATGGAGCCGGCTGAGCAGCATGAGCATGCGGCCCGGCAGGGCCGTATCCTCGGCGGTGAGCGGCGCCGCGCGGCGCCAGGGGGCCGCATCCCGGGAGGGAGCCGGGCGGGCGGGGAGGTGAGCGGTCTCTGCGGAAACTTCCGGCTCGACCTGCTCGCGGAGTCGGGTACGCATCGCACGATCCTTCGACGGCCGGTTTCTGGCGACCGGCGCCGCTATGAACGCCGACCCGGTGCTGCGGTTCCGTCGCGACACGCGGCTCTTCCGCAGGGGCAGGGCGAGTGTGGCGTGAGTGCCACAGCGGGCCGGGGCGACCGGTGGGCCGGCCGCGGCGCCCTCTTGCCGGAGGGGCGTGACGGGGCGGTGACGGCGGGCGGCGCGGATGCTATTGGCGCGGGCATGCTCGAAGGCCTGCCGCCCCACCGCCCGACCCACGTGCTCCGTCTCGATACGAGCGAGCGCGCGGCCCGCGCCATGACCGACCTGATCGGCGAGGTGTTCGACCCGACCGAGACCGCGGTCGCGGCCTTCGAGGCCGAGGACGGCAAGACCTGGCACCTCGAGGCCTACTTCTCCGAGGAACCCGACGAGGAGGCGGTGCGCGAGCTGATCCGCCCGATCCTCGGCGACGCCGCCGACGAGGCGGTCTTCGCGGCGATCGACCAGCAGGACTGGGTCCGCGCCTCCCTCGAGGGGCTGAAGCCCGTGCGCGCCGGCCGCATCCTGGTCCACGGCTCGCACGACCGCGGCCGGGTCCAGCCGAACGACCTGCCGATCGAGATCGAGGCGGCGCTCGCCTTCGGCACCGGCCACCACGGCACCACGCTCGGCTGCCTCCTCGCCCTCGTCGACGAGGTCAAGCGCCGCCGGCCCCAGCGCGTCCTCGATGTCGGCACCGGCACCGGCATCCTGGGGCTCGCCGCCGCGCGCCTGCTGCACAGCCGCGTCATCGCCGGCGACCTCGACCCGGAGGCGGTGGCCACCGCCCGCACCAACGCCGCCTTCAACGGCATGGCCAACCTGATGGCGTTCTACGAGGCGCCGGGCCTGCGCCACCCGCTCGCCCGGGTCGCCCGCGGCTACGACCTCGTCTTCGCCAACATCCTGGCCCGGCCGCTGCGCGGCCTCGCCCCCAGCCTCGCCCGCGCGGTGGCGACGGACGGCACGCTGGTCCTGTCGGGCCTGATCCCCCGCGACGTGCCGGGCGTGCTCTCGGCCTATGCCGCGCAGGGCTTCCGCCTGCGCCGGCGCCGGCTGATCGAGGGCTGGGCCACCCTGGAGCTGCGCCGCGGCGGCGCGGCGCCCCGCCCGCGCTAGATCTCCGAGCCGGGCTCCACGGAACGGGCCCAACCCTGATCGGTTGTCCGGGCATCGCCGCTTACCGGTAGGGGGTATATGTACCCCCGAGCCGGGGCGGCCCGTGCGCGGACCGCCAATCCCGGCCTCCGCGGCACGCGCCTCGGAGACCGATCGGCATGAAGGCCCTCGTCTGGCACGGCACCGCGGATATCCGGTGCGACACCGTTCCCGATCCGACGATCGAGGACGGCCGCGACGCGATCATCAAGGTCACCGCCTGCGCCATCTGCGGCTCGGACCTGCACCTCTACGACCATTTCATGCCGGGCATGAAGTCGGGCGACATCATGGGCCACGAGACCATGGGCGAGGTGGTCGAGGTCGGGCGGGACAACAAGGCGCTCAAGGTCGGCGACCGGATCGTCGTGCCGTTCACGATCATCTGCGGCCAGTGCGACCAGTGCAAGCGCGGCAACTTCTCGGTCTGCGAGCGCACCAACCGCAACGCCAAGCTCGCCGAGGCTGCCTTCGGCCACACCACCGCGGGCCTGTTCGGCTACACCCATCTCACCGGCGGCTATGCCGGGGGCCAGGCCGAATACCTGCGGGTGCCTTTCGCCGACGCGACCCACATCAAGGTGCCGCGCGGCCTCTCCGACGAGACGCTGCTCTTCCTCTCCGACATCTTTCCGACCGGCTGGCAGGCGGCGGTCCAGTGCGACATCCAGCCGGAGGACACGGTGGCGATCTGGGGCTGCGGCCCGGTCGGCCAGATGGCGATCCGCTCGGCGATCCTGCTCGGGGCACGCCGCGTCATCGCGATCGACCGGGTGCCCGAGCGCCTCACGATGGCGCGGGCCGGGGGCGCCGAGACGATCGACTTCGACCGGGAATCGAACGTCGTGGCGCGCCTCAACGACATGACCGGCGGCAAGGGGCCGGAGAAGTGCATCGATTCGGTCGGAATGGAGGCCCACGCCACCACCTCGCTCGATGCGATCTACGACCGCGCCAAGCAGGCGGTGATGCTGGAGAGCGACCGGCCGCACGTCCTGCGCCAGATGATCATGGCCTGCCGGCCGGCCGGCGTTCTGTCGATCCCCGGCGTCTATGGCGGCCTGATCGACAAGGTGCCGTTCGGCGCGGCGATGAACAAGGGCCTGACCTTTCGCATGGGCCAGACCCACGTCAACCGCTGGAGCGACGACCTCCTGCGGCGGATCGAGGAGGGCCAGATCGACCCGTCCTTCGTCATCACCCACACGGTCGGCCTCGAGCAGGGACCGGAGATGTATCGCACGTTCCGCGACAAGCAGGACGGCTGCATCAAGGTGGTGATCAAGCCGTGAGCGGGAAAACCATGAACCACGCGCGCACGAACCGCTCCGTCGACCCCCGCTCCCGCTCGGCGCACGACGCGCTCGCCCGCGGCCTCGGCTGGTTCTCGATCGGCCTCGGCCTCGCCGAGATCTTGGCGCCCCGGGCCCTGTGCCGGGCGCTCGGGATGGAGGGCCGCGAGGCCCTGGTCCAGGCCTACGGCGCCCGCGAGGTTGCCACCGGCGCGGCGATCCTGATGAGCCACGATCCGACGCCGTGGATCTGGGGCCGGGTCGCGGGCGACGCCCTCGACCTCGCCACCCTGGCGACCGGCTTCGAGGGCGACAATCCCCGCGCCGGCACCCTGGCGCTGGCGACCGCCGCAGTGGCCGGGGTGACGCTCGCCGACATCGTCTGCGTCCAGGGGCTGACCGCCGACAAACGGCTGCCGCCGCCCGGGACCTACGAGTACCATCACCGCAGCGGCTTCCCCCGCGGCCTCGCCGCCGTCCGTGGCGCCGCCCGCGATTTCGCGGTGCCGCGGGACTTCCGCATTCCCGACGCCTTGCGCCCCTGGCGCAACGGCCGGCCGGCAGGGTGAGGGCGAGACCCTCGCTTCCGGTCTCGCAGGCCGCTGCCAAAAAAGAGAGGGCCGCCTTTCGGCGGCCCTCCTGCTCCGGTCGGTCTCGACGCTTATTCCTTGTCACCGCGATGGATGCCCTTGTCGCGGTTCTCCTTCAACCGGCCGTCATCCGAGTGCTGGACGGTGCCCTGGTTCGGCGCATCGGGATTCTTATGGTTATGGCGACCGTTGTCGTCAGTATTGCTCGACTGAGACTGCTGCTTCTTGTCGGCCATATCCGTATCTCCCGTGATATGCGGCGCGCCGCGGTGAATGTCTCGATAACATATGATCGGGATGCGGGTTCCTGGGCGAATCGCGTGACTGCGCGCGGCGGAGCGCGACATTCCGTCGGGCTCGTTTCTCGTCGCAGGCGGCCGGCCAGATCTTGAAATCGAGCCGGGACCAGCCAGGCGGCATCACGCGGCGGGGGGCTCCGGACGATGCGGCACCCCCAAGCCTGCCCGGCCGGAAGGCGTTGACGAGCGGAATGGTCAGGCCTATCAATTATAGCAATAGCTATAATGATGAGCCGTTGCCATGTGCCATGCCCGTGTCCCGCCTCCCTACCGCATGGCAGGCTTCGTCCTGCCCGGTTCCGTCCTGCCCGGCTTCGTCCTGGCCTGCCTCGCGGCCGGGATGGCGGGCTCGCCCGCCCGCGCCCAGTCCCTGCCTACCGCCGCCGAGAACCTCACCCCCGGCGACCTCGACAGCGAGCACCTGTTCGGCTTCACCGAGGGCAGCGACCTCGGCGTGCCCGGCGAGGCGGAGCTCGAATGGGAGACGAGCGGGCGGCTCGGCCGGCGCCTCGGCCGCTTCCTCGCCGTCGACAGCGGCCTCGCCGCGAAGGTGCCGCTGACGAACGACTTCCGCCTCGCGCCGGGCCTCACCTTCAACGGCCATGACATCAGGCATGCCATCGGGAATGACATCGGGGCGCCGGATGCCCCGGCCCGGACCACCGGCGGCATCAACGGCGGCTTCCTCGAGACCCGCCTGCGCCTGATGGACCGCCGCGCCGCGCCGTTCGGCCTGACGCTCGGCATCGTGCCGGGCTACGGCACCGTCGACAGCGGCTCCGGTGCGCCGGCACGCAGCTTCGGGACCGATGTCGCCCTGCTGGCCGACCGGGAGCTGATCCCCGGAGCCCTGGTCGCCGCGGTCAATCTCGGCTTCACCGTCTCGTCGACCCGGCCGAAGGCCACGGACGAGCAGGTGCTCGGATCGGGTCTCGAGGCGTCCGGGGCGCTGTCCTACCGGGTCTCGCCCGGCCTCTTCGCCGGCGCCGAGGTCCGCTACTCCCGGGCCTACGAGGGCCCGGCCCTCGGCCGGCTCGTCGGCGAAGCGGTCTATTTCGGGCCCACCCTCTACGCCACCCTGTCGCCGCGGGCCTGGGCCTCGTTCACCTGGGGCGTCCAGGTCGCCGGGCGGTCGGTCGACGCGCCCGGGCCCCTCGACCTGTCGAGCTTCGACCGGCACCAGATGCGCCTGCGCGTCGGCTACAGCTTCTGACGGCGGAGGCGTGCCACACCCGGGTTTCCGTTGCCCTGGTAGAAAATCTCCTCTAGCGTCACCGCATGAGCCCGACCCGCCCGACGATGACCGTCCGAGGCCGACGCTGCGTTCGACGCGGTCGGCGTGACGGGGGCGCGTAGCTCCTCGCCAGCTTGAGCGGCCTTCGCGCTGCTCGCTTGCACCCACACCGGATCGCGTCCTCCCGAGCCTCGCGGCCGTGAGCGCGGCGGGGCGTCACCTGCCCCGTGCGGTGGAGCCCGATCCCTCGGGGCCGGGGCGCAAGAAGGCGAACACCCGTGAAGACCATCAACCCGCCGAGCGTCTGGACCGTGCCGGAACCGTTCCGCACGATCTACACCCATGCCGCCGAGGTCCCGGCAGGCCGCAGCCTCTTCGTGTCCGGACAGTTCGGCGTCGCGCCGGACGGGCGGATGCGCGAGGATTTCGTCGGGCAGCTCGGGCAGGCGATGGACAACGTCGAGGCCTTGCTCGCGGCGGCCGGGATGGGACGGCCCGACATCGCCAAGGCGACGTTCTTCCTCACCCGTTCCGGCGATCTTCCGGGGCTCGGCGCGATGCGGCGGGCGCGCTGGGCCTCCGACACGCCCGCCGCCGTCACCGTCCTCGTCGTCGCAGGCCTGGCCCGGCCGGATGCGCTGATCGAGGTCGAGGTGACGGCCGTCGCGACCCCGCCGGAGGCGCTCGCCCTCCGGACCCTGCGCCCCGCGACCAAGGCGGACGTCCCGGCGATCCGGTCCCTGGTGCGGGCGGCCTACGCGAAGTGGGTGCCGGTGATCGGCCGGGAGCCCGTGCCGATGACGGCCGATTACGCGCAGGCCGTTCGCCTGCACCGCTTCGACCTGCTGGAGCGGGAGGGCGCGCTCGTCGCCCTGGTCGAGACGATCCCCCGGCCCGACCATCTCTGGGTCCAGAACCTCGCGGTCTCCCCCGCCCATCACGGCCAGGGCCTCGGCCGGGCGATGCTGCGGCGGGCCGAGGACGTCGCCCGCTCGCTCGGGCACGGCGCGATCAAGCTGGTGACGAACCCGGCCTTCGCCGGCAACGTCGAGTTCTACCGGCGGGCGGGCTTCGTCGTCGAGCGCGAGGAGCCGTTCCGGGGCGGCGTCGCGGTCCATCTCGCCAAGACGCTCTGACGAGGCGCCCCGAGCGCAAGCCGGCCCGGCACCGGGCCGGCCCTGCGACGGCGGGCGCGGGGTTTGCTACCCCACCCCCGTCGGCCCATCGAGCGCCAGCCGCACCCGCCGCGCCAGCTCCATGCGGCGGTAGGGCTTGTTGATGATCTCGAACTCGCTGCCGCCGGCATCGGTGCGCTCGATCGAGGCCTCGGCGTAGCCGGTGGTGAGCAGCACCCGGATGCGGGGCTGGCGCTCGCGGGCGGCGCGGGCGAGGAGCACGCCGTTCATGCCGCCCGGCATGATCAGGTCGGAGAACAGGAGGTCGACCTTCTCGCTCTCGTCGAGGAGGTCGAGCGCCTGCCGGGCGTCGTGGGCGACGAGCACCGTGTAGCCGAAATCCTCCAGGATCACCTTGGCGGTGTCGGCGACGTCCGCCCGGTCGTCGACCACCAGGATGGTCTCGGTGCCGCTGCGGTCGGCGGCCCGCGGCGCCGGGCGGCGCTCGGCGGTGACGACCTGGTCGGTGGCCGGGAAGAGCAGCCGCACGGTGGTGCCGCTGCCGACCTCGGAGGTGATCCGCACGGTGCCGCCGGACTGCTTGGCGAAACCGTACACCATGGCGAGGCCGAGACCCGTGCCGCGGCCCTCCTCCTTGGTGGTGAAGAACGGCTCCATTACCCGGGCCAGGATCTCGGCCGGCATGCCGAGGCCGGTATCCTGCACCTGCACCACCGCGTAGGGGCCCGGCCGCACCATCAGTAGCAGGCCCATCTCGTCGTCGATGGTCAGGTTCTCGGTCTTGATCGTCACGGTGCCGCCGCCCGGCATCGCGTCGCGGGCGTTGAGCAGCACGTTGAGGAGCGCCACCTCGGCCTGGGTCGGGTCGATGCGGCAGTTCCAGAGCTCGGGCGAGAGGTCGGTGCGCATGACGACGTGATCGCCGAGCGTGCGCCCGGTGATCTCGTTCATGCCGCGCACGAGGTTGTTGAGGTTGAGCGCCCGCCCGTCGAGGCGCTGCTTGCGGGCGAAGGCGAGGAGCTGGTGGGTGAGCCGTGCCGCCCGGTCGGTCGCGGCGCGGATCGCCGCCCCGGCGCCGAGCAGCCGGTTCACGTCGATCGTCGGGTGCTCGGCCAGCGCCATAACCACGTCGGTGTAGCCGCTGATGACCTGGAGCAGGTTGTTGAAGTCGTGCGCGATGCCGCCGGTGAGCTGGCCCAGCGCCTCCATCTTCTGGGCCTGGTGCAGCGCCAGCTCGGCGTCGCGCCGGCGCGACACGTCGAGCTGCGAGCCGAAGAAGTAAACCAGGTCGCCCTTCTTGTCGTAGACCGGCGAGACGAACAGCGCGTTCCAGAACGTCGAGCCGTCCTTGCGGTAGTTCAGGATCTCGGTGGCGATCTCCTTGCGCTCGGCGATGGCGCGGCGCACTTCGGTCACCGTCTCGCGATCGGTCTCCGGGCCTTGCAGGAATCGGCAATTGGTACCGACGAGCTCTTCCGGCGTGTAGCCGGTCATGCGCAGGAAGGCCTGGTTGGCGAAGATGATCGGGTTGTCCGGCTGGTGCGGATCGGTCACGATCATCGGCATCCGCGTCGTCTCGACGGCGGCGAAGAAGATGTCGGAATGAGTGTCGTTCACGGCGCGCGGGCCGCGCGAGGTCACGGCCGGCCCCAGCCCGCCGAGGTCCGGCTTCTCCGATATGTCCACCATCCGGGGCCTCCTAGCCGCTGGCTCAGCCTCGCGACACGCGGTCAGGCCTCCATCCTCCTGACCAGATAGGCACGGGCGAGGGATATCAACCAACCCCAAAGGATAGTGCACGACTTCCCGGAGCGCGACTTTGTCGCGGGATCCTTACGGAACGATCGCGTGCACGGTGGGAGTGGCATGGCCCTGTCCGATCTTCGGGCAAGCGAACTGCCGATGCCTGGGCCCGACTTGTCTGCATCCCGGAGGGTGTTCCCAAAAGACCGGTCCGATCTGGCGCGGCGTGCCGGTTTTGCCGTGACGGCGAAGGGTTTCCGGGGCTAATCTCGCGGCGCGCGTTTCAGTCGTGCGCGATCCGTGTCCCGCTCCCCCAGCCCGCGAGGTTCCGATGCCGCCCGCCACCGTCCCGGACGTGACCTTCCACACCCGCGTCAGGAACGACGCCCTCGGCGGTCCTAACCCGTTCGAGTGGAAGGACCTCGCCACCGCCGAGGTGTTCGGCGGGCGCAGCGTGGTGCTGTTCGCGCTCCCCGGCGCCTTCACGCCGGCCTGCTCGGACGACCACCTGCCGGGCTACGAGCAGCATGCCGACGCCTTTTCCGCCCTCGGCATCGACCAGGTGATCTGCCTGTCGGTCAACGACGCCTTCGTGATGTTCCAATGGGCGAAGTCCAAGGGCATCGAGAAGGTGTTCATGCTGCCCGACGGCAATGCCGACTTCACGCGCCAGATGGGCATGCTGGTCAAGCGCGGCCGCCAGGGCATGGGGATGCGCAGCTGGCGCTACGCGATGCATGTCGAGGACGGCCGGATCGTCAAGATGTTCGTCGAGCCGGGCTTTCGCGACGACCCGCCGGGCGTCGGCCTGACGGTCTCGGATGCCGGGACGATGCTCGACTACCTCCGGAGCCGGTAGGCGTCGGGTCAGGTACGCATCGCCTCGACGAAGGCCCGGAACGCGGCGCTCGGCTGGCGGCGGCTCGGGTAGTACAGGTGGTTGGGCGGCAGGACCGGCGCCCACCCGGCCAGCACCTCGACGAGGGCGCCGGCCGCGATCCCGTCCTCGACGCAGGCGAGCGGCAGGCAGGCGACGCCGAGGCCGGCGAGCGCGGCATCCCGCATGATCCCGACGTCGTTGGTGACGAAGGCGCCGGGCACCGCGCGCTCGAGCCGGTGCCCGTCCCGTACGAACTCCCAGACGTGGACCGTGCCGGACGAGGTGTAGCGGTAGCACAGGCAGCGGTGCCGGCCGAGGTCCCCCGGCTCCCGCACGTCGCCGTGAGCCGCCAGGTAGGCCGGGGCGGCGACGAAGACGAGCGGTACGGCCTCGCTGATGCGGACCGCGATCATGTCGCGCTGCAGCTCGACCTCGTGCCGGACCCCGCAATCGAACCGCTCGGCCACGATGTCGGTCAGGCCGTCGTCGACGGCGAGCTCGACCGAGACGTCCGGGCAGGCGGCCGCGAAGGCGGGCAGGCGCGGCAGCACGACGTGCACGGCCGCGGTGCGGTGCGCATTGACCCGGATGCGGCCGGCGGGCCGGGCGCGGGCGGCGTCCAGGCCGCCCAGCGCCTCCTCGACCGCCGCCATGGCGGGGCGCAGGTTCAGCAGCAGGTCCGCGCCGGCCTGCGTCGGCGCCAGCGAGCGTGTGGTCCGGTCGAGGAGCCGCACGCCGAGCTTCGTCTCGAGGGACCGCATGGAATGGCTGAGCGCGGAGGCCGACAGGCCGAGCCGGACGGCCGCCCGGGCGAAGCTGCCCGCCTCGACGATGGCCGCGAAGACGGCGAGCCCGGACCAGAGATCACGATCCACTGCTGAGAATCCTTCAGCAACCCGTGCGGTCCGTCCCGTCTAATCCGCAGGCCGGACCCGGTCCATCTCGGGGGCAGCCCTCCGAGCGGCGATCCCTCGGATGCCCCGCCCCGACGAGACAGGATTCTTTCCGATGGACCTCCACTCGCTCCGCGCCCTCGGCCGTTCCGGGCTGCTCGTCAGCCCGCTCGCGCTCGGCACCATGACCTTCGGCACGCCGCGCTGGGGTCTCGACGAGGCCGGCAGCCGCGCGGTGTTCGACCGCTACGTCGGCCTCGGCGGCAACGTCATCGACACCGCCGACGTCTATGCCGGCGGTCGGTCGGAGGAGATGGTCGGCCGGTTCGTCGCCGAGGCCGGCCTGCGCGACCGCCTGGTGATCGCGACGAAATCCGGGTTCGCGACCGGGCGGGGCCCGCATGCCGGCGGCAACGGCGCGCGCCACGTCCGCGCCGCCCTCGACCGGTCGCTCGCGCGGCTGCGCACCGACTTCATCGACCTCTACTGGGTGCATGTCTGGGACGGGATCACCCCGGCCGAGGAGCTCCTGGAGACGATGACCGCGCTGATCCGGGCCGGGAAGATCCGCTACTGGGGCCTGTCCAACACCCCGGCCTGGTACGCGGCCGAGATCGCCACCATGGCGCGGCTGCGCGGCCGGCCGATGCCGGTCGGGCTGCAGGAATTCTACAGCCTGGTCGAGCGCGGGGCGGAGCGGGAGCACCTGCCCTTCGCCCGGTCGGCCGGCCTCGGCCTCGTGCCGTGGAGCCCGCTCGCCTATGGGCTCCTGACCGGCAAGTACGACCGCGCCGCGGTCGAGGCCGGACCGCGCCGCCGGGACGGCGTGCCGAACGAGGCCGCGGCGGCCGAGGCCGCACGCCCGGCCGACGACAAGCGCCTCGACGGCGACAACCCCTTCGGCGACAGCCTGTTCACCGCGCGCAACTGGAACATCGTCGAGGTCTTGAAGCGCGTCGCCGCCGAGGCGGGCGAGACGCCGGCCCGGGTGGCGCTCGCCTGGGTGATCGGCCGGCCGGGCGTCGCCTCGACCCTGATGGGGGTGAGCCGGGCCGATCAGGTGAGCGACAACGCTACGGCGCTGACCCTCGCGCTCTCGCCCGAGCACCTGGCGGCGCTCGATGCGGCGAGCGACGGCGGGCCGATGCTCTCCGGCTTGTCGCGGCCGCCCTTGCGCGACCGGGTCGTGTTCGGCGGCGCGGCTGTCCGCGGCTGGGGCGAGTAGGGGTCAGGCCGGAGAGCGTCGGCCCGCCGCCGCCAGCACGATCCGGGCGGCGCTGCGGCTCGGATCGTCGCCGTCGGGCAGCCGCATCGTGGCGTCGAGGCGGGCGAGCGCGCCCTCCTGCGCCGCCCGGGCCGGACCGTCGGGGAGGAGGGGCCCGAGCGCCGCCGCCAGCCGCTCGGGCGTGCACTCGGCCTGGATCAGCTCGGGGATCGCGTTCTCGCCCAGGATCAGGTTCGGCAGCACGATCGTCGGCACCTGGATCAGGCGGCGCACGATCACCTCCTCGATCTTGGGCACCTGGTAGGCCACCACCATCGGCACGCCGGCGAGCGCGAGCTCGAGCGTCACCGTGCCCGACGCCGCGAGCGCCGCGCGCGCGCGCCGGAAGGTCGCGAGCTTGTCGGCCTCGCCGTCGATCAGCCGCGGGCGCAGAGGCCAGGCGGCGGAGAGGCGTTCGATCAGGGCGCGGTGGCGGGCGACCGCCGGCAGCTCGACCGTGAAGGCGTGGCCCTGCGCCCGGACCTTGGCCAGGGTGGCGCCGAAGACCGGCATCAGCCGCTCGATCTCGCTGCGGCGCGAGCCCGGCAGCACCGCCAGAACCGGCTCGGGCCCCCGGCGGGCCTCCTGCTCCGCCGGGCCCGGGCGCAGCTCGCCCAGGCGCTCGATCAGCGGATGGCCGACATAGGTGCAGGCTGGACCATTGAGGCGCCGGTGGGCGTCGGGCTCGAACGGCAGCAGGGCGAGCACGTGGTCGATGTAGCCGCGCATGGTCTTGGCGCGCCACGGCCGCCAGGCCCAGACGCTCGGGCTGACGTAGTCGACCACCGGCAGGTCCGGCAGCCGGCGGCGCACCCGGCTCGCCACCGCGTGGGTGAAGCCCGGGCTGTCGATGATGACGAGCACGTCGGGACGGGCCGCCACGCAGGCCCGCACGGTCTGGCGGATGCGCCGCATCAGCAGGCGGATGCGGGCGGCGACCGCCAGGTAGCCGATCACCGCCACGTCCTCGAGCGGAAACAGCGAGGCCATGCCCTCCGCCGCCATGGCGTCGCCACCGACGCCAGCGAGCGTCAGCGGCCGGTCCGAGACGGCGTTGAGCGAGCGGATCAGCTTGGCGCCGAGCTGGTCGCCGGATTCCTCGCCCGCCACCAGCCAGATCGTGAGGGGACGCCCGGTCGGGGCCGCGTCGCTCAAGGGGCAGGCTCCGGATCGGGCGGCAGGCCGAGGAGGAAGAGGCCGAGCCGGTCGGCGAGCGCCACCGTCTCGGCGCGGTCGAGCACCAGGGTGTCGCCGGCCCCGACCGCGATGCCGATGCAGCCGGCCTGCGCCGCGCGCTTCACCGTGCGCGGGCCGATCGCCGGCAGGTCGACCCGGAGGTCCTGGCCGTCCTTGGCCCGCTTCACCAGCACCATCGCGGCGGGTGCGCGCCCGAGGCCGAGGGGGCGGCGGGCGAGCGTCCGCGCGCGGTCGAGCATCCGGTCGGTGCCCTCCGGTCCCTCGACCGCCAGCACCCGCCGGCTCGCCACGACGGCGGCCTGGCCGACATCGTGCGGCGACAGGCTGGCGAGCAGCGCCCGGCCGGCCGCCACCGAGGCGTCCGCCGCCTCGTCCGGCCCCAGCGCCCCGAAACGGCCGACCGGCGCCATCAGGCCGGGGGCGAGGTCGCGCACGCCGAGCACCTGCAGGCCGTGCTCCTCGAGCAGCGCCAGCACGCCGCGCAGGAGGTGGTCGTCGCCGCCCGACGCCAGCGAGCGCAGGGTCTCGCGGTTGCGGTAGGCGGCCAGCGTGTTGAGGAGGGCGGCGGGGCTCGGCCGCGCCACGGCGCCGGCCAGCGTCACCCCGGCGGGAGTCCAGCCGCACAGGGTGTCGAGGGCGCCGCGCACGTCGAGGAGATCGACCGTGGCGTCGGCCCGCCGCCGGGTCGCCGGGTCGGCAAAGCCCCGGATCGCCAGCAAGCGGCAGGGCCGGCCGGCCCGTTCCAGGGCCTCGACGATGAGGAGCGGCAGCCGGCCGGAGCCGGCCACGATGGCGACCGGCCCGGATGCTTGCGAGGCGGGCGGGCGATCGGCGCGGGCCGCCGCGGCGGCCATCACGCCGGACCCGGCGCCTCGCGCGGGGTGCAGACCGAGCGCTTGCCGCCCTCGCGGATGAAGGCCAGGATCTCCTGCACGATGGGGTGCTGGTCGAACTCCGTCGCCACGTCCTCGACCCGCTCCATCAGGGTGCCTTCGAGAGCGAACAGCAGGCGGTAGGCCTTGCGCAGCGCGTGGATCTCCTCCCGGGAGAAGCCGCGGCGCTGCAGCCCGATGATGTTCAGCCCCGACAGGTGGGCGCGGTTGCCCACCGCCATGCCGTAGGGGATCAGGTCGTTCTCGAGCCCCGACAGGCCGCCCACGAAGGCATGCGCCCCGACCCGGGCGAACTGGATCACCGCGGCGCCGCCGCCGAGGATCGCGTAGTCCCCCACCTGGCAATGGCCGGCCAGCATCACGTTGTTGGAGAACACGACGTGGCTGCCGACCCGGCAATCGTGGCCGACGTGGCTGTTGGCGAGGAACGCGCAGGAATCGCCCACCACCGTGGCGAGCCCGCCGCCGGCGGTGCCGGGATTCATCGTCACGCCTTCGCGGATCTGGCAATCGGCGCCGATCGTCAGGGTCGAGTCCTCGCCGCGGAACTTCAGGTCCTGCGGCGGGTGGCCGATCGACGCGAACGGGTAGATCCGGGTGCGGGCGCCGACGGTGGTGCGGCCGGCCACGACGACGTGGCTCACGAGCCTGACGCCGTCGCCGAGCGTGGCCTGCGGCCCGACATGGCAGAACGGCCCGATCTCGACGCCGGCGCCGATCACCGCGCCGTCCTCGACCACCGCGCTCGGATGGATGCGGGTCTCGGGCAGGTCGTCCGTCCGGCCCTCGCCGGTCTGGATCTCGCTCATTCGGTCACCAGCATCGCGCCGATCTCGGCCTCGGCCACCAGCACGCCGTTGACCTTGGCCTCGCCCTTGAACCACCACATGAAGCGGCGGTTGCTGGTCTTGCGCATGTGGTACTCGACCACGTCGCCCGGCACGACCGGCTTGCGGAACTTCGCCTTGTCGATGGTCATGAAGAAGACCTTGCTCGGCTTGGCGTCGCCCTTGAGCTTGTGGGCGCAGCAGATCGCGCCGGCGGTCTGGGCCATGCCCTCGATCAGCAGCACGCCGGGGAAGACCGGGGCGGCCGGGAAGTGGCCGGTGAAGTGCGGCTCGTTGATCGTGACGTTCTTGATGCCGATGCAGCTCTCGTCCCGGTCGATCTGCACGATCTTGTCGATCATCAGGAACGGGTAGCGGTGGGGCAGGAGCTCCATCACCCGCAGGATGTCGGCCGTACCCAGCTCGGCAGGCATCTCGGTCATGGTGTCTGGCTCCCTCATCGCGGCCCCGGAGACGCTCCGGTCATCGGTGCGTCGTCTTTGGCGAGAAGCGGCGCGGATGCAAGCAATTTGCGGCGGGAGCGCGGCGGAGGCCCCGCTCCCGGTCCAAGCCCCTGTCCGCGCCCCGGAATCTCGAGCATGGAATTTCGAGCCTGGAATCTCGATCCCGGAATTCCGGCCCCGACGGGCCTCAGCCCTCGCCGCCCTCGTCGCGGGCGCGCGCCGCGAGGTTCTTGAGCGTCGTCATCTCGCGGAACCACTCGCGCACGGGCTTGGCCGGCGTGCCGCCCCAGCGCGAGCCCGCCGGCACGTCCTTGTTGACGTTGCTCGACCCGGCGATCTGCGCGCCCATGCCGATGCGCAGGTGGCCGACCACCCCGACCTGGCCGCCCAGCACGACGTAGTCCTCGAGCGTGGTCGAGCCCGAGATGCCGACCTGGGCGACGATCACGCAGTGGCGGCCGATGACGACGTTGTGGGCGATCTGCACCAGGTTGTCGATCTTGGTGCCCTCGCCCACCACCGTGTCGCGGCTCGCGCCCCGGTCGATCGTGGTGTTGGCGCCGATCTCGACGTCGTCCTGGATGATGACCCGGCCGACCTGCGGCACCTTGAGGTGGCCGCCCGGCCCCATGGCGAAGCCGAACCCGTCCTGGCCGATGCGGGCGCCGCCATGCACGATCACCCGGTTGCCGAGGAACGCGTGCAGCACCGAGGCGCCGGGGCCGATGGCGCAGCCCCGCCCGATCCGCACGCCGGGGCCGACGACGCAGCCCGCCGCCAGCACCGTCCCGGCGCCGATCTCGGCCTCGGGCCCGACCACCACGCCGGGATCGACGACGACGCCGGGCTCGAGCCGGGCGGTCGGGTGGACGAAGGAGCCCGGCGACACGCCGGTGGCGCCGAACAGCGAGGTCGGGCGCGCCGCGCTCGGAAAAAGCCGGGCCAGCACCTGCGCGAAGGCGCGATAGGGCTGGGGCGTCACCAGGGCGACCGTACCGGCCGGCACCCGGGCGGAGAAACGCGGCGAGACCAGGCAGGCGCGGGCGCGGGTCGCCGCCAGCGCGTCGCCGTACTTGGCGTTGTCCATGTAGGCGAGGTCGTCGGGACCCGCGCTCTCGAGCGGGCTCGCGGCCCGGACCACCGCCTCGCCGTCGGTCCCCGGCGGCAGGGTCGCACCGGCCAGCGCCGCGATCTCGCTCAGGGAGACGGGGCCCGAGAGGGGGAAGAAGACCGGTTCCGACATCGCCTGCATCCACTGGGGCCGGGTGCGCCGGAGGGTCGGCCCGCCCGTCCTCATCGAGGGGAGGGCGCCCGGACTAGCGGCATAATCGAATGGGTACAAACGAAAACGGCCGCCGGGCGGGCTGCCCGGCGGCCGTCGATCCCGGCAGGGGTGCCATGGGCACCCCCGCGATGTCCTCAGAAGCGCGAGCCGCCCGAGAAGCGGAACGCCTGCGTCTGGTCCTTGCCGACCTTGCCGAAGTAGGTGCCGTCGGCGCCGAAGACCTTCTGGCCCTCGTCCTTCGAGAGGGCGTAGGCGTAGTCGAAGCGGATCGGGCCGAGCGGCGAGTTCCACAGGATCGAGGCGCCGACCGACGAGCGGATCGTGGCCTTGTCGCGGACGTTCACGCATTCCGGCTCGACGCCGATGGACCCGGCGCTGAAGTTGCACGCACCGAGCGGGCTGGTGCCGTTGATGAAGCCGTCGCCGTTGACGTCGAAGGCGCGGCGGCCCTTGTAGCCGAACAGCGTACCGGCATCGGCGAAGACCGCGCCCTTCAGGCCCAGATCGCGGGGCAGGCCCCAGATCGGGAACTGCACCTCGACCGAGGCGCCGACATAGGTCGTGCCGCCGATCGCGTTCGAGCGGGCGTCGCCCGAGCCGACGTCGCGCGGGCCGATGCCGTTCGGCGCGAAGCCGCGCACCAGCGACGGGCCGAGGAAGAACTGGTCAGTGACGCGGAGCGAGTTGCCCTCGGTCGGCTGGACGTGGCCGCCCTGGAACTTCACGAAGCCGACGACGTCCTCGTACAGCTCCTTGTAGTACCGGGCCTCGCCGGTGACGCGGAAGAACTTCGAGTCGCCGCCGATGCCGGCGTATTCCGGCTTGATCTCGCCGTAGAAGCCGTTGCGCGGCAGCTGCAGGTTGTCGAGGGTCGAGTAGGCGAGCGTCACGCCGGCGAGCGAGGTGAGGGTGGAGCCCACCGCCTCCTTGAGCGCGATCGAGGCCTCGCCGTCGTAGGCGCAGTTCGGGTACTGAGCCAGACCGCCGACGTTGCGGCCGTTGAGGATCGTGCCCGGATCGTAGGTCTTGGTGTAGCCCGGGATCGGGAACGAGCAGTCGTTATACGGCCGCTTGAGGGTGTTCGGGATCTTCAGGTCGGTGTTGTAGATCGAGTAGCGCAGCGTGATGCCGAAATCCTCGGTGATCGGCAGGCCGAGGCGGATCTGGCCACCGACCACGTCGGTCACGTAGCGCGAGTAGCGGGTCTGATCGCTGTACTTGTTGAAGACGTCGAAGCCGGCCGCCATGCGGTAGCCGAGGAAGTACGGCTCGGTGAACGAGAAATCGACGCCGCGGGTGTACTGGCCGGCGGTGCCGGCGAGGCGGACGTACTGGCCGCGACCGAGGAAGTTCGACTCCGAGACCGAGACCTCGCCGATGATCCCGTCCGCCGTCGAGTAGCCGCCGGCGACCGAGAACGAGCCGGTCGGTTGATCCTCGACGTCGATGTTCACGACGACGCGGTCGGGGGCGGAGCCGGGCTCGTTGGAGAACCGCACCTTCTTGAAGAAGCCGAGGCCGTTCAGGCGCCGCTCGGCCCGGTCGACCAGGACGCGGTTGTAGGCGTCGCCCTCGGTGAGGTCGAGCTCGCGCCGCACCACGTAGTCGCGGGTGCGGGTGTTGCCGCGCACGTTGATGCGCTCGATGTAGACCTTCGGGCCGTCCTCGACGATGTAGCCGAGGGCGACGGTGCCGGTGGCGCGGTCGCGCTCGCCGGTCGGGCGGACCTGGGCGAAGGGATGGCCCGAGCGCGCCACCGAGGTGGTGACGCCGGTCAGCGTCTTCTCGACGTCCTCGGCGTTGTAGACGTCGCCCACGCCGGTGCGCAGCTCGTCGCGCAGGACGGTGCCGTCGACGCCCGGGATGCGCGAGTCGACCGAGACCGCGCCGACGCGGTACTGCTGGCCTTCCTCGACCGTGATGGTGACGATCCAGCCGCCGGCGGCGTCGTCGTAGCGCGAGTCGGCCGAGGCGATCCGGAAGTCAGCATAGCCGTTCTTCAGGTAGTAGCGCCGGATCAGGTCGAGGTCGTTGGCGAGCCGGTCGGGGTCGTAGACGTCCGAGGTCTTGACGAAGCTGAGGAGGTTCATCTCCGACAGCGTCATCAGGTCCTTCAGGCGACCGTCCGAATAGGCCTGGTTGCCGACGAACTTGATCTCCTTGATGCCGGTCTTGTCGCCCTCGTCGACGGTGTACACCACGTCGACGCGGCCGTTCGGCAGGTCGACGGTGCGTACCGACACCTTGGCCGAGCCGCGGCCGGCGCGGCGGTACACCTCGCGGATGCGCTCGAGATCCGAGTTGACTTGCGCCTGGCTGTAGGGCCCGCGCGACTTCGACTCGATGATGCCCTCGAGCGTCGCCTTCTCGACCTTCTTGTTGCCCTCGAAGAAGACGCGGTTGATCGTGTTGTTCTCGCGCACCGAGACGACGATGCGTCCGCCGCTGTGCGACACCCGCACGTCCGAGAACATCCCGCTGGCGATCAGGTTGCGGCGGCCCTCCTCGGGCGACACGCCGACCACGTAGGAACGGACGGTATCCGGGTCGATCCGGGAGTTGCCCTGGACGACAATCTGCTGCGCGAAGGCGCTGCCGCTGGCGGCGATGGTGGCGGCCATGACAATGGCGCCCTTCGCCGACGCACGCCGGCGCTTACCCGTCATCGACATCATAAATGGCCCGTCTCATTTTTTGTCGGCACGGGTTTGCACCCGCAGACGATCGAACTCTCGCGAGGTCGAAGTCCCCTGGTCCTAGCCCTGCTTCTATCGGGAATCCCCGGCGACGCAAACGCCACGCTCCCGACCTGCCGGGATTTTGCCCAGACGTTGCCTTCCTGTCACGGCCCACGGCCACGCTTTTCACAGGGCACGGTCAGCGCGCGATGAATGCCGCCTCGGAGCGAAAGCCCCGGAATGGAACGCTTTTTATGAAAATTGCGCGGAATCGCGGAAACGCCGCCCGGGCTTTCGCGCGAACGGCGTTTTTCCGGGGGAGGGGAGGCGCCGGTCAGGTGCCGCGGTTGAAGCCGCCGATATGCAGGATGTCGTTCCAAGTCGCGAACAGCATCAGCATCAGCACCAGCGCGAGGCCGATGCGGAAGCCGATCTCCTGCGCCCGCTCGCTCAAGGGGCGGCCGCGGACGATCTCGACGGCGTAGAACATCAGGTGGCCGCCATCGAGCATCGGCACAGGGAAGAGGTTGATGAGGCCGATCGAGACCGACAGGACCGCGATCAGTCCGACGAGGGCGCCGATGCCGCCGACCTTGGCGGCCTGGCCCGAGACCCGGGCGATGCCCATCGGTCCCGAGAGCTGGTCGGCGGATTCGCGCCCCGTGATCAGCTTGCCGATGTAGCTGAAGGTGCGGTCGACGACGAAGTAGGTCTCGGTGACGCCGATCTTGAGCGAATCGAGGGCGCCGTACTGCACCAACTTCACGTCGGCGGCGTCCCGCGGGCCCTGGATGCCGAGCCGGCCGATGCGCTGGGTGCCGAACGGGGTCTTGTCCTCGTAGACGTCGGGCGTCGCGGTGAGCGGGGTGGTGACGCCGCCGCGCTCGACCGTGAAGTCGAGCCGGTCGCCGGCCGCGCCCGAGACGGTGCGCTGCATGTCGGCGAAGTTGTGGATGGCGCTGCCGTTGATCGTCAGCACCACGTCGCCGGCCTGGAAGCCGGCCCGCTCCGCCGCGCTGCCCGCCTGCACCGCCGAGACCCGGGGCGCCACCTCGTAGCGGCCGGTGGCGTAGACCGCGCCGGCGAAGACCGCGATGGCGAGGAGGAAGTTGGCGACCGGGCCCGCCGCCACGATGGCGACTCGCTTCCAGACGTTCTTGCCGTGGAAGCTGACCGCGTGGTCGGCCGGGTTCATCCGCGCCATGGCGTTCTGGTCCGGCACGCTGGCGCCGTTCATGTCGCCGACGAACTTGACGTAGCCGCCGAGCGGGATCGCCGAGAGCTTCCAGCGGGTGCCGCGGCGGTCGTTGAAGCCGACGATCTCGGGCCCGAAGCCGATCGAGAAGCTGGTCACCCCGACGCCGCACCAGCGCCCGACCAGGAAGTGGCCGAGCTCGTGGATGAAGACCACGACGGTCAGGACGAACAGGAACGGCACGATGTAGCCGAGCAGGTTCGTCGTCGCGCCGCCGACGGCGTTGAGCAGATCCATGGTCACCTCGATGCGGCGCGGCGGGCTCTCCCCGGCCCGGTCCGGCCACCTTGCCGATCGTCACTCATACAGAGTCCGCGGGCCCGCGAACAGGCCACGCGTCGACCGAGGGTTAACTTAACGGAAGCTTGACGGGCGCTCAGGCGGCCAGTGCCGCCGTGCTCCAGCCGCGCACCTCGGCGTCGATGGACAGCGCTTCCTCGACGTCCGCCGGCGCCGTGGGGAAGCGGGCCGCGAAGTGCTCGCAGGCCCGCTCCACCAGGGCGGCGATGTCGTAGAAGCCGATGCGGCCGGCGATGAAGGCCGCGACCGCGATCTCGTTGGCCGCGTTCATCACCGTCGGCTGGGCCCCGCCCGCCGCGAGCGCCGCCTTGGCGATGCGCAGGCAAGGGAAGCGCTCCTCGTCCGGACGCTCGAAGGTGAGGCTGCCGGTGGCGACGAGGTCGAGCGGCCGGCCGCGGGCGATCGACAGGCGCTCGCCGAGGCCGAGGCAATGGGCGATCGGCACCCGCATGTCCGGCATGGCGAGCCCGGCCGTCACCGCGCCGTCGCGCCAGACGACGAGGCCGTGGACGATCGATTGCGGGTGCACCACCACGTCGAGGCGCTCGGCCTCGATGGCGAAGAGGTGGTGGGCCTCGATCAGCTCCAGCCCCTTGTTCATCAGGCTGGCGGAATCGATGTTGATCTTCATGCCCATCGACCAGGTCGGGTGGGCGGCGGCCTCGGCCGCGGTGGCGGCGGCGATGCGCTCGCGCGGGGCGGTCCGGAACGGGCCGCCGGAGGCCGTGATGGTCATCCGGGCGATGTCGTCGACCTTGCCCTCGCCGATCGCCTGGGCGAGGGCGTTGTGCTCGGAATCCATCGGCAGGATGCGGGCGCCGAACGTCTTGGCGTCGCGCATGAAGGCGTCGCCGGCGCAGACCAGGCTCTCCTTGTTGGCGAGCGCCACGGTGCGGCCGAGCCGGATCGCCGCGCAGGTGGGCGCCAGGCCCGCCGCGCCGCTCACCGCCGCCACGACGAGGTCCGCGTCCCGGGTCGCCGCCTCGATCACCGCCGAGGGGCCGGCGCCGTTCGCGATGCCGGAGCCGGACAGCGCCTCGCGCAGTGCCGGGCCGGCATCGGGATCGGCGATCGCCGCGAACTCGGCGTTCAGCTCGCGGGCGACGCGGGCGAGCGCCTGCGCGTCGCGGCCGCCCGCCACGGCGCCGACCCGGAAACGGTCCCGGTGCTGGTCGAGCAGGTCGGCGGTGGAGCGCCCGATCGAGCCGGTGGCCCCCAGGACGGAAACGGTGAGGGTCATGGATGTCCCGTGAGAGAGAGGCCGGCGAGGAGCAGCCCGGCGAGGAGCGCGACGGCGAAGAAGCCGTCGAGGCGGTCCATCACGCCGCCGTGGCCGGGGATCAGGCGGCCGGAATCCTTGGCGCCGTAGGCGCGCTTGAGGGCCGATTCGGCGAGGTCGCCGCCCTGGCTCATCACCGAGGCGAGGGCCGAGAGCGCGCAGGCCAGCGGCAGCGACAGGGCGTCGGTGGCGCCGAGATGCCGGGCGCCGGCCGCCACCGCGCCGCCGACGATCGTCGCGCCGAGGAGCCCGCCGCAGAAGCCCGACCAGGTCTTCTTCGGGCTCACCGCGGGCCACAGCTTCGGCCCGCCGAGCGAGCGGCCGGTGAAGTAGGCGGCGATGTCGGTGGTCCAGACCACCCCGAACAGCCAGAGCGGGCCGGCGAGCCCGATGCGGGGATCGTCGCGCAGCAGCACCGGCACCAGGGCGACCACCAGGGCGCAGGCGAGGCTCGCCGGCGCCCAGATCCGCCCGGCGGCGGGCCGGGCGAGGAGCGCCAGGAGCGCGAGGCCGAGCGCGGTGGCGCCCAGGAGCCAGGGCGTCGGGATCGGCAGCCGCGCGCCGGCGACGACGCCGAGGAGCACGAGGCCGGCGATCGCCAGGAGCGGCCGGTGCGGCGCCGTCCGGGTGATGGCCATCCACTCGCCGACCACGGCGAGGCCGGCCAGGAACCAGACCACCGCGAAGATCCAGCCGCCGTTCAGGGTGGCGCCGAGCACCAGGAGGCCGAGCACGATGCCCGACACCGTGCGGGCGCCGAGTTCCGTCGCCGGCCAGGCCGGGCGACCGCCCGGGAGTTTCGTCCCGTCAAAGCCCGCCATCAGCCCGCCCGGGCGCTCAGGCCGCCGAAGCGGCGGTCCCGGCTCTGGAACTCCCCGATCGCGGCGAGGAAGGCGGCGTGGTCGAAGTCCGGCCAGAAATCGGGCACGAACACGAACTCGGAATAGGCGGTCTGCCACGTGAGGAAGTTCGACACCCGCTGCTCGCCGGAGGTGCGGATCACCAGGTCGGGGTCTGGGATGCCGTCGGTGTCGAGCGCGCCCGTCATCGCCGCGGCGTCGATCGCCTCGGGCGGGAGCCGCCCCTCGGAGACCGCCTGGGCCAGCTTGCGCACGGCGCGCAGGATCTCCTGGCGGCCGCCGTAGTTGAACGCCACCACGAGGGTCAGCTTGGTGTTGCGGGCGGTGCGCTCCTCGGCCTCGCGCAGGAGGCCGGCGATGTCGGCCGGCAGGCCGTCGCGCTCGCCGATGATCCGCACCCGCACGCCGTTGGCGTGCAGGTCGGCGAGGTCGCGGCGCACGAACAGCTTGAGCAGGCCCATCAGGTCCGCCACCTCGGCGGCGGGCCGGCGCCAGTTCTCGGACGAGAAGCTGTAGATCGTCAGGTAGGGGATGCGCAGGTCGATCGCCGAGCGCACGGCCCGGCGCACCGCCTCGACGCCGCGGCGGTGGCCCTCGACCCGCGGCAGCCCGCGGCGCGCGGCCCAGCGGCCGTTGCCGTCCATGATGATGGCGACGTGGACGGGCATCGCCGGATTCGGCCCGCCGGCCGCCCCGGGGCCCGGCACGGCCGTATCCCCGGTCTCGGGACACGTCCCGTCCCGGTCCTCGGCGCGGCCTGCGTCCAGCAGGGTCACCGTCTCGCTGTCGCCTGCCATGCTGGCCCCGACCCCGGCGGAGCCGTGATCCGGCTCCGCGCTTTCCACGCCGTCGCTTCCGTCATGCCGGTCCGAGACACTCAGACCTGCATGATCTCCTTCTCCTTGGACGCCAGGGTCTGGTCGACCTCGGCGATGTGCTGGTCGGTCGCCTTCTGCACCTGGTCGGCCTGACGCTTCTCGTCGTCCTGGCTGATGGCGCCGTCCTTCTCGAGCTTCTTCAGGAGGTCGAGGCCGTCGCGGCGGACGTGGCGGACCGCGACGCGGGCCTCCTCGGCGTACTTGTGCGCGACCTTGACCATCTCCTTGCGGCGCTGCTCGTTCATCTCGGGGATGCGCAGGCGGATGGTCTGGCCCTCGGTCATCGGGTTGAGCCCGAGGTCGGATTCGCGGATCGCCTTCTCGACCGCCGCCACCATGCCGCGGTCCCAGACCGAGACGCTGAGCAGGCGCGGCTCCGGCACGCTGATCGTCGCGACCTGGGCCATCGACATCGCGGCGCCGTAGGCGTCGACCTGGATCGGGTCGAGGAGCGAGGGCGTGGCCCGTCCGGTGCGCAGCGAGCCGAGGTCGTGCTTCAGGGAGTTGATCGCGCCCTGCATGCGCCGCTTGATGTCGTTGAGGTCGAAGGAGGGTGTAGCCATTCCTGCGCGTCCCGAGGCGTCGTGAGGAGAGGGGGAGGGGCGGGCCCGAGGCCGCACCCTTGCGGGCGGGCCGGGGCCGCGCCCCGATCGGGCTTCAATGAACCAAAACCCGACCCGCCGCAAATCGTCGGGCGGCGGATTTCGCTCGGGGATACGGCGGATTTCGCGCGCCGCGGGTCCCTCAGGGCGCCACCAGGGTCGAGGGCGCGGCACCCGTGAGGATCGCCGTCACCGAGCTCGGCGCGTGGACCGAGCCGACGATCAGCGGCAGCCCGCCGTCGCGGGCGAGCGCGAAGGCGGCGGTGTCCATCACCTTGAGGTCGCGGGCGATCGCCTCGTCGTGGCTCAGGCGCTCGTAGCGCACGGCGTCGGGGTTGGTCTTCGGGTCGGCCGAGTAGACGCCGTCGACCTGCGTGGCCTTGAGCACCGCGTCGCACTTCAGCTCGGCGGCGCGCAGCACCGCGGCGGTGTCGGTGGTGAAGTACGGGTTGCCGGTGCCGCCGGCGAGCACCACGACCTGGCCCTTGTCGAGGTGGTGCAGGGCCGGCTGGCGGGCATAGGTCTCGCAGATCGTCGGCATCGAGACCGCCGACATCGTGCGGGCGGTGACGCCGGCGGCGTTGAGCGCGGTCTCGAGCGCCAGCGAGTTCATCACCGTCGCCATCATGCCGAGGGAATCCCCCGTCGCGCGGTCGATCCAGCCCGCGGCCGAGACGCGGGCGCCGCGGATCACGTTGCCGCCGCCGACCACGAGGGCGATCTCGAAGCCCTTCTCCACCGCCCGGGCGATGTCGTCGGCGAGCGCCGCGAGGGTCGGGGGATGCAGCCAATAGCCGTCGGGGGCGGCCAGCGCCTCGCCGGAGAGCTTCACCAGCACGCGGCGGAAGCGCGGCGCGCCCTGCGCCGTCAGGGAAGGGTCCGACAAGCGATGGTCTGGCATGGGGGCTCCTCTGGCCCGCCCCGGTGGAGCGGCCGCCGCCGGCGTCAAGGGTCGATGCGAGTCGGGCCGGGTTCTAGCCTGTCGCTCCCGGCCCGTCGAGGCATCGGCCTGCGGGAATCGGCACGCCCGGACGACGCGCGCCGGACGCGGTCCCGGCACGAAAAAAGGGGACCCGCCTGAGCGAGCCCCCCATTGCATGCCGCGCGTCGCCGCGGGCGACGCTGACGGTCGATCCCAGCCCCTGGCGATCTCAGCCCTTGGCGGCCGCGGCGACCTCGGCGGCGAAGTCCGGGGCCTCTTCCTTCTCGATGCCCTCGCCGAGCGCGTAGCGGACGAAGCCGGTGAGCTTGACGGGACCGCCGGCCTTGCCCTCGGCCTCCTTGAGCACCTGCGCGACGGTCTTCGAGCCGTCGTGCACGAAGGGCTGATCGAGGAGGGTGACCTCCTTGTAGTAGCTCTTCAGGCCGCTCTCGACGATCTTGGCCAGGACGTGGTCCGGCTTGCCGGCGTTCTTCTCGCGCAGGATGTTGCTCTCGCGCTCGACCGTCGCGGCGTCGACGCCCGAGGCGTCCAGCGCCACCGGGTTGGTCGCCGCGACGTGCATGGCGATCTGGCGGCCGAGCTGGCTCAGCATCGTCACGTCGCCGGCCGACTCGAGGGCGACGAGCACGCCGATCTTGCCGAGGCCCTCGGAGACCTGGCCGTGGACGTAGGAGGCGATGACGCCCTTCTCGACCGACAGCTTGGCGACGCGGCGCAGGGTCATGTTCTCGCCGATGGTGGCGATCAGCTCCTGCAGCTTGTCCTTCACGGTGCCCTCGGCCCCCGGGAAGCGGGCGGCCTCGAGGGTCTCGATGCTGTCGCCGGCGGTGAGCGCCAGCTTGGCGGTCTCGCGCACGAAAGCCTGGAAGCCGTCGTTGCGGGCGACGAAGTCGGTCTCGGAGTTCACCTCGAGCACCGCGGCGTGGTGGCCGGCGGACTCGACCGCGACCAGGCCCTCGGCGGCGACGCGGCCGGCTTTCTTGGCGGCCTTGGCGAGGCCCTTCTTGCGCAGCCAGTCCACGGCCGCCTCGAGGTCGCCGGCGGTCTCGTTGAGGGCCGACTTGCAGTCCATCATGCCCGCGCCGGTCTTCTCGCGCAGCTCCTTGACCATCGCTGCCGTGATGTTGGCCATCGTGGGATCCTCTCGATTGGCGCCCCCGCGCGCCCCGAAGGCCGCGCCGGTCGGCGGATAAAAGGGAACCCGGCGCCGTGGCGGCGCCGGGCTTTGGAAGAGCATCGGGTCGCGGGGCTCTCGCCCCGCCGGGTCACCGAACCGACGTTACGCGGCGGCGGCAGCCTCGACGAAGCCGCGGGCCTGGTTGACCCAGCCGTCGCGGTCGAAGCGGCCGTTGAGCTTCAGGTCGCCGTCGACCTTGGCGACGTCCTCGGGGCTCATCGCGGCGATCTGCCAGTAGTGGTAGATGCCGGCGTCGTTGAGCTTCTGGACCAGCTGCGGGCCGACGCCCGTGAGCTTGGTCAGGTCGTCCGGGGCGCCGCGCGGGGCGGCGAGCAGCTCGAAGGGCTCGCCGACATACGGCTCGGTGACGTCGACGGGGGCGACCTCGGGCTCGTTGGCAAGCACCGGCAGCTCCTCGGCCATCGGCTCCTCGGACTCGCCGAGGTCGACGCCGAGCGCGCCCTGGCCGCGGGAGATGCCGTCGATCGCCGCGCGGGCGACGAGGTCGCAGTAGAGCGCGATGGCGCGGCCGGCGTCGTCGTTGGCCGGGACCACGTAGGTGATGCCGTCCGGGTTGCAGTTGGTGTCGACGATGGCGGCCACCGGGATCTTGAGGCGGTTCGCCTCCTTGATCGCCAGCTGCTCCTTGTTGGTGTCGATCACGAACAGCAGGTCGGGCACGCCGCCCATGTCCTTGATGCCGCCGAGCGCCTTTTCGAGCTTGTCCTTCTCGCGGGACAGCATCAGGCGCTCCTTCTTGGTGAGGCCCTGGCCGCCGCCGGCGAGGGTCTCGTCGACCTTGCGCAGGCGCTGGATCGAGCCCGAGATGGTCTTCCAGTTGGTCAGCGTGCCGCCGAGCCAGCGCGAGTTCACGTAGTACTGGGCCGAGCGCTTGGCCGCGTCCGCGATGGTGTCGGCCGCCTGGCGCTTGGTGCCGACGAACAGCACGCGGCCACCCTTGGCGACGGTGTCGCTCACCGCCTGCAGCGCCTGGGCGAGCGCCGGCACGGTCTGGGCGAGGTCGATGATGTGGATGTTGTTGCGGGTGCCGAAGATGTACGACTGCATCTTCGGGTTCCAGCGGTGCGACTGGTGGCCGAAGTGCGAGCCGGCCTCGAGCAGCTGGCGCATGGTGAAGTCGGGAAGGGCCATGGTCTTCGTTCTCTCCGGTTGTCTCCGCCGCGGAGGAAGCGACCGGCGCCAGAGGCTATGGACCAAAGGGCGACCGGCCACCGGAAACGCCTCATTCAGGCATGAGGCCGGCTCCGCGTGTGGGATGGCCGGGCCTCTATCGGAACAGGCGCTGAAAAGCAAGGCGCGCGAGTCGGTCCGCCTCAGGACAATGCCGGCCGGTCGAACGCGGTTAGAACCCGCGCCTCGGCGTGGCGGAGCGTCTCGTACTCGTCGGGTGTTCCGCAGAACAGTACCTCCAAGCGGTCGATCACCGTGTAGCGCACCTCCAGCTCTCCGTCGATCATGTGCTGGTAGAGCGAGGCGACGAATAGCTCGTGAGAGGAGCGGTTGGCGAGTTCCTGCTCGTAGGCCCGCGAGAAGGTTCGCGCCTCGGTGGGCCGGTCGTAGCCGGCGTCGAGGAAGCGGCGGCTCAATCCAGCCATCAGCAGGACGATCATCACGCTGATCCTGTGCTGTGTGAAGGGCCGGGGGCGTCCGCTCGGCTCAGACCTCGAGGCCGATGAACAGCCTGAGGGCATTGGCTAGGAAGGCGCGCTGGCGGTCCGGCTTATAAGCGAGGAGGGGCAGCATCAAGAGGAAGGGGTAGATCGTCAAGGCGCGGATCTTCGGATCCGCGCGCCCGGCGACTTGGAACTCGGAGGCCGCGCGGACGACCTAACGCGCCGATCCCTCGTCCGGGAAGGAAATCGTGATCTTCCTCTCGTCCGGCGCGTCCAGAACGTAGCGCTACACCGGGATGAAGTCGTAGCCCTCGAGCGAGTGGTAGAGCTTGGCCAGGTCAGAGCGTACGTCGCTGAAGATGCTCGGCTCGTTCTGCACGAATGAACCGCGCGGGTCGATGACCTTGATCGACTCTTCCGAATAAAAGGCTATCTCGGTAGGGTGTCTGTGGGGTGGCGCGGGTCTGTCGGCCACCCATCTATCAGGGATGTCGACGCTCAAGAGCCGAGCTGGCTGGCGTCCTGCGGTAGCGGACGACGGCTGGCGCATCCCGGACGATCTCTGGATGCGGATGGAGCCGCTGTTGCCGCCCCGGCCACGCCATCCGCTCGGCTGCCACAACCCGCGGGTGCCCGATCGGGCGGCGATGGACGCGATCTTCTTCGTGCTGCGCACCGGCTGCCAGTGGAACGCCCTCAACGCGACCGGGATCTGCACGTCGTCCTCGGCCCATCGTCGGTTTCAGGACTGGGCGAGAGCCGGCGTGTTCGCAGCGTTCTGGCGCGAGGGGCTTCTGGCCTATGACGGGTTGGTGGGGATCGATTGGACGTGGCTGTCACTCGACGGGGCGCAGGGCAAGGCGCCGCTGGGTGGGGGGAAAAACCGGGCCCAACCCGACCGACCGGGGCAAGCGCGGCTGCAAGCGCTCGGTCCTGACGGACGGGCGCGGGGTGCCGCTGGGACTGGCGATCGCCAGGGCCAACGTCAACGATCACCTGTTGCTGCGCGAGACGCTGGCGGCGATCCCGGTGCCCCGGCCTGATCCGAGCGCCTGGGATCCCCAACATCTGTGCCTGGACAAGGGCTACGACTACGCCGGGCCACGCGAGACGGCTGCGGAGTACGGCGTGGAGCTGCATGTGCGGCGGCGTGGCGAAGAGATCGTCGAGAAGCGGGAAATCGGCAAACGAGCGCGACGCTGGGTGGTGGAGCGCTGCCACTCCTGGTTCAACCGCTTCCGCGCCCTGCTCATCCGCTAGTCTAAAAAGCCTCAGAACGCTCTTGCCTTGCTCCACTTCGCCGCTGCCATCATCGCATGGCGCAATCTCCTAGTGGGATAAGCTCTTAGCGCCACCTCGTCACCGACGCGCGTGGTACGCCGCTCGGCGTCTGGCAGAGTGGGGCCAGCTGGTACGACGGCGTGATGATGGCACCGACCCTCGATACCATCCCGCAAGCGCGCAACGGTCGGCGGGGCCGGCCGCGACATCGCGCGGACAAACTGCACGCCGACAAAGCCTACGACGCGCGACCGCGCCGACACGAGTGCCGGGCACGCATGCTCGATTCAATCGCTTCCGGCGCTTACCGGTCCGCTACGAGCGATGCGCTGACATCTCGGAGGTCTTCACCAGCCCCGCTGCCAGCGTCATCACACTCAACCAGATCAAACGGTTCCGTTAGGCGCTCTGACTCTCTGGCTTGCCGTAGATTTCCACTTGATCGAGATTCAAGGCCTCATTGTAATCGAGCGAAACTCTCACCCATTTCGCCACGACCTGCCCGTCAGGCCGCCAAGTGAAGTAGTTTCCATCTATGCCCCCAAATGGGATTTCGCTCTCTCGTCTGTAAGCGGCGCTCCAAGTCTTACCATCACTCGAAACTGAGAGAGTAAAAAATCTATTTCGTGCCATCAGAGACGAAACATCAACGCGATTATAAATCCGAATTTCGCTGATCGTGTACGAGGCACCTAGATCGACCTGCCACCACGGATTTGGCTCAAAATCCGTATGAACGTTGCAGCTTCCTGTGTGATCGCCATTGACGGCCTTGGCGGCAGCATCTTCAAGATTCGCGTTTGCATCCACCGGCCAAATCGAACTTTGGAGGGCATTCTTACCTAGTGAAATCAATTCTTCCTTTGGGGAAGAAATCATTAATCGCTGATCATTAACCTTATGCAAATACTCAGACCAGATATTTTTTAATGAATTATCTTCATATGCATTGATGTTATCCAAAAATCCTTTGTAGTCACCGCTCTCGAACTGTTGCTGCCAGATCGTCTGTGCGGAGTGACTCCCTCTGGTGCCCCGCTGGACCCTACGCATAAAATGTGACTTTGCCTTGAATGCATAGTGATGAAGGACGCCCGTTCTAAAAATACGATCAATATTTTCCTTGCTTGAAGTAATTTTTTGAAATTGCGTGGGAAAATCCTCATAATAGCCCGACATATCGTTGCCTAGCACATCGATCATTCGCATAGGCGATGAAGTCAGAGGTCGCCAGCCGTGGTTCGGATATACGAATCCAGCCTCATGGCGCATTTCATGCCTGAGACGGCCGTGGTCAATACAAGCGGTTCGCGTGAGAGTCTTTGTATTCGCGTCGAGTCCGTCCTGTCGGCGAGTGTAGTTACGCAACACGCTCCCAATCGGCTGCTCTTCATATCCATTGGTGCCAAAAAAAGTCCAATAAAAGTATATACAGTCCGCGATTTCGGAGCGATTTTGCATAAATTTAACAATAGATCGATCTTCAGGAAGGTTTAAAAACTCATCAACGTCAAATATACCGACCCATTCTGTTTCGTCTTTATAATTTTTAAAGAAATGCATCCACATCCACCATTGGTGGCCCTGATATGGATAGTGAACAAATGTCACGTAAGGATCTAAACCATCCACATAAGGCGATATCTGCGTGTAGAGATCGCCCGGATCGTCATCATTGCAATACAGATAAATATGGTCAAAGCCAAGATATTTGTAGTAAGCAACCCATTCGGCTATATTTTGAGTCTCCCAGCGCGCTAGTCCAAGGACACTATACTTGTATTTGTATACTGATGCGTTCATTATACAATCTTGACTCTGTTGAGGCTCAAATACATTAGAGTTTTGTTGCGAGGAAGCAAATCTTAATCGTTTGGCGATGTCCACCAGACACTTTCTTCCCCATTCCCCGATTCTCATTCAGTGCCTCGGATTTGAAATCGACCCCGTGGTCTAGCTCGGCGCAGCTATACCTCCACATCGTCCCGCGCGCGAGGCCCTTCTCGCGCCATCCTTGCTCACCACCGCAGCGGCCCCTACCGCCTTGCTCACCCGCCGGCTCGCCTAGAAGAAAGCGTACTGATTGCCGTGCGCTCCGAGCACAGCGTCGTGGGCCGCCTTGTGTACGCGGCGGCCATCGGCTTGCCGGTGGACGCGCGTGATCGGCATCGCGCGCATCATCCTCCTGCATCTTATTGAGATTTGCTCGGGGGGCTCGATGTCGACCGGGGGTCTCAGTCGCGCCTGTTCGGAAGAGGCCTGGTCCTCCGGCGCCTTGAAGAGCTTAGGAAGCGCCTCGGTTCTGGCCCGGGCCGTGTCGTTCGACCCGGCATGCCTCTGCCGTTTGTGGAGAGCAGTATACGCGGCACGAATCCTGGCCAGGGTGTCAGTGTTGTATTCGAGGAGGCGCGCGACCGTCCGGTCCGTTTCCTCGGCGCCGCCCGTCTTCGCGAGCCGCTCGACGAGGCGAAAGATTGGCTCGGGCGCGGCCAGTGCCTCGATCAACTGCTCGATCAGGCCGTGCAGGCGTGCCGCATCGGCGCTCTCCCGCGTCAAGGGCAATTGGCTCAGCTCGATTGCTTCTAACGTGAAGGCGACATTGTTACAAAACAGGCGAAATTCGAGATAGTCAGTGTTGTGCAGGTAGATGGTAATTTCATCTTGGTATTAATTCCATAAATCCATAGAATAGCTCTCGGATATGGATTTCTATTACCATCCTGCAGCCTGCAAATTTCATGCGATCTGCTTTGGTTTTTAATTGTCAGATCCCAGCCTGGATCCCTGCATAATGGCCATGGCCACGGCCCAGAGTTTGTTATGCACTTGTCATGAGCTTTTCGGCCTGTTTGAGCATGAGGCAGACGAAGGCCACCATGTGAAGACCAGCCAACGTGCTGGCGTAGCGCTTGTAGTCCTTGACCAGCCGCCGACAGCGGGTGGCCCAGGCAAAGGAACGCTCGACCACCCACCGGCGCGGCAACAGCACAAAGCCGCGCTTGGCCTCGGGTGCCTTCACCACCTCCAAGTCGATGCCGTGGGCATGGGCGGCTGCGAGCTTGGGGCCGGAATCGCCCTGATCGATGAAGGCCAACTCGACGCTGTCGCTCGTCTCCGCTTGAACTTCGGCCGCCAGCCGGCCGACTTCGGCCCGGTCGTCGGCACTGGCGGGCGTCACGTGCAGCGCTGGTCAGCCCCCATCGGAGTGGTCCGCCCTGAAGTATGGCTTTGAGCCGACGGAGGACGGACGCGATGGGAACGAAGAAGCACAAACCGGAAGAGGTTGTGGCCAAGCTGCGGCAGGTGGACGTGC
>NZ_JAZFXT010000028.1:0-325959 GCF_036448855.1 Methylobacterium ajmalii
CCCGGTCCACCGTGTCGGACACCGCGTCGAGGTAGCGGCGTTTCCGCGCCTCCGGCAGCTCGGGCCGGCGCAGGAAATCCACCGACGAGCGGATGATCGTGAGCAGGTTGTTGAAGTCGTGGGCGACGCCCCCGGTGAGCTGGCCCACCGCCTCCATCTTCTGCGACTGGCGCAGGGCCTCCTCGGCCTGGACGAGGCGCTGGGCCCGCTCGCGCTGGTCGGTGACGTCGCGGGCGACGCAGTACAGGCTGCCCTCGAACGGCACCGCCCGCCACGACAGGGTGCGGTAGCTCCCGTCCCGGGTGCGGAACCGGTTCTCGAACGACAGGGTCGGCTCGCCGGCGGCCAGGCGCCTGATCTCGTCGCGGGTCCGGTCCTGGTCGTCCGGGTGCTCGAGCCAGGCGGAGCTGCGGCCCACCACCTCCTCGGGCTGCCAGCCCAGGGTCGCGGTCCAGGCCGGGTTGACGCTGAGCCAGACACCCGCGGCGTCGGCGACGCCGAGCATGTCGCGGCTGACCTGCCAGATCCGGTCGCGCTCGGCGGTGCGCACGGCGACCTGGCGCTCCAGGGTCTCGTTGAGGCTGCGAAGCGCCTCCTCGAGCCGGCGCTGGGCGGTGACATCGTTGAACAGGATCGCGACGTGGTGGGCCTCCGGCGGATCGACCCGGAAGGCGTGGACCTCGTACCAGCGGTCGCCGAGCGCCTGGGCCGGCTGCATGAAGCGCACCGACTCGCCGGTCCGCGCCACCCGGCCGTACAGGTCGAACCAGTGCTGCTCGTGGTTGGGGGCGAGCTCGCGCATCCGCCGCCCGGCCGCCCCGTCGAGGCCGGTATGGCGAGCGAAGGCGGGGTTGACCTCGAGGAAGCGGTAATCCTCGGCCCTGCCGTCGGCCCCGAACTGCAGCGCGATGACGCAGAAGCCGGCGTCGATCGCCTCGAACAGCGTGCGGTAGCGCGCCTCGCTGCGCCGCAGCGCCTCCTCGGTCCGACGCCGGTCGGTGATGTCGATGATGAACTCGAAGCCGTTGCCGTCGTCGAGCCGGGTCGCCGCGCACAGGCCCCAGAACCGCGAGCCGTCCCGGCGCAGGTACTCGCGCTCGGTCGAGTCCGAGCGGCCCCGCGCCTGGAGTTCGGCGATGACCCGCCGGGACACCGCCTGCCATTCCGGCGGCACCAGGGTGGCGCCGGTGAGACGGCCTTGGGCGAGATCGTCGCGGTCGTAGCCGCTCATCGCCAGGAAGGTGTCGTTGGCCTCCAGCACCCGGCCCGCCATGTCGAACACGATCACCCCGACGGTGGCGATGCCGAGCGCCGCCCGCAGGCGCGGGTCGCCGAGGAACCCACCCGGGCGGGCGGTCCCGGCCGGAACGCCGCGTGCCGGAGAGGTCACGGCCGACCGCGCCTCCGCCCGGGCCGCGTCCCGCTCGCGCTCGGCCGTCGCCAGCGCGGCGCGCAGGCGCTCGTTCTCCGCTTCGAGGTCCGGGCCCTGCGTCATCCGTCTCCCATCCGTCCGGGCGCCTCCGCGGTCATGCCCCGGGCGGGGCCCGACCGCGTCGGCCGCTGCATATAGCGGAGCCCGTCACCCCGTCTTCCCCCGAACTCCCGCGACGTTCGGCGCGGGTGCATTGCGGCGGCGTGCGCCAGGCTGCATACCCGAGGATGCTCCCGAGCGGCAGCAGGGCACCGGGATGCGGAGGCCCGCCCGTGACGATCAAGCCGACCCGCTGCAGCAACGCGGCCCTGCGCCGGGCGACGCGCAGCGTCGGGCAGCTCTACGACGAGGCGCTGGCGCCCTGCGGGCTGCGCGCGACGCAGTTCGGCCTCCTGGCGACGATCCGCGGACTCGGCACCCCGACCATGGGGACGCTCGCCGAGGCGATGGTGATGGACCTCTCCGGGCTCGCCCACACCCTCAAGCCGCTGACCCGGGACGGCTATGTCAGCGTCGTGCCGGACCCGCACGACCGCCGGGCCCGCCGCGTGGCGCTGACCGAGGCCGGCACCGCCAAGCTCGCCGAGGCGACCCCGCTGTGGCACGAGGTCCAGGGCCGCTTCGACGCCGCCTTCGGCCCCGAGCGGGCGGGCCTGCTGCGCGACCTCCTGCACGTCCTCGCCCTGCCGGACTTCCGCGCGGCCCTCGGACGGGCGGCCGAGGAACCGGGCCCGACCTGCCCGCCCGCCTGAGAACTCACCGGGCGGCACGCGGGGCCCCCGTCGGGCGTTCGGATCCTCGCAGAACCGTCAGGCCGCCCGCACGGTGGCGAGGAAGCGCGTCACCTCGGCGGAGAGATGCTCCGACTGGTGCGACAGCGCGGAGGCCGAGGTCAGGACCCGGCCGGCGGCCGCGCCCGTCTCCTCCGCCGCGCCCGCGACCCCGGCGATGGTGCCGGTGACCTCGCCGGTGCCGGTCGCAGCCTGGGAGACGTTGCGGACGATCTCGCGGGTCGCCGCGCCCTGCTCCTCCACGGCGGCCGCGATCGCCGCCGACACGCCGCTGATCTCGTCGATCCGCCCGCCGATGCCCGCCATCGCGGTGGTCGCCCGGCCGGTCGCGGCCTGGATGGCGGCGATCTGGCCGGTGATCTCGTCCGTGGCCTTGGCGGTCTGGCCGGCGAGCTCCTTCACCTCCGCCGCCACCACGGCAAAGCCGCGACCGGCCGCCCCCGCGCGCGCCGCCTCGATGGTGGCGTTGAGCGCCAGGAGGTTGGTCTGGGCGGCGATCGACGAGATCAGCCCGACCACGTCGCCGATGCGGTTCACCGCCAGGCTGAGGTCGCGCACCACCCCGGCGGTCGCGCCGGCCTCCGCGGCGGCGGTGCGGGCGAGGCCGGCCGAGCCGTCGACCTGGCGGCCGATCTCGGCCACCGAGGCGCCGAGCTCCTCGGCCGCCACCGCCACCGTGCCGACATTGGACGAGGCCTCCTCGGCGGCGGCGGCCACAGCGGTCGATTGCGCGGCGGTCCGGGTCGCGGTCGCGGACATCGCCCGGGCGGTGACCTGCAGCTCGGTCGCCGAGGCCGCGACCTGGCCGACGATGCCGCCGACCGCGTGCTCGAAGGCGTCCGCCATCTGGCGCATGCCGGCGCGGCGCTGCTCCTCGGCGGAAGCGCGGGCGAGCCTCGTCTCCTCCTCCAGCGCCCGGGCCCGGATCAGGCCGTCCTTGAACACCTGGACGGCATCGGCCATGCCGCCGATCTCGTCGCGCCGGCCGGCGCCGGGGATCTCCACGGCGAGGTCGTGGCCGGCGAGCCGGCCCATCGCCGCGGTCATGCCGCGGATCGGCCGGATCACGCCGCGATGCAGGAGCAGCAGCGACAGCGCCGCCGCCGCGACCATCACGGCGAAGCCGACGAGGCTGGCGAGGCGCGATTGCCGCACGGCGTCCGCGGAGGCCGCCCGGCGCTCGTCCAGGAGCGCCTGCTCGACCGCCGCGAGCGCGGCGGCCTTGGCGCGGATCGCGTCCATCACCGCCTTGCCGGCGCCCGAGGCCTCGATCCGCCGCGCCGCCTCCCGCGTCGCCGGATCCTCCATCAGACGGATCGCCCGCGCGGCCACCTCGTCGGTCCATTGCTGCTCGAGCCGCCCGAGGGCGTCGAGATGGGCACGCTGCTCCGGGTTGTCGGCCACCAGGGTCCGGGCCCGCCCGAGGGCGGCGGCGAAGTCCGCCTCGCCGGCGCGGTAGGGCGCCAGGAACGACGCCTCGCCCGACAGGAGGAAGCCGCGCAGCCCCGATTCGCGGTTGACCATGGCGAGGACCGTGCGGTCGACGTTCTGCATCACCTCGCGGGTATGCGCGGACCAGGCGGTCGTCTCCTCGACGGTCTCGAGGTTGCGCCACGACACGACCGCGACGGCGAGGCTGAGGCACAGGAGCAGGACGGGGGCCGCCGCGATCTTGGCGGCGAGCGGCAGGTTCACCAGGCGAAGCGACGAGGCGCGAGACGGCGCGGCCCGGGATGATATTGGGCGGGACGACATGGATGGACACTCCCGGAGGTCCCGGGACGGGCCGTTCCGGCCACCATCGGGACAGCATATGGTTGGCCGACGCTGCGGTAGAGATCCTAATGCAGCGTGAATATCGCCACCCCTACACTGCCGGGAACCGCCGAAAATCCGCTTTCGACGACAAGCGGGAAGGTTCCACTGATCCCGTGATTTTTTCCTGCTGCGCCGGCTCCGCATCACCTTGAGGAAGACGGCCTGCGGATCCCGCTCCTCGCCTCCCCGGCCATGCCGCGGGCGAGGTGCTGGAGCAGCGTGCCGGCGGCCGGCGAGAGCTGGCGGCCGAGGCGGGTGACGATCTGGGCCTCGACGCCGTCGAGGCCGGGATCGGCGAGAGGGAGCGCCACCAGGCTGCCCGCCGAGATCTCCTGGGCGGCGCAGAAGGCCGGCAGCAGGGTCACGCCGATGCCGGAGGCGACGAACTGCTTGAGCACGCCGATCGAGCCGGTGATCAGGACGGGATCGAGCCGCACGCCCTCGGCCCGCTCGGCCGCCGCGATGATCTGCCGGATGCCGTAGGCCGGATGCATCGTGCCGAGGCGGTGGCCGGCGAGGTCGGCCAGCCGCACCGGGCCCGGATGGGCGGCGAGCGGATGGTCGGCCCGCACCAGGAGCCGGATCGGGTGGGGCATCGCCAGGTGGGTGCGCAGCCGCGGCTCGGGCGGCGGGTTGTAGACGAGGCCGAGATGCGCCTCGTCCTCGACGACCCGGCGCACCACGTCGTTGGTCGCGGCAAGGTCGAGGGTCATGGTCAGGTCGGGGTGGCGGGCCCAGAACCCCTGGAGCAGGCCCGACATCAGGTCGCCGACGAAGCCCTCGCCGAGCACCACGTCGATATGGCCGCGGCGCAGGCCCTTGAGTTCGGTGAGCTTGGCCAGGATGTCCTCCCGGTCGGAGGCCTGGCGGCGGTAATAGTCGAGGAGGAGCGAGCCGGCCGGCGTCGCCCGCACGCCGCGGCGGTGACGCTCGATCAGCGGCGTGGCGAGCTGCCCCTCCATCTGGACGATCTGGCGGCTCACCGCCGAGGCGTTGACGTTGAGCTTGTCGGCCGCGGCGCGGACCGAGCCGCAGCCGACCGCCTCCGCAAGGTAGCGCAGGCAGCGTTCGTCGAGGCTCTGCATCGGACGTCTTCCCTCCCCACCCACCGGGTGCGTTGCCGGCAAGTCAACGCAAAATACCTGCCAGTGCCGTTCTGCTCAACGCCGGCCTGCCTCACTCTCCGGTTCCCAGGAGGCGCCGCGGCCAACGATCCCGGCGCCCACGGGAGACATCAGGACATGCGCACGATCGGCGTCGTCGGGCTCGGCAACATGGGCCGGGGCATGGCCCTCTCGCTGCGGCGGGGCGGTTTCGAGGTCATCGGCTACGACCCCGCCCCCGCCGCCCGCGCGGCCCTGGAGGCGGACGGGATCACGGTCGCCGGCACACCCGCGGCCCTTTGGCGGGAGTGCGACGCGGTCGTGCTGTCGCTGCCGACCCCCGAGGTGGTGGAGGCGGTGCTGCTCGGTGCCGACGGGCCGCTCCACGGAGCGAAGACCGACCTCCAGATCGTCGACACCTCGACCTCGCACCCGGACGTCACCCGGCGGATCGCGGCGGCGCTCGAGCCCGCCGGCCTCGACCTGATCGACGCCCCGGTGAGCGGCGGCCCGAAGGGCGCGCACGCCGCGACGCTGACGATGGTGCTCGGCGGCAGCGACGCGGCGGTGGCCCGGGCCGAGCCGGTGCTCGCCGCGATGAGCGCGACGCGGGTGCATGTCGGCGGCGTCGGCGCCGGCCACGTCACCAAGCTCGCCAACAACCTGCTCTGCGCCGCCCACCTGATCACCGCCGCGGAAGCCGTGCGGATGGCGCGGGATGCCGGCGTCGAGCCGGCGCGCCTGCTGGCCGGCATCAATGCCGGGTCGGGCCGCAGCGGCGTCACGCAGGTCAACTTCCCGACCTGGGTGCTCAACGGCGCCTTCGATTCCGGCTTCACCATGAAGCTGATGCGCAAGGACGTGCGGCTCGCCGGCGAGCTGATCGCCGCCCTCGACCTCGACCTGCCGCTGTCGGCGCAGGCCGCCCGGCTGTGGCGCGACAGCGCCGAGATCGCGGACGACGCCGACTTCAACGCCATCGTCAAGCTCCAGCTCGCCTGACCGGAAGGACCCGTCATGACCGAGACCCGCCCCCAGACCCTGGCCGCCCTGATGCGGCCGTTCTTCCCCGAGACCTCCGTCATCGGCTCCTGGGTGAACGGCCGCATGGTGCCGGGCACCGGCGAGACCGTCCGCCTCGTCGATCCCTCCACCGGCCTGACGCTGGCCGAATACCCGGATGCCGGCGCCCCGGTCGCCGCCGAGGCCGCGCGGGCGGCGGTCGCCGGCCAGGCCCGCTGGGCCGCGCTCACCGGCGCCGCCCGCGGCCGGGTGATGCAGGAGATCGCCCGGACGATCCGGGGCGAGATCGAGCCCCTCGCCCGCCTCGAGGCCCTGAACGCCGGCAAGCCGATCCGCGACTGCCGCGTCGAGGCGACCAAGGTCGCCGAGATGTTCGAGTATTATGCCGGCTGGGCCGACAAGCTGCACGGCGAGGTGATCCCGGTCCCGACCAGCCACCTCAACTACACCCGCCGCGAGCCCCTCGGCGTGGTGCTGCAGATCACGCCCTGGAACGCCCCGGTCTTCACCTGCGGCTGGCAGCTCGCCCCGGCGCTCGCCGCCGGCAACGCGGTGGTGCTCAAGCCCTCCGAGCTGACCCCCCTCACCTCGCTCGCCGTGGCGGCGCTCGCCGAGCGGGCCGGGCTGCCGGCGGGGGTCGTCAACGTGCTGTCGGGCTACGGCCACACCACCGGGCAGGCGGCGCTCGCCGAGCCGGCGGTGGTCAAGGTGGTCTTCGTTGGCTCGCCGGCCACCGGCGCGAAGATCGCGGAAGCCGCGGCGCGCCACCTCAAGCCCTGCGTGCTCGAGCTCGGCGGCAAGTCGGCCAACATCGTGTTCGCCGATGCCGACCTCGAGCGGGCCTGCCTGGGCGCGCAAGCGGCGATCTTCGCGGGCGCCGGCCAGTCCTGCGTCGCCGGCTCGCGGCTCCTCGTCGAGCGCCCGGTCCACGACCGCTTCGTCGCGATGCTGGCGGAGGGCGCCAACCGCATCCGCGTCGGCGATCCGCTCGATCCGCAGACCGAGGTCGGGCCGATCAGCAACGCCGCCCAGTACCGCCACGTGCTGGCGATGATCCGCGGCGGCCTCGACCAGGGCGCCCGGCTCGCCGCCGGCAGCGACGGCCACCCGGCGGAGGGCGGCTTCTACGTCCGCCCGACGGTCCTGTCGGGCGCCGACAACGCCATGGATTGCGCCCGCACCGAGATCTTCGGGCCGGTGGTGACGGTGATCCCGTTCGACACGGAAGAGGAGGCGGTCGCCATCGCCAACGATTCCGCGTTCGGGCTCGCCGGCGCGGTCTGGACCCGCGACGTCGGCCGCGCCCACCGGGTGGCGGCCCTGGTCCGGGCCGGGACCTTCTGGATCAACGCCTACAAGACGATCCACGTCTCCTCGCCCTTCGGAGGCTCGGGGATGAGCGGCTACGGCCGCTCCAGCGGCCTCGAGGCCCTGCACGAATACACCCAGGTCAAGAGCGTCTGGGTCGAGACCGCCGCCGCTCCCGCCGCCTCCTTCGGCTACGCCCCTGGCGTCGGCGCCTGACACCCCACCCGGTCCGGGGGGCGGCCCCCGGACCGCCCCCTCGCACCGGAGACGTCACCCCATGACAAGCGGTACCCTCGCGAGCGGCGGCCCGGCCGTCGCGCCCACGACCCATGCCGGGCGCACCGGCATCCTGACGCTCTTCCTCCTCGCCCTCGTGGTGGTGACGCTGGCCGAGCTGATCGGCAACGTCTCGATCCCGCTCGGCCACGGCAAGATCATCCTGCTGCCGCTGCTCTGGGCGCTGCTGATGGGCGGGGGCCTCGGCCTCGCCGCGCCGCGCCTGCCGCCGGCCCTGCGGCTGCCGGTGTCGCTCCAGCACGCGGCGGGCGCGATCCTGCAGCCGGCCCTGCTGCTCTTCGTCGCCAAGCTCGGACTCCTCGTCGGCGGGTCGCTGCCGAAAATCCTCGGCGCCGGCTGGGCCCTGGTGTTCCAGGAATTCGGCCACTTCTTCGGCACGATGGTGTTCGGCCTGCCGGTGGCGCTCCTGCTCGGCCTCAAGCGCGAGGCGATCGGGGCCACCTTCTCGGTCGGGCGCGAGCCGAGCCTCGCGATCATCGGCGAGCGCTACGGCATGGATTCGCCGGAAGGCCGCGGCGTGCTCGCCGAGTACCTCACCGGCACGGTGTTCGGGGCGGTGTTCATCGCGGTGCTGGCCGGGCTGATCGCGAGCCTCGGGATCTTCAACCCGCTGGCGCTCGCCATGGGCGCGGGCGTCGGCTCGGGCAGCATGATGGCGGCCGCCGCCGGCGCCATCGCGGCGCAGCAGGCCCCCGAGATGGCGAAGGAAGTCGCCACCTTCGCGGCGGCGAGCAACCTCATCACCACCACCATCGGCACCTACTTCACCCTGTTCCTGTCCCTGCCCTTCACGATCTGGGCCTACGGCGTGCTGGAGCCGATCCTCGGCCGGGGTCGCGGCCGGATCGAGGCCGCACCCGCGCCCGCGCCGTCCGGGACGGTCGTGGCCCATGCCTCCCCGGCCTTCGGCCTGCCGGCCCTGGTGCTGATCTGGATCGCCACGGCGGCGCTCGGCCTCATCGGCAACTGGCTCACCTACGGCACGAAACCCGACGGGCAGGTGCTCGCCGGCGGCGCCATCATCGTCGCCGTGGTGATCGTCGGCGAGGTGCTCTATCGCCTCGCCGGGCGCCGGCTGCCGGCGGTGGTGTGGGCGTCGCTGATCGGCATGACGCTGACCTATCCGGGCACGCCGTTCTCGGCGGAGATCGCCGCGGCCACGGGCCGGATCAACTTCCTGGCGCTCGCCACCCCGATCCTCGCCTTCGCGGGCCTGTCGCTCGCCAAGGACTTTCCGGCCTTCCGGCGCCTCGGCTGGCGCATCGTGGTGGTGTCGTTCATGGCGAATGCCGGCACCTTCCTCGGCGCGGCGCTGATCGCCCAGTTCTGGATGCACCCGCCGGTGTGAGGGGGCGCAACCGCCAAAACCCTCCCCCTCTGCACAGGGCTGTCCGAGGAAAAGGATGGCGCAGGACTTCACCTCTCCCCGCGGGCGGGGAGAGGGACGTGTCACCGTCCAGGTGACGCGGCAAGCGGAGGCGAAAGCCGGAGCGAGGGTGAGGGGGTGTCGACGCGTGAGGCTCCTCCGGCAACACCCCCTCACCCCCGGCTGACGCCTTGCTGTATTCCCTGGACGAGAACACAGCCCTCTCCCCGCCCGCGGGGAGAGGGGAAACCCGCGCCTCCTCTTTTCCCGAACAGCATTGCGAAGAGGGGGGAGGGTTCACGAGCCCCCGACGACGCTTTTCCTTAAACCCGATACTTCCCGTTCCGCTTCACCATCACGGTCGTGCCGACCGGCACGCGCTCGTAGAGATCGACCACGTCCTCGTTGAGCATGCGCACGCAGCCCGAGGACATCTGCTCGCCGATGCTCCAGGGCTCGTTGGTGCCGTGGATACGGAACAGGATGTCGCGGCCGCCCTGGTAGAGGTAGAGGGCGCGGGCGCCAAGGGGATTGTCGACGCCGCCTTTGCGGTTACGCGGCAGGTCGGGGTTGAGGCTGACCATCTTGGCGGTCGGGCCCCAATCGGGCCAGACGCCCTTGCGGCCGACCGTGGCGGTGCCCTTCCAGGAGAAGCCGAGCTTGCCGACGCCGACGCCGTAGCGGCGCGCCTGGCCGCCATCCTGGACGAGGTAAAGGAAGCGCTCGTCGATATCGACCACGACGGTGCCGGGCTTCTCCAGCCCGGTATAGGCGACGGTCTGGGGCCGGTATTTCGGATCCATCCGGCTGCGATCGACCAGCGGCACGTCGTAGGGCTGGTCGGGCATGGTGCCGATGTACCAGGCCGCATCCGGATCGACCGCCGCGACCTGGGCGGGCCCGCGGGCGTTGCAGGCCGCGAGCGGCAGCCCGGCGAGGAGGGCGAGGACGAGGCGGCGCGGGGGCATCGGGCGGCGACCTTTCGGCGGGACGGGCCGGTCGGCAGCCCGTCGGGAAGGTCCATGCCTAGCCGCTCCCGCCGCCACAGGTTGTGTCCCGCCGGACTCAGGGTCGGGGAAAGTCGGTCTGAGAGGTCAGGCTGCCGCCAGCCAGGGCACCGCGGGGGCGGCGACGAGGGCGCGCAGGTCGGCCGCCGGGACCGGACGGCTGAACAGGAAGCCCTGCACCTCGTCGCAGCCGCTGCGCCGCAGGACGGCGAGTTGCGCCTCGGTCTCCACCCCCTCCGCCACCGTGGTGGTGCCGAGGCTGGCGCCGAGCCCGATCACCGCCTGCACCACCGCCAGGGCGGCGGCCTCCTGGCCGAGCGCCGCGGTGAACGAGCGGTCGATCTTGATCTTGTCGAACGGGAAGGCGCGCAGGTAGCTCAGCGAGGCGTAGCCGGTGCCGAAATCGTCGATCGCGATGCGCACCCCGAGGCCGCGCAGCCGGTGCAGCACCGCGATGTTGGCGGCGCTCTCCTCCAGCATCACCTGCTCGGTGATCTCGAGCTCGAGGCGTGCCGGGTCGAGGCCCGATTCCGTCAGCGCCCGGGCCACGGTGCCGACGAGGTCGGGGGCGCGGAACTGGACCGGCGACAGGTTGACGGCGACCCGCACCGGGCGCGGCCAGCCGGCCGCCTCGCGGCAGGCCCGGGCCAGCACCCACTCGCCCAGGGATGCGATCAGCCCGGTCTCCTCGGCGACCGGGATGAAGTCGGCCGGCGAGACGAAGCCGCGCTCGGGGTGGCGCCAGCGCAGCAGCGCCTCGCAGCCGGTCACCGCGAGGGTCCTGGCGTCGACGAGGGGCTGGTAGTGGACCTCGAGCGCCTCGGCGGCGATCGCCGCCCGCAGGTCGCGCTCGAGGGCGCGGCGGGCCTGGAGCGCCGCGTCCATGGCGGGCTCGAACAGGCGCCGGGTGCGCCGCCCGTCGGCCTTGGCGGCGTAGAGGGCGGTGTCGGCCTTGCGCAGGAGCCCGTCCGGGTCGTCGCCGTGCTCGGGCGCGAGGGCGATGCCGATGCTGACCCCGACGGTGACGTCCTGGCCGTCGAGCGCGAAGGGCCGGCAGAGCGCGGCGATGATCCGGTCGGCGAGCGCGACGAGCGCCGGCCGCTCGGCGCGGTGGAGGACCGCGAACTCGTCGCCGCCGAGGCGCGCCACCAGCCCGTGCCCGCCCAGGCAGGCGCGCAGGCGCTCGGCGACCTGGCGCAGCAGCGCGTCGCCCGCCGGATGGCCGAGCGTGTCGTTGACGAGCTTGAAGTGGTCGAGGTCGAGGCAGAGCAGACCCGCCGGCGCCCGCTCCGCCACCAGGGCGGCCAAGCGCTCGTGGAACAGCACGCGGTTCGGCAGGCCCGTGAGGGCGTCGTGATGGGCCATGTGGGCGATGCGCCGCTCGGCCCGGCGCTGCTCCGTCACGTCGACGCACGCCGTCAGGGTGGCGCTCAGGCCCTCGAACGGGATCGGACCGGAGAACACCTCGACGTCGATGACGCCGCCGTCCCGCCGGCGGTGGCGCTGGGCCGGCCCCGCGGCGCCCGGCATCACGAGGTCGCCGGCGGACAGGCGCAGGAAATCCTCGCGCGGGAAGCCGTAATGGCCGGTGGCGGCGTCGTTGACCGCCAGCACGGCCCCGCCCTCGCCCGAGAGCCACATCGGCACCGGGTTGTGCTCGAACAGGAGGCGCGCCGAGGCCTCGCGGGCCTTCAGGTCGCCGATATCCGTGAGGGTCACGCCGAGGAGGTCGCCGATCGCGGCGATCTCGACGCGGACGTGCAGCGGGCTCCCGTCGGGCCGGGTGTAGGAGGTCTCGTAGTGGCGCCGGTCGCCGGACAAGGCGGCGTTCAGGCGCGCCAGCATCGGCCCGACGGTGGCGGCGGGGAGAAGCGTCGACAGGCGCCGCCACTGGGCCCGCTCGATGGTGGTGCGCATCATCGCCGCGGCGGCGTCGTTGAGGGACAGGATGCGGAAATCCGTCACCGTCCCGGCGCCGTCGCGCAGCGCCGTGACCGCCGCCATGCCCTGCCGGGTGGAGCGAAACAGGGTCTTGAGCAGATCCGTCCGCACGGTCCGGCCGGCCAGGCACAGCAGCACCAGGCGCCCGGACCGGCCCGCGAGCGGCAGGCCGGCCACCTCGGTGGTGTAGGCGACGCCGCCCGCAACCCGGGCGCAAGGCGAGCTGACCGGCGCGCCGCCGGCGAGCGCGTCGGCGACGATCTCCTGCAGCGGGTGGGAGAGCCCGCCCGGCACGGCCTCGAGGAGGCGGCCGGCCCAAGAACCGGAGAATGCATCGGAGAATGCCTCGGCCGCCGCCGCGCGCGGCGCCCGGCCCGGGCCGAGCCAGTCCTCGAACGCCTCGCCGACCCAGAGCAGGCGGGGACGGCCCGGCGAGGCGTCCACCAGGGCGGCCCGGCTCGCCATGCGGCCGAGATTGCCCAGGACCATGTCCTCGTAGGCCGGCAGCCCGCGGGCGGCGGCGCGCGCGGCGTGCCAGCGGTGCAGCAGCCCCTCGGAGCCGTCTCGCGTCGCGTTCCCGCTCATCCCGTCCGATCCGCAGCCGCAGCGCCCGAGCCGTATCGGGCGCGCGACTTCCAGACCGTTAAATCGAGCCGGCTCGCTATCGCGATTCGCGCCGGCCGGAACGGAGGATCCGCGCGGCCCGGCCTCAGGCCAGCGCCACCTCGATCAGGAACGGGCCGCGGCGGGCGAGCGCGCCCTTCAGGGCGTCGACGAACGCCGCCAGGGTCTCGACCCGACGCGCCTCGACGCCGTAGCCCTTCGACAGGCTGACCCAGTCGATCGGCGGATCGTCGAGGGTCAGCATGTCGATCGCCTTGCGGCCCGGATTGGCGCCGACATTGGTCAGCTCGTGGCGCAGGATCGCGTAGGAGCGGTTCGACCAGATCAGCGTCACCACGTCGAGGCGCTCGCGCGCCTGGGTCCACAGCGCCTGGGCGGTGTAGAGGCCGCTGCCGTCGGCCTGGAGCGAGATCACCTTGCGGTCCGGGCAGGCCACCGCCGCGCCGGTCGCCATCGGGATGCCGAGGCCGATCGAGCCGCCGGTGAGCTGGAGCCAGGTATGGGGCGCCGCCGCATGCGTGGCGGGGAAGAAGTTGCGCCCGGTCGTGACCGACTCGTCGCAGACGATCGCGCCCTCGGGCATCAGCGCGCCGAGCACCCGGGCGATCGAATCCTGGTCGAGGCGCCCCTCCCCCGGCAGCTCCGGGCGGGGGCCGGTGGGCACCGGCACCTCGGCCGGCGCGCCGACCGCTTCGGCGAGGCGCGCGAGGGCGTCGATCTGGTCCTGCTCCGGGGTGGCCAGCGCGAAGACGTCGCAGGTCGGCGGGGCGAGCGCGCTCGGCTTGCCCGGATAGGCGAAGAACGCCACCGGCAGGGTCGCGCCGACGAGGATGACGTGCTTGTAGGGCGCCAGCACCTCGCGGGCCGGATCGACCGGATAGGGCAGGCGCTCGATCGGCACCGTGCCCGCACCCCGGTCGATGCGGGCGTTCGACGTCATGGCGAGCAGCTTCGCCCCGGTCTCCCTCGCGATCCGGTCGGCGATCCGCCGTCCCTCGTCGCGCACCGCCCGGTCGCCGAGATGGAGCAGCACCGGCTCGCCGCTGCGGAGCGCCGCGACCGCGTGCGCGATCGCCTCGTCGCTCGCCCGCGGGCGCTCGGGAATCGCCGGCAGGGGGGCGATGCCGCTCCCCTCCTCCCAGGCGGTGTCGGCGGGCAGGATCAGGGTGGCGACGCCGCCGGGTGCCGTACGGGCGGCGACGATGGCGTCGGCCCCGTCCGCCGCCACCGCCTTGGCGCTCATCCCCGTGCGGAGCCAGGCCGAGACGGGGCCGGCCAGCCCCTCGATGTCGGAGGTCAGCGGCGCGTCGAAGGCGCGGTGGTAGGTGGCGTGCTCGCCCACGATGTTGACCAGCGGCGAGCGGGCGCGGCGCGCGTTGTGCAGGTTCGCGATGCCGTTGCCGAGGCCGGGCCCGAGATGGAGCAGCGTCGAGGCCGGCTTGTCGGCCATGCGGGCATAGCCGTCGGCCGCGCCCGTGGCGCCGCCCTCGAACAGGCACAGGACCGCCCTCATCCCCTCGACCCGGTCGAGGGCGGCGACGAAGTGCATCTCCGAGGTGCCCGGATTGGTGAAGCACACCTCGACGCCCCCCGCCACCAGGGTGCGCACCAGGCTCTCGGCCCCGTTCATCGCCATCGGCATCTCCTCGTCGCGCGGGCGTCTGACGGCCCGGTTCGTGTTCGCGGTACGGTGATAGGGGATTTCGCGAAGGGGTGTGAGGGCCTCGAAGGCATGGGGGGTGGGCGCTGCCGCACCGGACCGGACCGGACAGGGACGACGGTCCCGTCGGGATGGAGCCGATCGTCAGGAGGCTGCCGGTCCGGACGCGCCGCGCCCGGGCCGCGCCCGGTGCTTCTCGCCCTCGAACTCCGTGCGGCGGCGCGCGATCTCCTCGGGCGAGAGCCGAGCGAGGCTCGCGTAATCCGCCTTCCAGGACGGATCGGGGCGCCAGAGCTGGGCGACTGCACCGTCGTGCGCGCCGCCACGGCCGATTCGAGGAGCGCGAGGGCGAGGTGCAGCGTCGCCTCCTGCGAGGCGGGGTCGTGCGGCCGGCCGGCGGCGTTGCCGAGGGGAAAGTCGCTGAACAGGAAGCGCGGCACGCCGCAATGCTCGACGACGTCCTTGGCGCAGCCCATCAGCACCGTGGCGATGCCGGCGGCTTCGAGCGCCCGGGCGGCGAGCGCGAGCGACTGGTGGCAGACCGGGCAGTTCGCCACCAGAATCGCCGCATCCGCCCCGTCGGCGCGGATCCGGGCGAGGAGCTCCGGCGCGTCGACCGCGATCGTCGTGCGCTGGCTGCGGTTCGTCGGCAGGCCGTGGAAGCGGGCCGCGACGCGCCCGATCCGTCCCGCCGCGGCGGCCGCCTTCAGGGCCGCGAGCGGGAAGTAGCTGCCGGGATCGTCCGCGCGGGTGTGGTCGCGGTCGTAGGCGATGTGGGCGATGCGCAGGTCCGGGCTCCCGTCCGCCGAGGCCGAGTACACCGAGAAGAACTTGGCCGCGCCGTTGTAGGGCGCGCCCGGCCCCTGGTCTCCCTTGTCCGGCCGGTAGGGCGCCGCCGTCGTGACGAGGGCGATGCAGCTCTCGCCGAGGGCTTTGCCGAGAGAGGCGAAGGGCACGTCGCCGGAATGCGCCCAACGGTAGGGCGGGTAGCCCAGCGCCCCGTAATAGGCCCGCGTGCGCGCCATGTAGGGGATCGGCTCGTCCAGCTCGGCGCTCGCATCCATCACGGTCGTCCTCATGGCACCGGTCTCACGACCGAAGGCAGCCCCCCGGCCCGCGCAAGGCAGCGGGCCCGCCGCAACCCCCGCCCCCCTAGCACGTTCGTTGCACCGTGCGGCGGGCGGTCGCGCCCGGTGGAGAGCCCGATGAAACTGTTCCAGTGCCAGTCCTGCGGCAACATCCTGTATTTCGAGAACCGGACCTGCCAGCGCTGCGGCCACACCCTGGCCTACCTGCCCGAGACCCGCACGCTCTCGGCCCTCGCGCCGGCCGGCGGCGAGGACTGGAGCCCGCTCGCGGTGCCGGAGCGGCCGAGCCGGTTCTGCGCCAACGCGGTGCACGATGCCTGCAACTGGCTGGTGCCGCCGGGATCCGGGGACGCCTTCTGCCTCGCCTGCCGGCACAACGGCACGATTCCCGACGTCTCGAACCCGGAATACCTCGCCAAGTGGCGCGAGCTGGAATTCGCCAAGCACCGGCTGTTCTACACCCTGCTGCGCTGGAACCTGCCGCTGAAGACCCGGGCCGAGGACCCGGAGCACGGGCTGATCTTCCACTTCCTCGCCGATCCGCCGGAGAACCAGGGCCCGAAGGTGATGACCGGGCACGACAACGGCGTCATCACGATCGCGCTGGCCGAGGCTGACGACGCCGAGCGCGAGAAGCGGCGGCGCGAGATGGGCGAGCCCTACCGCACGCTGCTCGGGCATTTCCGCCACGAGGTCGGGCACCATTACTGGGACATCCTGGTGCGCGACGCCGGGCGGCTCGACGCCTGCCGGGCGGTGTTCGGCGACGATACGCAGGACTACAACGCGGCGCTCCAGCGCCATTACGAGCAGGGCACCCCGGCCAACTGGCAGGAGACCCACGTCTCGGCCTACGCCACCACCCATCCGTGGGAGGACTTCGCCGAGACCTGGGCGCATTACCTGCACATCGTCGACACGCTGGAGATGGCGAGCGCCTTCGGCATGCAGGTCCACCCGCTGCTCGACGCCAACGGCGAGCTCGCGGCGCGGATCGACTTCGATCCCTACGAGGCGCAGAGCATCGAGCAGATCGTGGCGGCCTGGCTGCCCTTCGTGTTCGCGCTGAACAGCGTCAACCGGGCGATGGGACAGGGCGACCTCTACCCCTTCGTGCTGGCGCCGCCGGTCATCGCCAAGCTCGGCTTCATCCACGGCCTCGTCCACGGCACGATCTGACATAAGGGAAGCTTGAACCCCGGCCGTAGCCTCCGCGGCCGGGGCGGTCCATGATGGACCGACGTGCCCGACGAACCGGGCCGCAGGCCTGCCGTCTCGGCAGGCTCGAACGCCCGCAACAGCGGGCGACAGGAGGGACGCCGAATGAAGCTCGCCAGCCTCAAGCACGGCCGCGACGGCCGCCTCGTCGTGGTTTCGCGCGACCTGACCCGCGCCACCGACGCCTTCATCGTGGTGCCGACGCTCCAGCAGGCCCTCGACGACTGGGAGCGCTACGCCCCGGCCCTCGCCGCCCTCGCCGAGCAGCTCGAGCACGGCTCGGTGCCGTCGTTCCGCTTCCACGAGCACGATTGCGTCGCCCCCCTGCCCCGCGCCTATGCCCGCCGGCACGCCGCCGCCTGGCCGGGCTACCCGGCCCTGCTGCGCCAGGCCGCCGGCGCCGAGGCGACGGGGAGCGAGGCGGGCCGCCTGCGCCACGCCCCCTCGGACGGATTCCTCGCCCCCCGCGAGACCCTGGTCGCCGACGATCCGGCGGCCTCCCTCGACCTCTCGGCGGGCCTCGCGGTGATCACCGGCGACCTGCTCCGGGGCGCCGGGGCGGCGGAGGCCGAAGCCGCGATCCGGCTGGTGACGCTGGTTGCGGAGGTGATCCGCCACGACCGGCTGAGGCCCGACGGGCTCGACCTCGACGGCGCCGAGGCGCCGGCGCTCGCCGCGAGCCTCGCCCCGGTGGCGGTGACGCCCGACGAGCTCGGGACCGTCTGGCGCGACGGCGCGCTCCACCGACCGCTCCTGGTGAGCCGCAACGGCAAGGCGCTCGGCTGCCCGGAGGCGGGCGCCGACCTGGCGCAGGGCCTCGTCGCCCTGGTGGCGGAGGCGGCGCGCGACCGGCCGATCGGCGCCGGGACCCTGGTCAGCGCCGGCCCGGTCTCGAACCGCGGCATCGACGGCGGGCCGGGTCGGGCCGCCGCCGAGGGTGGGGCCGGCTATGCCTGCCTCGCCGAGGCGCGGGCCGCGGAGGCTCTCACCGGCGGCTGGGCGCGCACGCCCTACCTCGCGGCGGGCGACCGCCTGCGGGTCGAGATGAAGGACGCCGGCGGGCACTCGATCTTCGGGGCGATCGAGCACGACGTCGCCGGCTGACCCAGAGATAACCCGGCGCGGCGAACCTGTGCCGCGCCGGACCCGGGAACCCGGACACAAGTCCGAGCTGCAACTAACCCCGTAATCTTACAACCGAACAACGGCATTAGGCTTTTGTTCGGATTCCGGCGGCAGAGATGGGGCGTGCCGACGTTGTGAGACCCGAAAACAACTGTCGATAGCAGTTTTTTGGGCTACAACCTGAATGGCAGCCCGCCGCGCCGATGAAAGCCTGCCCGAACCTCGCCCCGCTCCTCCTCGACCGCTTCCGGCGCTGCCGGCGCGGCTCGGTGATCGTCGTGCTGAGCCTGCTGCTGCCGCTGCTGGCGACGGCGGCGGTGGGCGTCGCCGAGGTCTCCGAGGTGATGCTGGCGAAGTCGAAGCTCCAGAGCTACGTCGACGCCGCGGCGATCCAGGGCGCGGGCGAGTTCGGCGTCGACCAGTCCGCCGCCACGACGGAGCGCGCCCGCCTCGCCGCCGACGGGATGGCCGCCGCCCTGCGCCGGCGCTGGACGATCACGTCGAGCGCCACGATCGACGCCGCGGCGCGCACGGTCACGGTGCGCCAGACCGGGCACCGGGCCTCGTTCTTCCGCAACATGCTGCCGCCGGGCGGCTGGACCATCGAGGCCAGCGCGACGGCGATCCGCACCGCGCGGAAGCCGCTCTGCGTGCTGGGCTCCCAAGACTCCATCGGCCTCGGCGCGCCGGTCGCCGTCGGCCTGAACGGCAACTCGGCGATCACCGCCAACGACTGCCTCGTGCAGAGCAACGCCAACCTGTCGGCGGGGATGGGCACGGCCCTGTGGGCGGGCGAGGTGCGGGCGGCGGGCAGCGCGACCGGCCCGGTCCGCCCGGTCCCGGTCACCGACGCCCCGACGATGGCGGACCCGTTCGCCAAGATGCGCATCGACGTGCCGCTCCTGTGCGACGACCTGCTCACGATCAACATCGGCAGCGGCACCACCTACCTCAATCCCGGCGTCCATTGCGGCGAGCTGACCCTGCTGGGGATGACGAACATCGTGCTCCAGCCCGGCGAGCATTATTTCGTCGGCCCGATCCTCAACCTGCTCGGGCAATCCACCATCACCGGCACCGACGTGGTGCTGATCTTCAAGGGCCTGCTGTCGGCCCAGGTGATCGGCATGGCCAAGCTCGAGATCGAGGGCCGCAAGAGCGGGCCCTATGCGGGCTTCGCCCTGATCACCGACCGCAGCTATTACGGCGATTTCGGCATCTCGACCAACAACGCCCGCAAGATCGTCGGCACGATCTACCTGCCGAATGCAAGCCTCACGGTGAGCGGATACGGCAACAAGATCGCCGACCAGTCGCCCTGGACGGTCGTGGTCGCCAAGTCGATCCGCACGTCCGGCAGCGCCAACCTGATGATCAACGCCAACTACAATTCCTCGGCCGTGCCGGTGCCCTCGGGCGTCGGCCCGGCGAAGGACCAGCCGGTGCGTCTGGCGCAGTGAGAGGCCGCCGGGAGGCGCCGCCTACTCGACCACCTGATCGTCCCCCGCGAGGGCGAGGCGGCGCAGCGCGTCGAGCGCCCGCGCCAGGTCGTCCCGCGCCGGCGCCGCGAGGGCGAGCCGGACGGCGTTCGGGGCGTGGCCCGGGCTGACCGCGAAGGAGGAGGCCGGGATGAGGGCGATGCCCCGCCGCAGGGCCGCCGCGGCGTAGGCCTCGGCCCGCCACGTCTCTGGCAGGGTGAGCCAGAGGTGATAGGCCGCCGCGTCGCCCGTCACTGGCAGGCCGGCGAGGCGGTCCCGGGCGATCGCCTGCCGCTCGGCCGCGTCGGCCCGCTTGGCGCGGGCGAGCCGGGCGGCGGAGCCGTCCTCCATCCAGCGCGTGCCGGCGGCGAGCGCGACCCCCGGGGCGCTCCACCCGCCCTGGCGCACCGAGGCCGCGAGGCGGTCCGTCATCTCGGGCGGGCTCACGATCATCCCGACGGTCAGGCCCGGCATCACGCGCTTCGACAGGCTGTCGACCAGGATCGTGCGCTCGGGCGCCAGGGCGGCGATGGCCGTGGTGTCGCGCAGGAAGCCGTAGACCGCATCCTCCACGAGCGTGAGCCCCGTCCGCGCCAGGACCGCGGCGATCTCCGCCCGGCGCCCCGGCCCCATCGTCGCCCCAAGCGGGTTCTGCAGCGTCGGCTGGAGGTAGAGCCCGCTCAGCGGCGCGGCGCGGTGGGCCTGGAGGATGGCGTCTGGCCGCACGCCCTCCCCGTCGAGCGGCAGCGGCACGAGGGCGATGCCGAGCCGCGCCGCGATGCCCTTGACCACCGGATAGGTCAGCGGCTCGCAGCCGATGCGCTCCCCCGGCGGGGCCAGCATCGCCAGGGCGGCGGCGAGCCCCTGGCGCCCGTTGCCGGTGAACAGGATCCCGTGCGGATCGGGGGCGAAGCCGTCCTGCGCCAGGAAGCGCGCGGCGACGCCGCGCGCCTGCGGCGTGCCGGCCGGGCCGTACTGGGTCAGCGCCGCCTCGACCGCCCCGCGTCCCAGCCCCGCCAGGGTCTCGACGAGCAGGGCCTCCTGCTCGGGCAGGCGGGACATCGTGCGCTGGAGATCGAGGGCGGCCGGCGGCGGCTCCGGGCGGATCGGCTCGGAGGCGCCGAGATCGGAGCGGATGTAGGTGCCGCGCCCGACCTCGCCGAGGACGAGGCCGCGCCGCGCCAGCTCGGCATAGACCCGGCTCGCCGTGGAGACCGCGATGCCGCGGGCATAGGCGAAGTCGCGCTGGGGCGGCAGCCTCTCGCCCGGACGCAGCCGCCCGTCGGCGATCTCCGCCGCCACCGTGTCGGCGAGCCCGCGATAGTCGAGTGCGGCCATCATTGCTCCGAGAACAATGTTTCGATTGCACCGACATTCGTATCGATACAATCCTGGCGGCGCAATCCCGGCCGGACTGCCCTCTCCCCGTTCGGATCGACCCCCATGCCCGCCTTCTCCCTGCCGCTCGCCGATTCCGTCTCCGCCCCTCGGCCGCCCCGCCCGACCCTCCTCGGCCTCTGGTGGCGGCGCGCCCGGGACCGCCGGGTCCTCGCCGCGCTGACGCCCGCGCAGATGCGCGATACCGGCCTCGACCCCGACACGGTGCGGCAGGAGAGCCTCAAGCCGTTCTGGCGCGCCTGACCGGCGCGTCGCGATGGCGCGACATTTCCCGCCGGCCCGCTGTTCACCGGCGCCGGCGCCGCGTTACCTTCAGCCGCGTGCAAGACCTTGAGCCGCGTGCAAGCCCGGAGGCCCGCGATGCCGGATACCGAGATCCTTTCCGACCTCGCGCCCGCCGCGTCGGTGACCGGCGTCGCCCCGGCGATCCACCTCGACCATTGCGTCATCCACGTCTCGGACTGGGAGCGCTCGACCGCCTTCTACCGCGACGTGGTCGGGGCCGAGGTGATCCCGGTCGGGCGGGGCTACGCCTACCGCTTCGGCGGCGTGCAGCTGAACTGCCACGGACCGGGCCAGATCGGCGAGCCCCGGGCCCGGCTGCCGGTGGCGCCCGGCAACAGCGACCTGTGCTTCCGCTGGCCCGGCCCGATCGAGGAGGCGGCGGCCCATCTCGAACGCCACGGCGTGCCGGTCGAGCTCGGCCCGGTGCCGCGCCGCGGGGCCGTCGGCGAGGGAATCAGCGTCTATTTCCGCGACCCCGATGGGTCGCTTTTGGAGTTCATCACCTATCCGACGGCGTGACCCCGGCCGACGGCCGACGCGAAGGATAGCGGCCCACTATACTGACCCAGGGTCAATATGATTCTGTCGCCGGGACCGTACGGCCGTGGGTTTCGACGATCGCGTTCACGGCGGGGAAACGCCCGCCGGGGCAGGATGGCGGACGCCTCCCGGTCGGTTCATCATGCCCCTGCCTCCCCTCCTGCTCACCCTGACGGCGCGGCTCCGGGCCTTCCGGCACGACCGACGCGGCAGCGTCGCGATGCTGGTCGGCCTGACCTTCCTGGTGCTGCTGATCCTGGCCGGCGCCGGATTCGACTTCGCCCGCTCGCGCCAGGACCGCTCGCGCCTCGACGCCGCCCTCGACGCCGCGGTGCTGGCCGGCGCTCAGGCGGTGCGGGCGGCGGATGCCAAGGGCCAGTCGGACGCCGCGATCCGCCAGGCCGGCATGGACACCGCCACGCAGGTCTTCGCCACGGTGGCCCCGAAGGTGGTCGCCGCCACGGCGGCGCAGGCACGCTTCACCGTCGCGCTGGCGGGCCGCAGCGTCACCGTCTCGGGGACCTACACCGCCTCGACCAAGACGACCCTGATGGGGGTCATCGGCACCGCGGCGATGCCCTATGACGGCGCGTCGCAGGCCAGCGCCGACCTGTCGCCCCTGATCGACGTCTACCTGCTGATCGACGTGTCGGGCTCGATGGCGCTGGGGGCGACGAACGCCGATATCGCGGCGCTCCAGGCCAACCTGAACGGGTGCGCCTTCGCCTGCCACGACGGCCAGCCGGTGAAGAATACCAGCCTGGACAGCTATCAGTGGGCGAAGGCCAACGGCATCACCCTGCGCCTCGACGAGATGAACCAGGGCATCCTGGATTTCGTCGCCTCGCTGCGCCGGCAGGAGGCGGCGAGCAAGCGGGTGCGGGTCGCGATCTACGCGTTCAGCACCCAGCTCACCAAGGTGCTCGACCCGACGAGCGACCTGTCCAAGGTGGCCCGCAACCTGCCCAAGACGCCGAGCGCCTCGGGCGAGAGCGACGGGGCGACGCTGTTTTCGGGCATCATGCCGGCCTTCACCCAGGCGGTGGGCCCGAGCGGCGACGGCATCACCACCCCGAAGAAGCTCGTGATCCTGGCGACCGACGGCGTCGCCGATCCGGGCCGGTCCTGGACCTGGGACGTGCCGAAGCGCGCCCTCGTCGCGCCGTTCGATCCGGCGCAATGCGCCGCCCTCAAGGCGCCCGGCGGCAGCGCCAAGCTGCCGGTCTGGGTCGGGGTGATCTACACGCCCTACCTGCCGATGACCTGGGACTGGGGCTACAACGCCACCCTCGGCCAGCCGAGCCAGATCCGCGGCCGGGGCACGCGCCTCGACGACATCCCGTCCCAGCTCGCCGCCTGCGCGACCAGCGGCGACTTCTACATGGAGGCGGGCAAGACCGGCGCGATCGGCGATGCGATGACGAAGCTGTTCAACACCTTCGCGCAGGTCCGGCTGACGAACTGAGGCGAGCGGATCAAAGCCCCGAGACGAGGTGGCCGCCGTCGACCGGCAGGGTCGCGCCGGTCATCCAGCCCGAGGCGTCGCCGGCGAGCAGCAGGAAGGCGCCGTCGAGGTCCTCCGGGCGGCCCAGCCGCCGCATCGGGATGCGCTTGAGCATCGCCTGACCGGGGGGCGCCTCGAAGAACTCGCGGTTGATGTCGGTGCCGATGTAGCCCGGCGCCAGCGCGTTGACCCGGATGCCGTAGCGCGCCCATTCGAGGCCGAGGGCCTGGGTCATCTGCACCACGCCGGCCTTCGACACGGTGTAGGGCCCGACCCCGCCGGCGACCCTGAGGCCGAGGATCGACGCGACGTTGACGATCACGCCGCCGCGGCCGGCGTCGCGCCAAGCCCGGGCCGCGGTGACGGACATCGCCCAGACGCCGCGCAGGTTGGTGTCGATCACCCGGTCGAAGGTCGCGATGTCGACGTCGATCGCCGCCCCGCCCTCGGCGATGCCGGCATTGTTGACCACCACGTCCGGCAGGGCGTGCAGCGCCGCGAAGGCGGCCGTCACCGAATCCGGATCGGCGACGTCGAGGGCGACCGCCCGGGCCTCCGGCGCACCGGCGGCGAGGAGATCGCGCACCAGGGCGTCGAGCTTCTCCTTGCGCCGCGCCGCCACCGTGACGGCGGCGCCGCACGACGCGCAGAGCCGGGCGAAATGGTCGCCGAGGCCGCCCGAGGCCCCGGTCACGAGGACGTGGCGGCCCTTCAGGCCGGCTGCGAGATCCATGGTCTCCCCCGAATCGCTGTCCGGGCCGGCCTCGTTCGCGGGCCGGCCTCGTCGGTCGTGTCATACGGCTCCCCACTGATCGCTCGGCGATTGCGGCGCAATCGCTTCGCGACGCGGAAACCGGCTTCGCTCGAGCGCGTGGACCTTGCGGCTCCACCCGCGCGGGCTGGTGATACGCTTTCCGGAAGGCGCGTCAGCCGGTCCGCGTCTGAGCGAGCTGCTGGTTGGTCATCTCGAGGCGGTGGGCGAGCTCGCGCATCACCGCGATGGCGATCTGCGGGAACTGGCTCAGGAGCTCGAGGAAGACCCGGCGGTCGATGCGAAGCGCCGTCGTCGCTACCACCGCGGTCACGGTGGCGGAGCGCGGCTGGTCGGCCAGGATGCCCATCTCGCCGACGAGGGCATTGGCGCCGAGCAGCGCCAGGCGGATCGGACCCTGCGGCCCGTCCAGGGTGACGGCCGCCTCGCCCTCCAGGATCAGGTAGGCCGCGTCCGCCGCGTCGCCCCGGTCGAAGAAACGCTGGCCGTCGGCGAAATGCACCCGCTCGCTGGTGAAGGCGAGGAGCTTCAGGCGGGCCGGGTCCACCTCGCGGAACATCGGCACTTGGCGCAGCGACTGCACCTCGGTCTCAAGCGTCATGCCTTCACATCCTGCTCGACGCGCGCCGGTTCCGGCCCCGTCTCGTTGTCGGCGCGCCGGGAGACTGCCGCAGCCGGCGCTGCAACGCCAGCCCCCGCCGGCACCACTCCGCCGGAAGCGCTGCTTCCGGTGCCGGAAGCGCTGCTTCCGGTGCCGGAAATGCCGCCTCCCGCGCCGGGCGCATCGGCCGCGGCGAAGGCGTCCCGTTCGGCCCGGCGCGCCTCCTCCGGGTCGGGATCGGTGCCGGGCTCCGGGCCGTCCGCCAGGGCTCCGCCGGCGGCGGGCGCCTCCTCCCGCACCGCCGCGTCTTGCCGCGCCGCAGCGTCTTGCCCCGCCGCCGCGTCTTGCCGCGGCACGTCGTCCTGCCGCGCCGGCGGCGCCTCCGGCCCGTGGATCTGCGTGCCGACGGCCCGCAGCACCAGGGCGAAGCGGTCGGCCACCCGGTCGTTGGGGAGCACCGCCACGAGGCTGTTCTCGCGGCCGAACCGTTCCAGCAGGAGCTCGAGGACCGTGCGGGCCCGGTTCTCGCCCATCGGCGAGAGGGCGCCGTCGAGGACGAGGAGGTCGGGCCGGCGCACGAGGGCGCGGACCAGGCTCACCACCGCGCGCTGGCTGCCCGACAGGAAGCGCCCCTCGGGACCGACCTGATGGTCGAGGCCGACCCGGGTGATGTCGGGAGCGAGCCGCATCTCCTGGACGAGGGCGGTACCGGTCGCCGTCACGGTCTCGACCGCGTCGGCGACCGACTGGTTGATGCGCCCGAACAGCAGATTGTCGCGCAAGGGGGCCGCCGCGCAGACCCGGTCGGGGTCGTAGAAGTCGACGCCGCCGAGGCCGGCCTCGTCGAGGGTGGTGCGCAGCTCCCCCCGCGCCTCGACCAGCCGCTCGCGGAACGCGTCGTCGATGAGGCCGAGGCGGTGGCGCGGCTCGATATAGGCGAGCGGCAGGGCGATGAGCCGGGTCGCGTCGGCCGAGCCGTAGCGGCCCAGCCCGATCCAGCGCCGACGGAGCCGCTCGAAGGCCGAGGTGCCGTGGCGCTCGGCCGACGCCTCGGTGGCGGTGCGGCGGGCGAGGATCGCCTCGTATTCCGGCAGCTCGTCGGCGGAGAGGAACGAGAACTGCTCGAACAGCGGATGCCCGCTCGGCAGGCCGCGGAAGATCTCCAGCATGGTGGCGGCGATCCGCTCGCCCATGGTGACGAGGTCGTCGGCGAGCCCGGTCCGGTCGAGGACGAGGCGGACCACCGGGTGCTCGGCCAGCGCCCGGCCGGTGAGCGCCGTGGTGGTGGGGACACCGAACAGCAGGTTCTCCGCCACCGTCGCCTGCCGGTTGTAGCGGGCGGGATCGAACGGCTCGACGAGGTGGGCGTGCCCCTCCGCCGCCAGGCGCTCGCGGAAGGCGATCCGCGCCTCGATCAGCCGGGCGGCGAGGTCGGGATGGCGCTCGGGATCGACCTGGCCGAGGAGGCCGAAGCGATAAACCTCCTCGCCCATGCCGATGCGGGTAAGCCAGTCGAGGATCAGGGCGTCGAGCTCGCCCGCATCGGCGACGCCGGCCTGGGCGTAGTCGATCCAGTCGGCCGGGAACGGTGCGACCGGGTTTCCGGTGCGGTGCGCCTCGGCGAGCGCCTTGGCGTCGGTCACGGCGGAATCCGGCGGGCGGCGGTTGAGGCCGTACACGATGTTCTCGCGCAAGGACCCCGGGAACAGGATCGGGTCGACGCCCGCGAAGGCGATGCGCCGGGTGAGCGCGGCGCCCGCCCATTCGGAAAGGTCGTGGCCCTCGAGGGTGACCCGGCCGGAGGTCGGCACCGTCCGGCGCGCCAGCACCCGCGCGAAGGTCGAGGCGGCGGGACCGCCGTCGCTGACGATGCCGACGATCGCCGGCAGCGGCAGGGCGAGGGAGACGTTGGCGAGCACCGGCCCGTGCGGTTCCTGCACGCCGACGCCCTCGGCGGCCAGCCGCCCGCACAGGGACTCGTCGCGGCCCGGCGCATCGAGCCCGAGCAGGCGCTCGGGCAGGAATTGCTGCAGCACCTGCTCGTACTTCACCTGCACGTCGAGGCGCTGCTGGTCCCAGTCGATCAGCTCCTTGAGGGGCGGCGGCAGGTCGCGATAGGCCGCGATCACCGCGACGAGCTGGCCGATGCTGAGCTGGCCCTTCAGGGCGAAGTAGCCGCCGATGCAGTAGAACAGGAACGGCGTCATCTGCGCGAGCAGGTTGTTCAGGAACTTGACCATGAACTTGCGCCGGTAGATGCGCAGGCGCAGGTCGAACAGCCCGCCGAGGCGGTGGCCGATCTCGGCCCGCTCCCAGGCCTCGGCCCCGTTGGAATGCACCGCCGCGATGCCGTCCACCACCTCGCCGACCCGGCCGGCGAGGCGGCGCGAGGCGAGCTGACGCTGGCGTCCGAGGCGCAGGAGCTCGCGCCGCAGGCGCGGGATGACCACGAACTGCACCCCCACCACCCCGGCGGCGAGCAGCCCGAGCCAGACGTTCTGGAGCAGGATGAACGTCATCGCGGTGGCGGCCTGGGTGCCGAGGAAGGCCGGCAGGATGTAGGCGTCGCCGATGAAGCCGCCGATCGGCTCGACCTCGTCGCGGATGATGGTGGCGACCTCGGAGGCCTTGGTGTGGCGCAGCGCGTCCGGCGAGAAGCGCATGATCAGCGAGAACAGCTGGAAGCGCAGGCGCCGCAGCATGCGCTCGCCGAGCGCCCCCTTGGCCACGTTGATCCAGTACTTGAAGGCGCCGTTGATCAGCACCAGCAGCAGGAACATCGACGAGAGGCCGAACAGGAGCTCGAACCGATCGACGTCGAAGCCGTCGAACAGCGAGAGATCGTGGCCGAACCAGTCCGGCATCTGCAGGCGCAGCACCAGGAACTTGGCGGTCTCGTTGCCCTTCTCGAAGGCGTGGCCCTGGATCGCCTCGTTGACGATGCGGCGCGGCAGGTCGAGGGAGGCGAAGTAGAGCGGCAGCGAGGCGAGCACGACGGCGCAGATCAGGATCTGGTCGCGCTTCGAGTGCCGCCAGATGTAGCGGAATAGGCTGCGGTCGAGGCCGCCGGAGGCGTCGCCCGCCTCCGGGTCGTTCCCGGCCCTGGCGGGGATCGCCTCGCGGCGCGCCGCCCGATCCCCGTCCCGGCCGCCGGCCGAGCGGTCGTCCGCATCCCGGGCCATCCCGTCGGCCGTGCCCTCCGCTGCTCGCGCCCCGCCGCTCATCGTCCGCCGCCCCATCCCGCCTGCCTGTGTAGAGGGACGGAGCGGGGCTGGGAACCGCTGCCGTGCCGGCCCCACCGGCCGGATCACGCTCTAATCCTTGCGCGGCCGCTCTTTTCGCGTGGTCAGGCCGCCGACCGGCTCGTCGCCGAACTGGCGGTTGGGCTGGGGCGAGTCGCCCGGCTCCTCGGTCGTGGTCGGGTGCGGGCTGCCCTCCTCGGCCGGCATCGCCGGTGCGGCGTCCCGATTGGGGGCCGGGGCGGTCTCGGGGTGCGCGGCGGCCTCTCGGGTCACCATGGTCCTGTTGGTCATCGGGATCTCCGGACTGGACGGGCCTTCGACGGCGAAGGGCGGCGGTGGAGCCGCCTGCCGCGGGGTCCCGGGCGAACGCCGGCCCGCCGGACGGGTTCCCGGCCCGGGCCGTCGCTACGGCCAAGCTTTCCACGCAGCTGCGGCGCGTTGACTCAAGTGGCCGGAGGACGCCGGCCTCTCGTGGCGATGCCTGTACTGGCCCGTTTCGGGACCATCACGACGGCTTGCCTCGCATGCGTGGCAGGAACCATCATTTCCGCTGAAGGTTGTTCGGTCTGAGAACACCGGCCAAGGAGGCACTCATGGCTACCGGAAATTCGACTTCGAAGCGCGGCTTCGCATCCATGGATCTGGAGCGGCAGCGCGAGATTGCCAGCAAGGGCGGTCGCAGCGTGCCGGCCGAGAAGCGCTCCTTCTCGCAGGACCGCGAACTGGCCTCGTCGGCCGGCCGCAAGGGCGGGCAGGCCTCGGGCAGCGGGCGCGCCACCGACGAGTGAGGCGCCGGTCCGATCCGGGCGTCCGCGACCGCCTTCATCTGGACAGGGCCCTATCAGTACGATTGACGGTTCGAGACCTATCCTCATGCGCCGGAGAGAGATTTCCCCTCTCCGGCGCATCAGCGTGGGCCGCTTTCGACATCCGCACGCACAACGACGGACCCCGGGGCGTACGCCCCGGGGTCCGTCGTTGTGCGATGATCGGGAACCCGGCTCAGGCGGCGAGGGGCCGAGCCGTGACCACGAGGTTGCGTCTTGCCAGGGCGGCGCAGATCACGTCGTCGACGGGCCGGACTGCCGTGAGGCCGGCCAGCAGGCTGGCGAGTCGGTCGATGTCCGGCTCGACCTGCCCGTCGCGATGGACGCGCTCCAGGGGCAGCGGCTCGGGCGAAGGGCACTCGTATTCGCGCGGATCGGTCATGGTGAACGGCCCCGTTGTCGAGGGATGGCGTCAGAGGGCCGCGACGCGGAAGGGCAGCGCGTCGCCGGCATCGGCGAGGCAGCGGCTCGGCAGCAGGCGACGGGCCTCGTGGCCGGCCAGGCCGCTGATCGCCCCCTCGCAGCCCTCCGGCATCCGGCGCACCGCCTGGCCGGCCTGGCCGACGTCGCGCTGCGCCACCGAGGCGCCGGCGCGTTCGCGCACGGTGACCTGCGGGATGCTGGTGTCGCGGGCGACCAGCGTCGTGTTGCGATGCGCGTCGGCCTGGTAGACCACGTCGCCCGCCTCGTTGCGCAGGGTGACCTTGGCGGCGCCGAGCCCGGTGATCTCGACCGCCACCGGCACCTGCACCTTCGCGGCCGGGCGGACCGGCCCGAGGCGGTCGCCCTTGATCGCCGCCTGCTCGACGGCCGGGCGGGCGAAGGCCTCGACGGAGTGCTGGACCAGCGGCTGACCGACCAGCGCGACGAACGCGGCGGGAACCGTAATTCCGAAGAAGAAGTGGGGGCGGAGCATACGCGTGGCCCTCGCGGCGAAGCTTGATAATGCTTTCTTAACGCGCGCCCGGCGCCAGTAGTTCCCGCCGACGTGCCTGTCCGGGACAGTTCATGCCGACAAGGCGATGGAGCGCGGCAATTTCTCGTTAACCGGCCGATGGCGGCTGCCGCCCGCTCCAAGTCGCGTCATTTTCGCCACATGCAACGACAAACGAACGATCTTGCATCGCGCCGGAACCTTTCCGGTGGGATTCCCGTTGATATGGCAACCCGGCCACCTGGTCCTCCCCGCATTCCCCTTGTGCATTGGCCGGAAACTCTTCCAACGGGCCGGATCCTGATCCGGCCCGTTCTTTTGTATTGGGACGGCCTCATCGGACACCCTCAAGTCTAGCCGAAACGCGACATCGTGATGAGGGCTCGGCCCGGCGCCGTGTCCGCGCGCCCGCGCAGGTGTTAGCTGGCCGTTACGTGGCATGGGGCGACCGCCGACGGCCGGGTCTCGGCCAGGATCGCCGACCTTCCGCTACCAGCAGACTTCTCTTGGCCTTGCGGGCAATGTCGACGCGGGCGAATGCGCGAGAATCAGCCTGGAAGCGAGGGAAGCCGAAGCGGGCAAATCGGAGCGGCTGGGAGGCGACTCCGTCAGCGATCGACCCGATCGTTCCGTCGCCCGCACGAGCAATCCTTGCGCGCCCCCCCAAGAACGACGAAGTCCCGGCACCCGCCTCGCGGCGGGCCCGGGACTGCAACTCGGAAGGCCGCGCCGCCCGGGGGCGGCGCTATGGCATCATGCGCTCGCGCGGGCCTCGCGGCGGCGGGCGCTCTGCTGGAAGAACAGCGCCTGGCTGATCACCGCCGAGACGTTCGCGGGTTGGAACGGCTTGGCGATGAGGAAGGCCGGCTCCGGCCGCTCGCCGGTGAGGAAACGCTCGGGATACGCGGTGATGAAGATCACCGGCACCTCGAACGACTTCAGGAGATCGTTCACCGCGTCGAGGCCCGAGGAGCCGTCGGCGAGCTGGATGTCGGCGAGGATCAGGCCGGGGCGCTTGGTCGAGGCGAGCTTGACCGCCTCGGTGCGGGTGCGGGCGACGCCGGTGACGTTGTGGCCGAGACCCTCCACCAGGGCCTCGAGGTCCATGGCGATCAGCGGCTCGTCCTCGATGATGAGGATCTCGGTCGCCATGTCGGCGGCGAGCTCGCGGCCGGCCTCGTCCACGAGGTCGCGGACCTCCGACACGTCGACGCCCAGGATGGTCGCGGCATCCTCCTCGGAGAAGCCTTCGAGGCAGGAGAGCAGGAAGGCCTGGCGCGGCAGCGGGGTGATCTGGCCCAGCCGCACCTCGGCCGGGAGGTCGTGCTGCGTCTGGTCGGTCTGGCCGTTGACCGAAAGCGAGTTCCAGATCCGGGTGAAGACGCGGAACAGGTCGGCCTTGACGTTGGTGCTGCGCCCGAGGGTCTCGGGCTCGTTCACGAGCGTCTCGAGCGTCGCCGCCACGTAGGCATCGCCGGCCACCTGGCTGCCCGTGAGGGCGCGCGCGTAGCGACGCAGGTAAGGCAGGTGCTGCACCACGAGTTGTGCTGTCGACATTCAGATCCCCTTGGTCTTATCGTTCCGCTCGGGTCTTATCGTTTCGCTCGTCGGACCTCGTGCCTTCAACGCCGCGTCGCCGCATTCGTTCCGAACCGGCGCGGAACTGATTCCCCCGACCCGCGTTGTCGCCGCAAGCGCGCGACCCGGCATACCGGGCGCCATGGCATCGCCCTGTCCGCATGTCCAGGACGGGCGAAGGGGAATGGTATGAACGATGGCAAGGGGATGCAGGACCCGGGCGCGCCCGGTCCGCAGTCGTCCCATCAGTCCCCGGAAGACGGGGACGGCCCCGCCGCCGGGTCCGGCGAGCCCACGCTCGACCGCGGCGTTCAGGGACGCATCGGGTCGCACCTGCGCGCCATGTACGACGAGATGATGCAGCAACCGATCCCCGACCGGTTCCTCGATCTCCTCGCCAGCCTCGAACGCAGCGACGCCAAGGCACCGGACGGATCGCCGACCGAGGAGTGATCCGCGAATCGGCGCCCCGCTCCGAAGCGCCCCTTCGAAGCGACTCGTGGTCTTCGGCCGGCATGCCCGACAGTGAAACGCCGCCCCTCGCGGGGAGGGACGGCGCTCGGCGTTGGCTAAAGGCTTATGGCGTGTTCAGGGCCTGGCCGTCACAGCGTCGGCGAACGGCCCCGCATCAGGCCGACCACGGCCGAGATGGCGAACAGCACCACGGCAACGAAGAAGATGAGCTTGGCGGCCTCGACGGCCGTCCCGGCGATGCCGCCGAAGCCGAACAGCGCGGCGACCAGCGCCACGACGAGGAAAGTGACAGCCCAACCCAGCATGGCGTAACCCCTCTTGTCAGATCTCTCGGCCCGCGGCCGATCATGGCAAGATAACGGCAAGCCTGACCGTAGGTTCCAACGTGTCGCAGGTAGCGCGAACGCCTCGGACACCCCACGTTCGGATGGCACGGCCGGCGAGGCCGGCGCGGAACTCGGGTTTCGCGCCACACGTTCTCACCGGCGTCTGGATGGAGGCTTGATGATGATCCGTTCCAATGCCCTGCGTGCCGGCCTCGTGCTGCTCGCCCTGCTGGCGGGTCTTCTGACGGCCTCGCCGATGGTGATCACCGGCATCCTCACGGCTCTCGGCCTCGCCGGCGCCCTCGCGGTAGCCGGCGCCCGGGCCCAGGCCCCGGCTCTCGTCCCGGTACGGGTGCGCGATCGTCGGCGCCGCTGAGGCGCCCTCCCCTCTTCATCGGGTGATCGTCCCCTCCTCGTCGAGGGGATCTCGATGACGGCGAGCATCTGCATCGCCGTCGCTCCGCCACCCGGCGGAGCACCCATTTATCTGGCGCCCCTCCTCGACCGGACCGCTCAGCGGTGGCGCAGCAACTCGCGCTCGCGATGGCGCAACCGCAGCAGCAGGTCGACTTGGTCGAGAGGGATCGGCTGCCGGTCCACCGTGCGCTCGTAGAGCGACCGCAGCGTCCGTCCGAGACGCCGTTGCGCCTCCGCGCCGAGCGCAGGCAGGCCCGTCTCCTCGACGCGATCCCGGGACGCACTCACTTCCTGTTTCATCGGACCACAGGCCCCGTGCCGGTTGCGCGGATCCGAGGGAAGGCTGATCCGCGCCGAGACGAAGCACTCTCGGTCGACATGGTAAAGATTTCGTTAAAATTTTTCTTTCGTTCACCATGTCGACGACGGCAGCGCTGCCGGGGCGAATCGCGCCGCGAGCTTGACCATACAGCAGGATATGCTGGCCGGCCACGCTCGTGTGCGGTCAAGCCTCGGCGGCCTGCAGCAGGCGGGCGGCGGCGGCTCGCGCCTCCTCGGTCACCGTCGCGCCGGCGAGCATCCGGGCGATCTCTTCCTGGCGCGGCATCGCGGCGAGCGGCTTCACCCGGGTGGCGACCCGGTCCGAGCCCTTCACCGCCTCCTTGGCGATCAGGAAATGCGTCGAGGCGCGGGCGGCGACCTGCGGCGCATGGGTGACCGCCACGGTCTGGACCCGGGCCGAGAGCCGGGCGAGGCGGGCACCGATCGCGTCCGCGACTGCGCCGCCGACGCCGGTGTCGATCTCGTCGAAGATCAGGGTCGGGGCCGAGCCCTTGTCGGCCAGCACCACCTTGAGGGCGAGCATGAACCGCGACAGCTCGCCGCCCGACGCCACCTTCATCATCGGGCCGGGGCGGGTGCCCGGATTGGTCTGGGCCCAGAACTCGACCCGGTCGAGGCCGGCGGGATCGCGGGCCTCGGGATCGGTGGCGATCTCGGTGATGAAGCGGGCACGCTCCAGCTTCAGGGGCGGCAACTCGGCCTGCACCGCCTTGTCGAGGGCGGAGGCCGCCTTGCGCCGGCCCTTGCTCAGCGCCTCGGCCTTCTCGAGATAGGCCGCGTCCGCGGCGGCGAGCGTCGCCTCGAGCCGGCCGAGGGCCTCCTCGCCGGCATCGATCACCGCGACGTCGCCCTCGTAGCGCCCGCGCAGGGCCGCGAGGTCGTCGACGGCGACGTTGTACTTGCGGGCGGCGGCGCGCAGGCCGAACAGCCGCTCCTCGACCCGCTCCAGTTCGCGCGGGTCGAACTCCGCCGCCTGGAGCGCGTCCTCCAGGCAGGTCCGGGCCTCGTCGAGGGCGACGAGGGCGTTGTCGAGGGCGTTGATGCTCGGCTCGACCAGGGCCGGCGCCTGTGCGGCGCGGCGCTCGAGCTTGCGCAGCGCTGCTGAGAGGTGGGCGGTGGGCGAGCCCTGGCCGCCGACGGCATCGAGGGCCTCGTTGAGCTCGCGGGCGACCTTCTCGCCCTGCTGCATCAGGGTGCGGCGCTCGGCGAGCTCGGTCTCCTCGCCGGGCTTCGGGTCGAGGGCGGCGAGCTCCTCGACGGCGTGACGCAGGAAGTCGACCTCCTTGCGGGCGGCCTCGACCCGGGCGCGGTGCTCGGACAGGGCGGTACGGGCCTGGCGCACCCGGCGCGCGGCGTCCGCCACCGCGGTCTGCCGGGTACCGAGGCCCCCGAAGGCGTCGAGAATCGCCCGGTGGGTGGTGGAATCCGACAGGGCCCGGTCGTCGTGCTGTCCGTGGATCTCGACGAGCGCCGCCCCGATGGCGCGGAGCACCTGCACGCCGACCGGCTGGTCGTTGACGAAGGCGCGGGTGCGCCCGTCCGCGACCTGGATGCGGCGCAGGATCAGGTCGCCCTCGGTGTCGATGTCGGAGGCGGCCGCGATGGTCCGGGCCGGATGGTCGGGGGCGACGTCGAACACCGCCGTGACCTGCCCCTGCGCCTCGCCCTGGCGCACCAGGCGCCCGTCGCCGCGGCCGCCGAGCGCCAGCGTGAAGGCATCGAGGAGGATCGACTTGCCGGCGCCGGTCTCCCCGGTCAGGACGCTCAGGCCTTCGCGAAAGTTCAGCTCGAGCTTATCGATCAGGACGATGTCGCGGATCGCGAGCTGAACCAGCATGCCACCCTTGCCGGGACGAGGAGGAGGACGGGACGAGGAGGAACGGGCGGGTATCTACGGCCGAACGGGCCGCGGCGCGAGTGCGCGCCACGGCCGCATGTCCGGTGGGACGCCGCGAGGGCCTTACTGCGCCTCGGCGGTGCGGGTGTCCATCCCGATCACGCCGCGGAACGCCTTGCTGATCCAGGACGCCTTCTCCTCGCGCGGCTGCAGGCCGCCGCTCTGGAGCAGGTTGAACGCGTCCTTGTACCAGGGCGAATCGGGGAAGTTGTGGCCGAGCACGGCGGCGGCGGTCTGGGCCTCGCCGGTGATGCCGAGTGCCATGTAGGCCTCGGCCAGGCGCTCCAGCGCCTCCTCGACGTGGCGGGTCGTCTGGTACTTGCTCACCACGTCGCGGAAGCGGTTGATCGCCGCCGGGAAGTTGCGCCGCTCGAGGTAGTAGCGGCCGATCTCCATCTCCTTGCCGGCGAGCTGGTCGCGGGTGATCTGGATCTTGGCCTTGGCGTCGGCGGCGTATTCCGAGGTCGGGTACTTCTGCACCAGCTCGGTGAGCGCCACGAGGGCCTTCTCGGAGCGGTCCTGGTCGCGGGTCACGTCCGGGATCTGCTTGTAGTGCGACATCGCCAGCAGGTACTGGGCGTAGGCCGCGTCCTTCGAGCCGGGATGGCGCTGCAGGTAGCGCTTCGAGGCGGTGATCGCGTCCTCGTAGCGGCCGCCCTCGTAGTTCGAGTAAGCGGTCATCAGCACCGCCTTCCGCGACCAGTCGGAATAAGCGTACTGCTTGTCGAGGTCCTCGAACCGCTTCGTCGCGCCCTCGTAGTCGCGATCCTCGAGCTTGCCGAGACCCTGGCTGTAGAGCTTGTCGGCCGGAACGTCGGGGACGATCTCGGTCTTGTACTTCTCGTTGGCGAATGGATTGATGGAATCGATCGCGTCGCAGCCGGCCAGTCCCAGGCCGCATGCCGCGAGCAGCGCGGTCCGCAGGACGGTCACCTTCGCGGCGCGAAGCGGGTGGGCGAACGGCATTCGGGTTCTTCCCCAAGCAGGCGGCCTGTCGTGCCGCTGATCCACGAGCCCCTTAGCCCAGGCCGGCGCGGCGCGCCAAGCCCGTGACGGCCACAGCGCGGGAGCAAGCGGCCGTTGATCGGGGACTTCCTTAACCCTGTGGGGCGAATAGGGCGCCAAGACGGCGCGGAGAGGCGCGAAACCTGGATCAAGTCCGCATCCGGCGCCGAAAGCCGCCGGCTGTGGCCCGGCCGCAACGGTCGGGGCTCAGAGCTCCGGCGCGTAGACCGCGGCGCCCAGGCCGACGCCGAACTCGGCGAAGGCCGGCTCGCGGCGGGCGGCGGCGCCCTCGACGATGGCGTAGTTCGAGCGATCGGCGAAGAGGGCGGTCAGCACCGCGACGTTGAGGCCGTGGCCGCCGCAGAAGGACTGGTAGGCGCCGAGGATCGGCAGGCCGGCCAGCGCCAGGTCGCCGACGGCATCGAGGATCTTGTGGCGGACGAACTCGTCCGGATAGCGCAGGCCCTCGGGGTTCACCACGCCGCCGTCGCCGACCGCGACGGTGTTCTCCAGCGAGGCGCCGAGCGCGAAGCCGGCCTTCCAGTAGCGCTCGACGTCGCGCATCATCCCGAAGGTGCGGGCGCGGGCGATCTCGCGGCGGTAGGCGGCGGGGGTGAGGGTCAGCGCCTTGCGGCTGCGGCCGATCACCGGGCTCTCGAAGTCGATCTCGACGTCGAGGTGGAAGCCGCGCTCGAACGGGCGCAGCTCGGAATAGGCGCGGCCCTTCTCGGTGCGGACGGTCTTGAGCACCTTGATGAAGCGGCGGGGCGTGCCGCAGGAGGCGGTTCCGACCGCCTCGATCGCCGCCACGAAGGGGGCGGCGCTGCCGTCGAGGATCGGCATCTCGGGCCCGTCGATCTCGACGAGGCAGTTGTCGATGCCGAGCCCGTAGAGGGCGGACATCAGGTGCTCGATGGTGGCGACGGCGCCGGTCTCGCGGCTGCCGATGACGGTGCAGAGCTCGGTGGCGCTGACCTGGGCGTGGTGGGCCTGGATCAGGCGGTCGCGGTCGTCGGCAAGGCCGGTGCGCAGGAAGGCGATGCCGTGATGCGCCTCCGCGGGATGGAGCGTGATCGAGACGGGGTTACCGGAGTGGACGCCGATGCCGGAGAGGCTCGCGGCGGAGCGTAGGGTCGTCTGTTGACTTGTTTTCATTACCTCAGCCCTCGGCCGCGACTCACCATCATGTCCCGTTGTCCAGGCCACGTTTCGAGGCGATCCGTCCGTTGCTTGAAGCCCCTGTGGGTGTCAGTGCCGGCAGTCGCTCGGCCTTCGCCCTTGTGCGTAGATCACCTATAGTCGCGCTCGGAAGCACGGCCAAATCACGGATTCTTACGCTCTGTAACAACTCCGGGGACCGGCACCGGACTCGAAAAGCCTTTACCCTTCAATAGTTTATAAAACACGACGACCCCGAGGCCGGGGGGCCTCGGGGTGTGTCATTTGGGCGGCACTGCGGGGCTCGCGCGGCCCGGTCGAGGCGGTGTCCGGACCCCGCGGGGGCACCGCCTGCCGGCGACGCCCCCCGGGGCGGGTGCCCCGCGACCCGATCGCGGCGATCAGTTCGCCGCTATCAGTTCGCTTGGCGGCGCAGGAAGGCCGGGATCTCGAGCTGGTCGTCGTCCATCATGCGGGTGCCGGCCGGCACCGCGCGGCCCTGCGCGTCGAGGTTGCCCTGCGCCGGGCGGTAGCCCTGGGGCTGGGCCGGGTAGCCGGCCTGCGGGGCGTATTGCGGCGCGGGCTGGCGCGGGGCGGCCGGGGCGTGCTGGACCGGCGCCTGGTGGACCGGAGCCTGCGGCATCGGCCGGGGCGCCGGCTGCGGCGCGGCATGCGCCATCGGGGCCGCCGGAGCCTGGACCGGCTGGCCGGCCTCGTCCTCGCGCCGGCCGCCGAAGCCGACGGTGGCGAGGCGGCGCAGCAGCGAGGTGCGCTTGGCATCCGGCGTCACCTGCTGGACCGGCTCCTCGCCGCGGCTGGCGCGGATCTGGTTCTGGGCCGGCATCGGCAGGTCCTGGACCCGCGGCATGCGCGGCGCGCGCACCACCGCCGGGGACGGCGGGATGAACGGGCCGGAGGCCATCGGCATCTGCGGCTCGGGCGCCGAGACCGGGGCCGGGGCCGGCTCGTAGACCGGGGTGCGCGGCTGGGCCGGGGTGATCTGCACCTCGTCGCGCATCAGGCTGGCGGCCTGGTGGGCCGTCGGCATCTCCATGCGCAGGGCCTCGGGGGCGGAGATCGGGGCGTGCATGGGGGCGTGCGCCACCGGCTCCGCCACCGGGGCCCGCGCTACCGGGGCCTCGGCGGGACGAAAGGAGGGGGCGGGCGCCGCCGGGGCGGCGGCCCGGGCCCGCGCCTCGGCCCGCAGGCGCTCGGCGACCTCGGCGATGCGCTGCTCGGTCTGGGCGATCTCCGGCGAGCCGATGGCGTTGGCGTTGATCAGCGCCGGCTCGATGCCGGTGGCGACGACCGAGACCCGGATGATGCCGTCGAGGCTCTCGTCGAAGGTGGCGCCCAGGATGATGTTGGCGTCGGAATCGACCTCCTCGCGGATGCGGGTGGCGGCCTCGTCGAGCTCGTAGAGGGTGAGGTCGTTGCCGCCGGTGATCGAGATCAGCAGGCCGCGGGCGCCCTTCATCGAGACGTCGTCGAGGAGCGGGTTGGCGATCGCGGCTTCCGCGGCGCGGTTGGCGCGCTTCTCGCCGGACGCCTCGCCGGTGCCCATCATCGCCTTGCCCATGCCGCGCATGATCGCCCGCACGTCGGCGAAGTCGAGGTTGATGAGACCCTCCTTCACCATCAGGTCGGTGATGCAGGCGACGCCCGAGTAGAGCACCTGGTCGGCCATCGCGAAGGCGTCCGCGAAGGTGGTCTTCTCGTTGGCGACCCGGAACAGGTTCTGGTTCGGGATCACGATCAGGGTGTCGACGGCCTGCTGCAGCTCGTTGATGCCCGACTCGGCGGTGCGCATCCGGCGCACGCCCTCGAACTGGAACGGCTTGGTCACCACGCCGACCGTCAGGATGCCCATGTCGCGGGCGGTACGGGCGATGACCGGGGCCGCGCCGGTGCCGGTGCCGCCGCCCATGCCGGCGGTGATGAAGCACATGTGGGCGCCCGAGAGCTGGTCGCGGATCTCGTCGATCACCTCCTCGGCGGCGGCGCGGCCGACCTCGGGCTGCGAGCCGGCGCCGAGCCCTTGCGTCACCCCGATGCCCATCTGGATCACGCGCTCGGCCTTCGAGGAGGTCAGCGCCTGGGCGTCGGTGTTGGCGACCACGAACTCGCAGCCGAGCAGGCCCGACTCGATCATGTTGTTGACGGCGTTGCCGCCGGCGCCGCCGACGCCGAACACGGTGATGCGGGGCTTCAGTTCGCGGATGTCCGGAGCTTGCAGGGAGATGGCCATGATGCGCGAGCCTCTGGTGATCGTTTCGTTTCTGGTGGCGCGGTAGCGGCGCCGTTTGCCGTCCCGCCTCTCCGGCGCGGCCCGTTTCCGGGGCCCGCGCCGGGAGGCGATCTCGTTAGAAGCTCTCCCGGATCCAGCGTCCGACCTTGGAGAGGTACGTGTCCGAACCGAGGCCCGCATGGCCGGTCTGGCCGCGCGGCTCGAAATGCTCGACGTGCGAGACCTGGGGGTAGACCAGGAGCCCGACGGCGGCCGAGAAGGCCGGGCCCTTGGCGGCCTCGGGCAATCCCTTGATGCCGAGCGGCCGGCCGATCCGGACCTGGCCCTGCAGGATCCGGCGGGCGACCTCCGGCAGGCCGACGAGCTGGCTGGCGCCGCCCGTCAGCACCACCCGGCGCCCGGCCTGGGCGGCGAAGCCCGCGTTGCGCAGGCGGTCGCGCACCAGCTCCAGCACCTCCTCGACCCGCGGGCGGATGATCCGCACGAGGTGCGACTTCGGAATGTGGTGGGGCAGGTCGCGCTCGTCCTCGTCGACGCCGTGGACCGCGATCATGTCGCGCTCGTCCGACGCCGTCGCCATCGCGGCGCCGTACAGGGTCTTGAGCCGCTCGGCCGCCGCCACCCGGGTCGAGAGGCCACGGGCGATGTCCATGGTGACGTGGTGGCCGCCGACCGCCAGCGCGTCGCAATGGACGAGGTGGCCGCCCGAGAACACGCCGACGCTGGTGGTGCCGCCGCCCATGTCGACGACGGCGACGCCCATCTCGGCCTCGTCGTCGACCAGCGCCGAGAGGCCCGAGGCGTACGGCGTCGCGATCACCGCCTCGACGCGCAGGTGGGTATTTTCCACCGCCAGCATCAGGTTGCGGGCCGCCGCGATCTCCGCGGTGACGACGTGGAGGTCGACGCCGAGCCGCTCGCCGAGCATGCCGGACGGATCGACCACCGCGCTCTGCTGGTCGAGGGAGTAGCCGGTCGGCAGGGCGTGCAGCACGGCGCGGCCCGGGCTGATGCTGTGGGTGCTCGCCGCCTCCAGCACCCGCTGCACGTCCGAGCCGGTGACGGCGCCGGTGCGCACCGGGACCTTGGCGTCGAAGTGCTGCGAGCCGAGCCGGCCGCCCGACAGGCTGACGATGACCGACTGGACCTCGACCCGGGCCATGCGCTCGGCGGCGTGGACCGCCTGGCGGATCGAGGTCTCGGCCGCCTCGAGGTCGACCACGGCGCCGCCCTTGAGGCCGAGCGAGCGCTGGTGGCCGATGCCGATGATCCGGGCGAGGTGGGTGCGGCCGCGCAGGGTCGCCAGCGTCTCGACCGGCTGCAGCTCGGCGACGAGGCAGACGATCTTGCTGGTGCCGATGTCGAGCACCGACAGGGTCGCGCTCCGGCGCGCCGAGAGCGGCTTTAAGCGCGGCGTGAGACCGTGCTGGAGGAGACTCATGACGCGACGCTCACCGGGGATGAAAGGGGGATCTGGGGGCTGCGGAAACCGGGGAGACCGGCGGGCGTCACGTCTCGCGCGCGGGTCATGTCTCGGTCCCCTTGGGCTTCTTCTGCTGCTTCTTCTGGGCCTCCAGGCGCGCCGCCGCGCCCTCCTCGGTCAGCCGCACCACCACCCGGTCGGGCAGCCGCAGGTCGACCGCGATGATGTCCTTCTCGAGCAGGCTCGACTCGGCCTCGAGCTTGACGAGGCGGGCCACCGCCTCGCGGGCACCGGTCTCGGGCAGGCGCACGTCGATGCCGTCGAGCTTGAGGGTCCAGCGGCGGCCCGAGACCAGGGTGCCGGCGCGGATCCGGTCCTTGAGCGGGCCCGCGGCCTCGAGGAGCGCGAGGTATTCCTTGGTGCGCAGGTTGGCCTCGTCGCCCACCACCAGGGGCAGGTCGGAGAAGCGGCCGTCGCGCATCTGGTCGATCACCGTGCCGTCGGCGGCGATCACGGCGATCTCGCCGTTGCGCTGCCACAGGGCGCTCGGCTCGCGCTCGGTGAGCGTGATCAGGAGCTCGCGCGGGTAGATCTTGCGCACCGAGACCGCGCCGATCAGCGGCACGGTGGACAGGCGGTCGCGCACATCGACCACGCTGAGGAAGGGCAGCGAGTTGCGCTGGTCGATGCCGGCGGCCTGCAGGATCTCGGCCGAGCGCAGCTGCACCAGGCCCGAGATCGTCACCTTGTCGAGGCCGAAGCCGAGCGCCCGGGCCGCCATGTCGAGGGGCGTGCCGGAGCGCGCCGCCATCTCGGCGTAGCCGCCGCCGGACACGAAGCCGGCCCCCGCGACGAGGCCGAAGAACCCGAAGGCCAGGCCCATCCCGAGATGGCGCGGCATCCGCCGCTCGATCGGCACCGCCACCGACGAGCGGCGCGGGCGCAGGAACCGCGGCAGGTAGCGGGCCAGGCGCGATTCGCGCGCAGGGCCGCCCCAGGCCGGCGCCGTCCCCGGATGGGGAGCGGGCGTGCCGGCATCCCCGCCGGCGTAACCGGCGGCGATCGGCGGCTCAGGGAAGCGTCCTCCACCATCCATTGGACGAGTTCACCGAAACTGGACCCGGCACGGGCTGCGATCTCCGGCGCGAAGGAAGCGGCCTGGAGTCGTCCGGGGCCCGTCGGCGGCCCTCGCGGATCACGGGCTCACCGGGGCGGAGAACCCGGTGGTCGTCGTGGCGGAGGGTCGGTTCGGCTGGCGTCCCGGCGTCCAAGTGCTTGATGCGCCGTTAACGCCAACTCTCGAACTCGCTGGTAAATATCCGGTAAAATTTCCGCCGCCGGCACGCCGATCGCACGCACCGCCGCCCCGGATGCGGCGGTCCCGAGCGCGCCTTCGAAGGGCCGGGATCCGGCCGCCGCGGGAGCATCGGGCCGGCCGTGGCGAGGCCGCGTTCGCCTCTCGATCCCGTTGTTGTTTCAACTGCTTGGCGAGGGGTGGAGGAAGCACCGGGGAGGTGCCGGCCATTCCGCTCGTCGCCCCGGCGGGGCCGATGCCGGCACCGGCGAGCGTCACCTTTGCGCAACGGGTCCGGTCATCCGGTCGCGGGGCCGCGCGCACCGGGCACCCGCCGGCTTGGTTAACGCGCGGGCCGATTCGCGAATCAGCGGGCGGGCACGCCGATGCGCTTGATCTCCCAGTGCAGATCGACCCCGGAGGTCTCGCGGACGCGGGTGCGCACCTCCTCGCCCAGGCCCTCGATGTCGGCCGCGGTGGCGCCGCCCCGGTTGATCAGGAAGTTGCAGTGCATCTCCGAGACCTGGGCGCCGCCGCGGGTGAGCCCGCGGCAGCCAGCGGCGTCGACGAGCTGCCAGGCCTTGCCCCCGTCTGGGTTCTTGAAGGTCGAGCCGCCGGTGCGCTCGCGGATCGGCTGCGCCGCCTCCCGGGCCGCGGTGACCCGGTCCATCTCGGCCTCGATCGAGGCCCGGTCGCCGGGCTTTCCGCGATAGGTCGCCTGGGTGAAGATCAGGTCGGCCGGCGCCGCGCAGTGGCGGTAGGCAAAGCCCATCTCGGCGTGGGAGAGCACGTGCAGGGCGCCCTTGCGGTCGACGGCGCGGGCCTCGACCAGCACGTCGGTGGTCTCGCCGCCATGCGCCCCGGCATTCATCCTGAGCGCGCCCCCGACCGAGCCCGGGATGCCGCGGTAGAAGGCGAGGCCGTCGAGCCCGGCCTCCGCCGCGGCCCGGGCGAGCTTCATATCGGGCACGGCCGTGCCGGCCCGGATCGTCTCGCCCTCGACGTGAATCGATCCGAAGGCCTTGCCGCCGAGGCGGATGACGAGGCCCGGCACCCCGCCGTCGCGCACGATCAGGTTCGAGCCGAGCCCGATCACCGTCACGGGCACCTCCGCCGGCAGGGCGGCGAGCGCCGCGGCGAGGTCCTCCTCGTCGGCGGGGGTGAACAGCACGTCGGCCGGCCCCCCGACCCGGAACCAGGTCAGGTCGGCGAGGGGATGGTCGGGCAGGAGGCGGCCGCGCAGGGCGGCGGGGGCCAGGGCGGCGAGGATGGCGGCGGAGGTCGTCATGGATCCGTTCGGAATGATGCAGGATGCCCCTCCCCGCTCGCGGCGAGGCTGTCCGGGACCAGGAAAACGCGCGGGTCCTCTCCTCTCCCCGCGGGCGGGGAGAGGGCTGCGCCCCCGTTCAGGGGGTGCAGCGAGCCCGCAGGGCGGGGGTGAGGGGGGGTCTCCGGAGGAGCCTCACGCGTCGAGACCCCCTCACCCCCGCTCCGGCTGCGCCTGCGCTTGCCGTGTCCCCTGGACGGGGACACGGCCCTCTCCCCGCCCGCGGGGAGAGGAGAAACCCGCGCTTCATCCGTCCCGAAACAGCCCTGCCCCGAACGGGGAGAGGCGGCGGAGCGGCGCTCCAGGATGGAGGCCGAGATCGTCTTGAGGACGCCTTGCAGATTGCGTGCGACCTCGCCGTTCCAGAACCGGAGCACGTGCCAGCCCTGCGAGGTCAGCCAGGCGTCGCGCTCACGATCATAGGTGCTCTCGGCGTGCTGGCTGCCGTCGAGCTCGACGATCAACTTCGCCTCGCGGCAGGCGAAATCCGCGAAGTAGCGGCCGGCGGGTAGCTGGCGCACGAACTTGGCCTCCGACAGGCGCCGGTCGCGCAGCCGCGACCACAAAGCCCGCTCGGCATCGGTCTGGGCCCGCCTCAGGGTGCGGGCCCGCGCCGTACCGGGATCGTCGGTGCCGCGCACCGGGGCGTCAGCGGCTCACGCCGCCTTCTCGCCGCTCGCGGCGAGCTCGCCCGGCAGCGCGTAGGCCCATTGCGTGATGTTGCCGGCGCCCAGGCACACCACGTAGTCGCCCGGGCGCGCGAGACCGCCGACGATGCCGGCGAGGTCCTCGGTGCGCTCGAGCGCGATGGCGTTGCGGTGGCCGCGGGAGGTGAGGCCCGCCACCAGGGTGTCGCGGTCGATGCCCTCGATCGGCGCCTCGCCGGCGGCGTAGACCGGGGCGACGATCACCGTGTCGGCGTCGTTGAAGCAGGTGCAGAAATCGTCGAACAGCGAGGCCAGGCGCGAGTAGCGGTGCGGCTGCACCACCGCGATCACGCCGCCGTCGGTGGAGGCGCGGGCGGCCTTGAGCACCGCACGGATCTCGACCGGGTGATGGCCGTAATCGTCGAAGATCTGGACGCCGTTCCACTCGCCGGTGCGGGTGAAGCGCCGCTTGACGCCGCCGAAATTGGCCAACGCCTTGCGGATCGCCTCGGGCGACACGCCGAGCTCGTGGGCCACCGCGAGCGCCGCGGTGGCGTTGAGCGCGTTGTGCTTGCCCGGCATCGGCAGGACGAGCTCCTCCATCTCCATCCGGAAGCCGGGGCGGCGGTCGCGGATCATCACCCGGAACCGGCTCTGGCCGCCCTTCAGGTCGACGTCGAGCAGGCGCACGTCGGCCTGGGGGTTCTCGCCGTAGGTGACGATGCGCCGGTCCTCGATGCGCCCGACGAGGTCCTGCACCGTCGGGTGGTCGATGCACATCACCGCGAAGCCGTAGAACGGGATGTTGTCGATGAAGGCCCGGAAGGCGTCCTTGATCGCGTCGAACGAGCCGAAATGGTCGAGGTGCTCGGGATCGATGTTGGTGACGATGGCGATGTCGGCCGGCAGCTTCAGGAAGGTGCCGTCGGATTCGTCGGCCTCCACCACCATCCAGTCGCCCTCGCCCATGCGGGCGTTGGTGCCGTAGGCGTTGATGATGCCGCCGTTGATCACCGTCGGGTCGAGCTCGCCAGCGTCGAGCAGGGTGGCGACGAGCGAGGTGGTGGTGGTCTTGCCGTGGGTGCCGGCCACCGCGACGCAGGACTTGAAGCGCATCAGCTCGGCCAGCATCTCGGCCCGGCGCACCACCGGCAGGCGGCGCTCGCGGGCGGAGACCAGCTCCGGGTTGTCGCGGCGGATCGCAGTCGAGACCACGACGAGGGCGGCGTCGGCCAGGTTCTCGGCCCGGTGGCCCACGAAGGTGCGGATGCCCTTCTCGTTCAGGCGGCGCACGTTGGCGTTGTCGGAGGCGTCCGAGCCCTGCACCGTGTAGCCGAGATTGTGCATCACCTCGGCGATGCCGGACATGCCGATGCCGCCGATGCCGATGAAGTGGATGGGTCCGAGCTTGTTCGGCAGCTTCATGGAAGTCGGGGTCCTTCGCGTGTCTTCTTGTTCGAACGGCCGTCAGCGGGCCGAGAGGGCGGTCTCAACCACTAGGGCAGCGAGGCGCTCGGCGGCGTCGGGCAGGCCGGCGCCCTTGGCCGCCGCCGCCGCCGCGGCGAGCCGGTCCGGATCGCCGAGCAGCGCACCGAGGTCGGCGGCGAGGCGCTCAGGGGTGAAGTCCGTTTGTGGTGTGGGGAAGGCGGCGCCGATCCGCCCCAGCACCGCGGCGTTGGCCGCCTGGTCCTGGTCGAGGGCGCCGGGCAGCGGCACCAGGATCGACGGGCGGCCGATCACCGCGAGCTCCGCCACCGTCGAGGCGCCCGAGCGCGCGACCACGAGGTGGGAGGTCGCCATCTTGGCCGGCAGGTCCTTGAAGAACGGCGCCACCGTGAAGGCGGAAAGACCCGCGCCCTCGTAGAGCGCCTGGACCCGGGCGAGATCCTCGGCGCGGGCCTGCTGGATCACGGTGAGGCGGGCGCGCAGGGGGGCCGGCAGCCGCACCACGGCGTCCGGCACCACGTCGCTCATCACCCGGGCGCCCTGGCTGCCGCCGAAGGCGAGGAGCTGGAGCGGGGCGTCGGCGCCGAGCGCCGGGTAGGGCATCGCGCCGGCCGCCAGCACCGCCGGGCGCACCGGGTTGCCGGTATGGACGCGCCGGGCGGTGGCCTTGGCGGGCACGCCCCGCACCTCGGGGAAGCCGGTGGCGATGATCGTGGCGGCGCGGGCGAGGAAGCCGTTGGCCCGGCCCATCACGGCGTTCTGCTCGTGCAGCAGCGTCGGCACCCGCAGCATCTGGGCGGCCAGCAGCGGCGGCACGGTCGGGTAGCCGCCGAAGCCGACGACGACCGCGGGGTTGAGGCGGCGGATCTCGCGGAGCGCCGCCGCGAAGCCGCGCCCGAGGGTCGCGAAGGCCGTGAGCCGGCGCAGGGGCGAGCGCCCGCTCGACGGGGTGGCGGAGGGCACCGCCACGATCTCCGAGGCCGGAAACTCGCCCGACAGGGCCGCCACCCGGCTGTCGGTGGCGAGCGCGACCCGGATGCCGCGCTCGCGCAGGCGAAGCGCCAGGGCCTCGGCCGGAAACAGGTGGCCGCCGGTGCCGCCCGCCGCGAGCAGGACGAGGGGTTGGGCGACCGTCATCGGGCGGACGGGGCGAGGCGGAGGAGGGACATGCGGTCTCCGGTCGGATCGGGTGGCCCCCCGTGTGTCACGGCGGGGCGGCGAGGTCACCCCTCGGGGCGTCCCCGTGGGAAACGGCGCGAACGGCGCGGGGCGACGATCAGTGCGCCTGGCCCTCGTCGCGGTTGAGGAGCGTCGTGCGCGGCCGGCGCCGGGTGAGGGCGACGAGGAAGCCCATGCCGAGGGCGAGCGAGATCAGCGACGAGCCGCCGTAGGAGATGAACGGCAGGGTCATGCCCTTGGCGGGCATCAGACGGGTGTTCACCGCCATGTTGATGCAGGCCTGGAGGCCGAACAGTGCGGTGAGACCGGTGATGGCGAGCCGGCAGAAGATGTCGTCGCTGCGCCGCGCCAGCACCAGGCCGCGCATCACGATGAAGGCGAACAGCAGCACGATGGCGATGCAGATGATGACGCCGAACTCCTCGCCCGCCACCGAGAAGATGAAGTCGGTATGGGCGTCGGGCAGGTGGCGCTTGGCCACGCCCTCGCCCGGGCCGGTGCCGAACCAGCCGCCCGAGTTGAAGGATTCCTGCGACCAGAAGGTCTGGAAGTTGTCGCCCGAATCCTTGTCCATGAAGCGCTGGATGCGGGCGCGCACGTGGGGCAGGAACTCGTAGGCCGCCGCCACGCCGAGGAGGCCGGCGCCGCCGAGGCCCGCGACCCAGAACCAGTGCAGCCCGGCGACGAACACCATCGAGCACCACACCATCGTGACCAGCATGGTCTGGCCGAAATCCGGCTGCAGGATCAGCGGCACGATGGTCATCGGCAGGAGCAGCACGGCGAGCGTGCCGCCCGGCATGTCGCGCCGGCGCGCGCCCTCGGCGAAGGCCCAGGCGGCCAGGATCACGAAGGCGGGCTTCACGAACTCGGAGGGCTGGACGCCGATCGAGCCGAACTGGATCCAGCGATGCGCGCCCTTGATCTCCGGCCCGTACTTGGTGGCCGCGATGCACAGCACGATGCCGAGCCCGTAGGTGACGAGCGCCATGCGCCGGATGTGGCGCAGGGACAGGAACGACACCGCCAGGATCAGGGCGATGGTCGGCAGCAGGTACATCACCTGCCGGTTGAGGAAGTGGAAGGTCGGCAGGCCCAGGCGCTCGGCCACGGGCGGACCGCCGGCCATCAGGAAGACCAGCCCGGCGGTCATCAGAACGCCGAGGCCGGCGAGCAGCGCCCGGTCGACCGTCCACCACCAGTCGCCCAGATGCGAGCGTTCCGCGCGGGACATCATGGCTTGCAAGGACCCTCGTTCACCAGCCGCGACCATCGGACGGAATGGTAAACCGAGTGTTGCCGCCTCGCCGCAGCGGCCGGGACAGCCGGGACATCCCTCGGATGTCGGCCGGCGCCCGTCAGCCCTGGAACATGCCGTGCGGGGCCGGCGCGAAGTGCCGGGCGTACTCCTCCTCCAGGGTCTCCCACGGCATCAGCATCACCCCGTGCAGCGGGGCCGCCCCGGCGCTGAGCGCCCCGAAGCGCCGCAGGATCAGGGCGAGCTCGTAGGCGGTGATGTCGGGCTTGGGCTCGAAGCGGTAGAAGTGGGTCTCGTTGTCGACCGGCTCGGCGCCGATGCTCTTCAGGAGCGAATCGAACATCGCGAACGTCCCCCCGTCTGCGGCGCGTCGCGCGCCGTCGGAGAGGTTAGGCCGGATGGGGGAGTGCGGCAAATGAACTTGATGGGAGGTGGGCGCCTTTGCGTCACCGCCCCCGGGGAGGCCCGCCCCGAGGACCGCGGCTGCCGCCGCGCCCTCGGCGCGCCGGACGCTTGGGCGCCTGTGGGCGCCTCCTATCCCTCGTGCGGCCCGCTCCAGCCCGGCAGGTACGCGGCGTCCTTCGAGCGGGCGAGCTCCATCGCCTCGTTGAGGGCGTCGGAGAAATCGTCCTTCACGTCCTTGCGCTTGATGTTGCGGCGCAGGAAGTCGGCCCACAGGAACTCGCTGAACGGCGTCGTGTCCTTGGCGAAGCCCCCGGCCCGGCGCAGCTCGCCGGCGAGGCTGCGGAACGGGTCGTCGGCGAGGTCCTCGATGCGCTTGGGCATGTCGCCGACGTCGCGGCGCAGGCCGTGGGCGTCGTAGGGATGGACCCAGGCGCGGTGGTCGGCCACGACCCAGAACGCGTCCTTCTCGAGGTGGTGCAGGTCGGCCACCACGGTGGTGAACACGCTCTCGACCCCCTCCTCCTGCAGCGCGCGGGTGAGGTGGTGATGGTCGATGACGTAGCGCTTCTTCTTCGGCCCGAGCAGGACCGGGATCATGTGCGAGCCGAGGAAGGCCTCCCGGTCCTTGTCCGCGACCTCGCGCCAGCGCTTGCGCTTGGCCGCCACCTCCCGGTAGCCGACGGTCATCTGCGTCGGCCGCAGCTCGGCGATCGGCACGCTGTGGAGGATCGGGTCGCGGACGGACATCGTGGCCTTGGTCCCTGCTGGCACGCGGAGCATCCGCGCTTGGGCGATGGAAATTGGTCACACCCTCCCTTGCGTCAAGCGGACGGGGCGATGCCGCATGGTCGAGAGAGCCGGCTCGACCGGATCTAACGACTTAATCCATCCCGATCGAAAATTTTTTCACTTCGGCTCAAGTCTTTGAAGTATTGCAAATATTCCCGCTTTTCGGCCGTCGCGGCAGCCCCCTGCCCGGCCCTCGCGGCATCGGCGCGGCCCCGCCCGGACGTCCTTGACTCGGCTTCGGTTTGCTCGCCAAGAGACGACCACCGGACGTCGCCCGCGAGGCGGCGCATCGGCCCGGATCCTGCACCGTCATCGCCTTGACGCAACGGAACGGCAGGACGCCGGCAGAATCCGGTAGTGAGGCACTGAAGGGAACAGGGGCCGGCCGACCCGGGATCGATCCGGACGCCTCCCGCCGTCGCGGGCGGCGGCGGGGATCCGGGGCCGGGCCGCTCTCCCCGGGCGGATGGTCGGCGCGCGATGGACACCCAAACCCCTCAGAGCCCGCCGGTGCGGCGGCGCGGCCGGCTCGCGGTCCGACTCCTGGCGATCCTCGTCCTCGCGGGCGCCGGCCTCGCGATCTGGCGCGTGCCCGCCCTCGAGCCCGTGCGCGAGCGCATCGCCGGGCTGCTGGCGCAGCGCGAGGGCGTCGAGGGCCAGGCGCCGGAGCCCGGCGAGACCGCGGTCCCGGCCTTCCGGCCGAGCAAGCAGCAGCGGGCGAGCTTCGGCATCGAGACCGTGCAGGCCCGGGACTTCCGGCCCGAGGGCTTCGCGGAGGGGCGGATCGGGGTCAACGAGGACGACAACGTCCCGGTCTACACCCCCTATGCGGGCCGGGTGACCAAGGTGATGGTCCGGGCCGGCGACCGGGTGAAGGCCAACCAGGTGCTGTTCACCCTGGAGGCCGCCGACATGGTCTCGGCCCTCAACGACTTCCAGGCGGCGACGAACGCGCTCGCCAAGAACCAGGCCCTGCTCAAGCTCAACCAGACCGTGGCGGCCCGGCTCCAGGAGCTGTTCCAGGCCAAGGCGGTGGCGCTGAAGGACTGGCAGCAGGCCCAGAACGACGTCATCGCGGCGCAAAGCGACCAGCGCTCGGCCGAGGCCGCGCTCCAGGCGGTGCGCAACCGCCTGCGCATCCTCGGCAAGTCGGACGCGGAGATCGACGCCTTCGGGAAGAGCGGGGCGATGAGCCCCGAGACCGAGATCCGCGCGCCGATCGGCGGCACGATCGTGCAGCGCAAGGTCGGGCTCGGCCAGTACCTCGCGGCGGGCAGCGACCCGGCCTTCGTCATCGGCGACCTCTCGACGGTGTGGCTCGTCGCCAACGTGCGCGAGAGCGAGGTGCCGCGGATCAAGCTCGGCCAGGAGCTGGAGGCGAGCGTGATCGGCTTCCCCGACCGGGTGTTCAAGGCGAAGATCGGCTACATGGCCGCCGCCCTCGACCCGGCGACCCGGCGCCTGCCGGTGCGGGCCGAGATCGACAACGCCGAGGGCCTGCTGCGGCCCGAGATGTTCGCGACCTTCACGATCCTCACCGGGCGCGACGAGCGCGCCCCGGCGATCCCCGCGAGCGCGATCGTCTACGAGGGCGCCCGCGCGCGGATCTGGGTCGAGCAGCCGGACGGCACCATCGTGTCGCGCAACGTCACCCTGGGGCTGTCCGGGGGCGGCCTCGTCCAGGTCGTGAACGGGCTCAGCCTCGGCGAGCGCGTCGTGACCCGCGGCAGCCTGTTCATCGACCGGGCCGCCTCCGGCGACAAGGCCTCGTAGGGACCGCGCCCGCATGAACCGCCTGATCGACTTCGCCCTGCGCCAGCGGGTGCTTGTGCTGCTCCTGTTCCTGGCGATGCTCGGGATCGGCTACGCCAGCTTCCAGCAGCTCAACATCGAGGCCTATCCGGACCCGGTGCCGCCGCTCGTCGACGTCATCACCCAGAATCCGGGCCAGTCGGCCGAGGAGATCGAGCGCTACATCACCATCCCGCTCGAGGTGCAGCTCGCCGGCATCCCGAACGCCAAGGTGACGCGGACGATCTCGGTCTTCGGCCTGTCGGACGTGAAGATCCAGTTCACCTACGACTTCACCTACCAGGAGGCGCTGCAGCGGGTGCTCAACCGGCTGTCGCAGCTCTCGCCGCTGCCCAACAACGCCCAGCCGCAGATCTCGCCGACGAGCCCGATCGGCGAGATCATGCGCTACCAGGTGGCGGGCCCGCCGGGCTTCTCCTCGACCGACCTCAAGACACTGCAGGACTGGGTGCTGCAGCGCCGCTTCAAGGCGATCCCCGGCGTCGTCGACGTCTCGGCCTTCGGCGGCAAGACCAAGGAGTTCGAGGTCGCGGTCGACCTGCACAAGCTCCAGGCCCAGGGGCTGACCCTGGTCCAGCTGGTCACAGCGCTCAACAACTCGAGCACCAATGTCGGCGGCCAGACCCTCAACGTCGGCGAGCAGTCGGCGGTGGTGCGCGGCATCGGGCTCATCCGCGACATGGACGACATCCGCAGCACGATGATCAGCCAGGTCGGCGGCGTGCCGGTGCTGGTGGGCGACGTGGCCGAGGTCCAGGTCAGCAACGCGCCGCGCCTCGGCATGGTCGGGCACGAGAACGACGGCGACATCGTCGAGGGCATCGTGCTCCTGAGCCGCGGCGGCCAGAGCCTGCCGACGATCCAGCGCGTCGAGGCCGAGATCGAGAAGATCAACGCCTCGGGCATCCTGCCGCCCGGCGTGCAGGTGGTGCCGCTCTACGACCGCAGCGCGCTCATCCACACCACCACCCACACGGTGATGCACAACCTCGTCTTCGGCGTGGTGCTGGTGTTCCTGGTGCAGTGGCTCTTCCTCGGCAGCCTGAAGAGCGCGATCATCGTCGCGGCCACGATTCCCTTCGCGCTCGGATTCGCCATCGCCATCATGGTGGCGCGGGGCGAATCGGCCAACCTCCTGTCGCTCGGCGCGATCGATTTCGGCCTCATCGTCGACGCGACGGTGATCATGGTGGAGAACATCTTCCGCCACCTCGCCGAGCACAAAGGGCCGGCGAAAGCCGGCAGCGGGCTCAAGCTCGGGCTGATCGCGTCGGCCGCCCGCGAGGTCAACCGGGCGATCTTCTTCTCCGCCTCGATCATCATCGTGGGCTTCCTGCCGCTCTTCACCCTGACCGGCGTCGAGGGCCACATCTTCGGGCCGATGGCGAAGACCTATGCCTACGCGCTCGTCGGCGGGCTCATCGCCACCTACACGGTGTCGCCGGCGCTCTCGGCCCTGATCCTGCCCAACCACGTCGAGGAGCGCGACACCATCGTGGTCAAGATCCTGCGGGCGCTGTTCCGGCCGCTCCAGGGCTTCACCCTCGACAACCGCATCCTGACCATCCTGGTGACGGTGGCGATGCTCGGCTGCACCGGGGTGGCGATGCGCACCCTCGGCCTCGAGTTCCTGCCGACGCTCGAGGAGGGCAACCTCTACATCCGCGGCACGATGCCGGCCTCGATCTCCCTGGAGGCGGGCAACCCCTACGTCGAGCGGATGCGCAAGCTGATCGGCTCCTACCCGGAGGTGACCACGGTCGTCTCGCACCAGGGCCGGCCCGACGACGGCACCGACGCCACCGGCTTCTTCAACGTCGAGATCTTCGCCCCCCTCAAGCCCGCCGACCAGTGGCGGCCGGGGCTGACCAAGGAGAAGCTGATCGAGGAGATCTCGGGGCGGCTGCGCGAGGAACTGCCCGGCATCGAGTTCAACTTCTCCCAGTACATCCAGGACAACGTCCAGGAGGCGGCCTCGGGCGTGAAGGGCGAGAACTCGGTCAAGATCTACGGCAGCGACCTGCAGGAGATCACCCGCACCGCCGAGGCGGTGAAGGCGGCGCTCGCCACGGTACCGGGGGTGACGGATCTGGCGGTGTTCACCTCGCTCGGCCAGCCGACGGTGCGCATCGACATCGACCGGGCGCGGGCCGCCCGCTACGGGCTGGCGCCCGGCGACATCGCCACCACGATCTCGGCGGCGATCGGCGGCCAGACCGCCGGCGACCTCTACGAGTACGGCAGCGACCGCCACTTCCCGATGCGGGTGCGGCTGGCGCCGGAATACCGCCGCTCGCTCGAGACCATCCGCAACATCACGGTCGGGGCGGCGTCGCCGAGCGGCGGCGTGGTCCAGGTGCCGCTCTCCGAGATCGCCCGGGTCCAGCTCGTCTCGGGCGCCGCCTTCATCTACCGCGAGAACCAGGAGCGCTACATCCCGGTCAAGTTCAGCGTGCGCGGGCGCGACCTCGGCGGCGCGGTGATCGAGGCGCAGCGGCGCGTCGCCGAGCAGGTCGAGCTGCCGGCCGGCTACCACCTCGAATGGGTCGGCGAGTTCAGCAACCTGCAGGGCGCCATCGCGCGGCTGAAGCTCGTGGTGCCGCTCACCATCGGGCTGATCGCGCTCCTGCTCTACGTCAACTTCGCCTCGCTCACCGACACGCTGCTGACGCTCAGCGTGATCCCGATGGCGCTGATCGGCGGCATCTTCGCCCTGGTGCTGACCGGCACGGCGTTCTCGGTCTCGGCGGCGATCGGCTTCATCGCGCTGTTCGGCATCTCGACCATGGAGGGCGTGATCCTGCTCTCCTACTGCAACCAGCTGATGGACGAGGGCTGGGCGCGGGCGCAGGCGATCCACCACGCCGCCGACGTGCGGATGCGGCCGGTGATGATGACCTGCGTGGCGGCCTGCGTCGGCCTCCTGCCGGCGGCGATCTCCACCGGCATCGGCTCGCAGGTGCAGAAGCCCCTGGCGCTGGTGGTGGTGGGCGGCATCCTGCTCGCCCCGATCCTGATCCTGGTCGTGCTGCCGGTGCTGATCGCGGCCTTCTCGCGCCATCGTCCACGCCTGCCTGTCGCCCCGGTGCGACAGCCCGAACCGGCGGAGTGAGCTAGATGCAGCCCGGTTCCGACACGCCCGCTCCTGCCGACGCCAGCATGCCCCACACCGTGCGCGCCCTCCTGCGCCTCGCGCCCATGCCCGCCGCCGCCGTCGCGGCTGCGCCCGCGGCCGCGCGCGACGACGCCCCGATCCGGGTGTCGGTCGCCGCGGACGACCGGGCCGCGGGCCCGGGGCCGGACGGGGCGCCCGACCCCGCCGTCCGCCCGGCCGCCCGCACCGCGGCGCGGATCCTGGCGGCGGCGCTGGCGGCCTCCGCCGCCTCGGCCTGCATGGTCGGCCCCGACTTCCAGGGCGCGACGCCGCCGCCGGTGACGGGCTACACCCGGGAATCCCTGCGCGACCCGGCGCTGGGCCGCGAGGACCGCCGCGGCGGCGCCATCGCCCAGAGCTTCGCGCAGGGGCGCGACGTGCCGGGCGAATGGTGGACGCTGTTCCGCTCCAAGGCGCTGAACGGCCTGGTGGCGGAGGCGCTCGCCCGCAACCCGACCCTCGACGCCGCCCAGGCCAGCTTGCGGGCGGCGCGGGCCACCACCGAGGCGCAGCGCGGCGCGCTCTTTCCGCAGGTCGGCTTCGGGGGGCAGGCCTCCTACAACAAGGCCGCCGGCGGCGACCTGCAATCGCCGCTCAACAACAACGCCCTCCTCTACAGCCTCGTCACCCCGCAGGTGACGGTGAGCTTTTCCCCCGACGTGTTCGGCGGCACCCGCCGGGCGCTCGAGGCGCAGGCGGCGCAGGAGGAGGGCCAGCTCTGGCAGCTCGAGGCGGCCTACCTGACGCTCACCGCGAACGTCGTCGCGGCGGCGATCCAGGAGGCCTCGCTCCGGGCCCAGATCGCCGCGACCGAGAAGGTGATCCAGGCCCAGACCGACCTCCTCAACCTGATCACCAAGCAGCAGAATGCCGGCCAGGTCGCGGGCGCCGACGTGGTGCAGCAGACCGCGCTGCTCGCCCAGTCGCAGCAATTGCTGCCGCCGCTGCAGCGGGCGCTGTCGCAGCAGCGCAACCTGCTCACGGCGCTCGCCGGCCGCTTCCCGAGCGAGGAGGTGAGCCAGACCTTCACGCTGGCTTCGCTCCACCTGCCCCGCACCCTGCCGGTGAGCCTGCCCTCGCGGCTGATCGAGCAGCGCCCGGACGTGAAGGCGGCGGAGGCCGCGGTCCACGCGGCGAGCGCCCAGGTCGGCGTCGCGGTGGCCAACCGCCTGCCGCAATTCACCATCTCGGGCGCGGTCGGCGCCAGCGCCACCAACTTCGCCGCCCTCCTCAACCCGGCCGCCAGCCTCTGGACCATCGCCGGCGCGGTCGCCCAGCCGCTATTCGACGGCGGCACCCTCTTCCGGCGCCAGCAGGCGGCGGAGGAGACCCTGGTCGCGGCCCAGGCCCAGTACCGCGCCACCGTCATCGGCGCCTACCAGAACGTGGCGGACGCGCTTCGCGCCCTCCAGGCCGACGGCCGCGCCGTGGCGGCGGCCAACGCCGCGGTCTCGGCGAGCCGCCAGAGCGTGGAACTGGTGCGCAAGCAGTTCGGCCTCGGCGCCGTCAGCAGCGCCTCGCTGCTGATCACGCAATCGGCCTATCTCCAGGCGCTGGTGACCCAGGCCCAGGCCCAGGCCAACCAGTACGCCGACACCGCAGCCCTGTTCCAGGCCCTCGGCGGCGGCTGGTGGAACCGCCGCGACGCGAAGCCGGCGCGCGACCCGAAGGACCCGGCGCCGTTCCTGTGAGCATACGGGGCTCAGCCGACTTCGCGACGCGGACCCGCGACGAGACGAGAAGCCGAGCAGGCGATGCCGCTGGCCTGCCTAGGGCATCCGATACGACAGGTCGCTCGAGGGAGCGCACCGGCTCAGCCCCCGGCCGAGAGCCGGTCGGCGGCGCCGAGCACCGCGCGGATGCACAGGACGAAGCGCTCGACGATCGCGATCAGCGCCCGGCGGTCCGGATCGTCGGCCGACAGGGTGTCGAGCACCGGGACGAAGGCCTCGACGAGGTCGCGCAAGCCCGTGCCGATCGCCTCGCGCAGAAGGTCGATCTGGTGGCCCCGCGGCCCGAGATCGGTGCCGGACGCGGCGGCCTCGATCAGGACGGCCGCAAGCCGCCGATAGGCCTCGGCGCCGCCCCGGACCGGCGAGGGGAGCGGAAAGGGGGCAATCTCGGTCATGATCGGTCTGCCCGCCCGAATGGGTCCGTTTGGGGGGACGCGGCTGCGGCGCGGCGGGCCTTCTGTCAGCGCGCCAGCACGCGGGCGGCGCCCTTGGTGGTCTCCACCGCCTGCGTGACGCTGCCGACCGCCGCCGAGATCGCGCCGATGTTCTGGGCGATCGCCCCCATCGCCCCGGAGGCGTCCTGCATGCCGGCCGACATCTCCTGCGTCACCGCGCTCTGCTGCTCCACCGCGGTGGCGGTGCGCACGACGTAGTCGCGCAGCGCGTCGACCGATTCCTGGATCGCCCGCAGCGACCCGACGACCTGGCCCGACACGGCCTGGATGCTGCCGATCTCGCCGCCGATCTGCTCGGTGGCCCGGGCGGCCTGGTTGGCGAGGTTCTTCACCTCGGCCGCCACCACCGCGAAGCCGCGGCCGGCCTCCCCGGCCCGGGCCGATTCGATCGTCGCGTTGAGGGCCAGGAGGTTGATCTGGCTGGCGATGGTCTGGATCAGGCCGACGATGCCGCTCATCGCCGCCGCCGTGGTGGTGAGCCGCTGCGTCAGCTCTCCCGCAGCGCTGGCCTGGGCGTGCGCCTCGTCGCTGATCGCCCGCGCCCGGCTCATGCTGGCGGCGATCTCGTTGACCGACTGGGCCAATTCCTCGGCGGCGGCGGCCACGGACTGCACGTTGGTGGAGGTCTTGCCGGCGGCGAGCCGCGCCTGCTCGGCCTCGTCGTTCGAGCGCGCGACCGCCTGGTCGACCTCGGCGAAGTTCTCGTCGATCAAGACCTTCAGCTCGGTGAGGCGCTTGACCTCCGCGGTGACGTCGCTGGCGAACTTGACGATCTTGGCGATGCGGCCGTACTGGTCGGGGACCGGGTTGTACGAGCCCTCGATCCAGACTGGCCGGCCGTCGCGGGTGATGCGCCGGAACTGCGCCGCCTGGTACTCGCCGCGGCGCAGCCGCTCCCAGAACTCGGCGTAGTCGCGGCTCGCCCGGGTCTCGGGATCGACGAAGATGGCGTGGTTCTTCCCCCGGATCTCGTCGAGGCCGTAGCCCATCAGGGTCAGGAAGTTCTGGTTGGCGGTAATGAGCGTGCCGTCGGGCAGGAACTCGACCGCGGCCTGGGACCGGCCGATGGCGGCGATCTGGCTCGAATAGTCGAGGTTGAGCAGGCGGGCGCCGGCATCGCTCCATTCCACGACGAAGCCGAGGCGGTCCTCCGGCGCGCCGAGCGGCGTCACCAGGAGATCGAACACCCGCTTGCCGACGCGGATCGTGGCCTCGTGCGGCCGGTCGAGGGCCGCCAGCATCCGGCGCTGGTGGATCGGGTTCTTGTGGAAGATGTCGATGTTGCTGCCGATGAGCTTGGCGGCGTCGAAGCGCGGCAGCTCGGCGCTGAGGTCGGCCTCGGCGTCCTGCATGAACCGGTGCAGCGCCGGGTTCATGTAGGTGATGTTCATCTCCGCGTCGGCGATCATCACGTTGGTGCGCAAGGCGGCGAGCGCCGCGATCTCCAGGCCGTTCTTGGTCGCCCCGCGCTTGAACAGCGATCTCATGACGCCTCGCCTCATCCCGATCATCACGTCGCGGGCGGACACGGTCTTCGATGCACGCCAGCCGATACTTGCGGACACTTGGCGGAAAAGCCTAACGATGTCCTAATTCGGGCCCCGGGGCCCGGGATGTCACGGTTATGGGCGGCCGCGCCCCGGTGAGGAGACGTTAACAAATCCTGATTATCGATGGTGCGCCACGGAGCCGGAGCCATGACCGTCGTCGATCTCGTCCGCCTGTTCGCCGAGAGCCTGGAGATCGGGGTGCTGCTGACCGATGCGCGGCTGGACCGCCCGGGGCCGTGCATCCTGTACGCCAATCCGGGCTTTGCCCGGATGAGCGGCTACGCGGCGTCGGAGGTGGTCGGCCTGACGCCGCGCCTCCTCCAGGGGCGGGGGACGAGCCGGGAGGGGACGCGCCAGGTGCAGCGGGCCCTGCGGGCGGAAGGCCGGTTCCTCGGCTGCCTGCAGAACTACCGCAAGGACGGCGAGGCCTACCTGTGCGAGATCGACGTGCGGGCGATCCGGCGGCTCGACGGCGCGCCGGAGGCCTACATCGCCTTCGAGCGCGAGGTCGTCCGCCGCCGCGGCCGCCCGACCCGCGGCGGGGCCGGCCGCTACCGGCCCGTCGCGGACGCGCCCTCCCCCGTCTTCCCGCCGGACGGGTCCGCCATCTTCGCGTGACGCCGCGACGGCGGGCCGGCCGGAGCTTGACGGCGGCGAGGATCGAAGACCACCCTGGCGCGTTTCCAGCGTCGCTGTCGGAAACAGCGGGAAACCACGGGCCCGGGGGAATTCGTGAGCGTCGGATTGTTGGCCCTGCTGGACGACGTCGCCTTCATGGTCAGGAGCGCGGCGGCCTCCCTCGACGACGTGGCGGCGCAGGCCGCGCGCGCCGGGACGAAGGCCGCCGGCGTCGTCATCGACGATGCGGCCGTGACGCCGCGCTACGTCGTCGGCTTCGCGGCCGAGCGCGAATTGCCGATCGTCGGCAAGATCGCGCTGGGATCGCTGCGCAACAAGCTGCTGTTCCTCTTGCCCGGCGCCCTCGCGCTGAGCGCCTTCGCGCCGTGGGCGATCACCCCGCTCCTGATGCTGGGCGGCGCCTATCTCTGCTACGAGGGCGCCGAGAAGGTCTACGAGGCCCTGTTCCCGCATGCGTCGCACGGGGACGAGGAGGCGCAGCCGGCCGGCACCGGGCACGACCCGGCCCTTGAGGAGCGCCGGGTGGCGGGCGCCATCAAGACCGATTTCATCCTGTCGGCCGAGATCATGGCGATCACCCTCGCGGCCCTGCCGGAGGGCAGCGTGTGGATGAAGGCGGCGGTCCTCGGAATCGTCGGCGTCGGCATCACGGTCGGGGTCTACGGCGCCGTCGCCCTCATCGTGAAGGCGGACGATGCCGGGCTCGCCCTCGCCCGCAGCCGGGCGGGCGCGCCCTTCGGCAACCTCATCCGGGGGATCGGCCGCTTCGTGGTCCGGGGCATGCCGGTCCTGCTCAAGGTGCTCGCCGTCGTCGGCACGGCGGCGATGGTCTGGGTCGGCGGCGGCATCCTGATGCACGGGCTCGAGGGCTACGGCCTGTCGGCCCCGGCGCACGCGGCGCATGCCGCGGCGGAAAGCCTGGGCGCGCTCCTTCCACCGGCCAGGGGCGCCATCGAATGGCTGGTGACGGCCGCGGCCTCGGGCCTCATCGGCCTCCTCGTCGGCGGGGTGCTGATCCCGGTGGTGAACGGCGTGTCGGGCCTGCTGCGCCGTCGCGACGCTTCCGCCGGGAAGCATCCGGCATAGACCGGGGCGTGATCGCCAGCGCGGCGGTCCGGCCCCCGACTTCGGCGGCTCGCCGTTCTCCTCCCGCGACGTCGCCGGAAGGCGTGGCGGCGGCGTCGCCAGGACATGGGCGTCGGCGAAGGGCCGGATCGGTCACGATCCGAGGCGATGGTCTTGCCTTCCTCTAGGTCCTTCAGGCTGTATCGACCTCCTCCCGCAGCGAATGTAGGTCGCAGCCTCGGCCGATCGACAGCCGTTGCGGCCGGCCGGAGGCGGGAGAGCACGGCCATGAACCAGATGCGCCACGACCTGGCGGGCGCGCATCCGCTCGACCCCGCCGGGGCGCCGCCCGGCGAGGCCCCGCCCGCCGATCTGGCGGCCCTCGCCCGGATGGTGCGCGTCGACGCCGCCACCGGCGACCTCGTCATCGCCAACGGCATCGCCCGGCTGGTGCTCAAGCGCGACGGCACCATCCGGGTCGACGGCGTGCGGATCGTCGGGACGGCCGACGAGACGATCGCGCTGCGCGCCGCCGTGATCGACCTGAACTGAGCCGCCGTCATGTGGGCGGTGGACAACCGCACCCCGTTCGCGGCGCAAGGCTCGTTCCTGCGCGATCGGCACGGGGTGGAGCACTGGGTGGTCGCGGTGCGCGCCTGCTTCTCGCTGCGCGCCGACGGCCTTCTGGACGTGGCGCCGGAGCCTCCACCGGTCCGGCTCGTGGGCGAGTACGTCGACGGGCAGGCCCGCGAGATGAAGGCCGCTGCCGACATCGCGCCGTTCCGGCCGGCGGCCGACATCCTGGTGCGGGGCATCGCCTGCGCCCCCGGCGAGGCGGTGCGACGGACCTGCGCCGTGCGCGTGCGCGTGGGCGCGATCGAGAAGCGCGCCCGCGTCAGCGGCCGGCGGGTGTTGCGGCGCACCGGGGGCCGCCGCGGCCGCCTGACCCTGGACGGCCCGGAGGACTTCGCCGGCGTGCGGCTGGTCTGGCGCGCCGCCCTCGGCGGGGTCGATCCGTTCGCGGAGCCCGGCAGCCCCGCCGCCGCGCCGCACCCGCACAACCCCGTCGGGCGGGGCTGGACGGCGCGATGGTCCGACCCGGCCTTATGGAGCAAATGCACCACAAACGATGGCATGGGTCGCCATCTGCGGTGCAATGCCTTCGTAGGGCCGGGTAGGAGACTATCTGGTGAAGTACGAAAGCACTACACACGAGCCGTCGCGGTCGGCATTGTGCCGAGATGCCGAAGCCCCGCACTCCGTTTTTCGTGACCCTGATCGCGAGCTTGATTGCTGCGATAGGCGTCAAGCTGATAGGCGCCGCAATAAAGGCGATATACGACGTAACCGTTCAAGACTTTTGGAAAGATACAATATCCCCATATCTCTCCCATCATGTCGGTCCGTGGAGTACCGCCATGATTGAGATGATTGGACCTTATTTGGCGGGATTTTGCTCTGCGCTTGCGCTTATGTTCGTTGTCGAAATGATCTTTGCAATTCGTAGGTCGAACAATGCAAAGCAGATTGAGAACATCAAGGATGCGTCGGAATACGCTCATCGTGCGTTAATTCGCTTGAGATTTTCTGGAAAACTTGAACCGCCGGACGCTATTTATTTAGAAAACATTCAAAGCTGGTTTACATACTGGTCGCCTGGCGTCGGAGTTAAGGACCAAGATGGGCGGATTTTGGTGGAAGCGCCGCCCTCTTGGGCCATCTTTCTTGTATTTGAGAAGCCTGTTGATTACAGTCAGATTTTGGCGAACTTCACTGGCGGATCACCGCAAGCTTGGCAGCCCCGACAAGCACTAAGAAATGTATGTGTTGTCACTATGGAAGGAAGTGTGCCAGCCTGTGAAATGGAGATAGTGACCAAGAAAATCTAGTCCAATTTTATTTCCCTTACACCAACTGCTGTCATGACTTGTACGAAGAATACCGCTGTAAATTTACCGCGCGCCAGCTTGTTGCGAATATTGGGTTCTGTATCTTTAACTCCGATTGCGTCCAGTTTTTCAACAAGCTGCGCGTAGGTGATCCCTTTGCGTTTAAGCTCAGCCTTAAGGATCCCCTTCACACGCGAGTCCCAAGCTTCTTCCACGCCCTCGGCCATGATGCACTCCATACGCTTGCGATTGTCATCATAAGCGATGCAATTTCCATTGAATACGATGCTGATTGCCATCATATGCGATGCATAGGCATCGGGCGCAATGGCAATGGCTCAACACTTCCTCCTCTCGGCCCAGGCCCGCACCCTCTCGCTCAAGGCGATCTACAAGGGTGGCGAAGACAAGGCTTACGCGACCTTCCGGCGCCTTCGCTGGCCCGAGACGGATGGCGAGCCCGCGTGCCCGCGCTGCGGCTGCCTGGACCACTACGACATTCCGACCCGCCGCCGCTTCAAGTGCGCTGGCTGCCGTCACCAGTACTCGGTGACGAGCGGGACGATTTTGCCTCACGCAAGCTCTCGTTCATGGACCTCTGTACTGGCATCGCGATCTTCGTGAACGCCGTAAAGGGCCTTTCAGCGCTCCAACTCGGCCGTGACCTCTCCGTCTCCTACAAGACGGCTTGGATCCTTGCGCACAAGCTGCGTGAGGCGCTGTCGGCTGAGATGAAGGGCTTCGGCCTAGAGGGCGAGGTTGAGATTGATGGCGCCTACTTCGGCGGCCACGTCCGGCCTGAGAACCGCAAGGAGGACCGCAAGGATCGTCGCCTCAAGGAGAACCAGAGCGAGGAGCGCCGGGTCGTCATCGTCATGCGCCAGCGTGCCGGCCGGACCCTGACGTTCGTTGAGCGCAAGGAGGCCGCTGGCGTAGCCCTGGCGGCTCAGTACGTCGCCCCGGGCTCCAAGGTGTTCGCCGACGAGGCGAGCCATTGGGATGCCCTCCACGGCCACTTCCCCGACGCGGGCCGCATCAACCACTCTCAGGCGTACTCAGAGGACGGCTGCAACACGAACCAAGCCGAGAGCTTCTTCGCCCGCCTGCGCCGCATGGTGAGCGGCCAGCACCACTTCGTCTCGGCCCGTTACCTCTACCAGTACGCCAACGAGGCGGCCTGGAAGGAGGATCACCGCCGCCTCGACAACGGCAAGGCGTTCTCTCGCATCCTGCGCCTCGCCATGGTGTCCGGTAAGTCGGCCAGCTTCCGCGGCTACTGGCAGCGCCACCGCCTGCCGAAGGGGGTGAAGTGATGGCTCTCCCTCAGGTCGTCACCAACCTCCGAGCCAAGCGGGATGAGATAGAAGCTCACATTGCCGAACTACGGCGGCAGCTCGCCGTTGCAGAGCGCGACCTGTCCAGCGTGACGGCCGTTCTCGCGCTCTATGACCTCTCTCCTACCACGCAGACGCGTTTCCCAGCCTACGCCCATCTCAACCGGCTGTTCGCATATGGCGAGATGTTCAATCTGTCCAAAGCTGCGCTTGAGGAAGCCGGGCGTCCGCTCTCAACGCGGGAGCTAGCTGCGGCTGTGATCCAAGCGAAACAGTGGGACGAAGGGGACGCCATGCTCCGGCGGGCTGGGGCCTACCGCCTTATCCAATCGCTCGGGAGGGCCGTGAAGCAGGGGCGAATTTTTGATGCCGGGCGACGGAAGGGCGTGCGGGTCTGGTCTGTCGTCGCCGTGAAGTTCACCTAAACGCCTGCCTGCGCTTCTGTTTTCATGTTCTCGCGCGACAGCGCAATTTGCTTTCCGATTGCGCAATTTGCAAACGCGGATGGACGTGCGGCAAAAAGGGCTTTGAATTCGTAAACGCTTTCGTACTCTTGGAGGTGGGATTGGTGACCTGTCCCGGGAAGGCGCCGCGAAAGCGGTCTGCGTCGCCAATGCCAAGACGGCCCGGAGCTTTCGCCCCGAGCCGCCCGGTCAATCAGTCGGTCTTAGGTATGTCTCGCTCTGGTTTCTTGCGAACACGGATGCGGAAAGCCTGAAGTCCGTACTGACTGGCAAAGATCCGTTTCCCGTTACGGAGGCGGATCGATCGGGTGAAGATGGTGTGCAGGGTTTCGTCCGGCATACCATTGCTCCTCTTTTCAGAGGCTGCACCGCTCCCTACGCATTCGGCCTGGAAAACTGTCTTGCGTAGGGAGCGGCCTTCAGTGGGGAGCGCCTGAATAGCTTGCTCCCATGAAGCTCAGTGGAGCAAATCGGCTACTGCATCGGCCGGCTGTGTTTTGGCGGCGCGAGACACTAAACGATAAACAGAGCCGTCATGGTTGACGACCCCATCGTTTTTGAGCCTGCTCAGAAGACTTGAAACTGTCGTTTTCTCCAAGGTGATGCCGCGGGACTGAGCCATATCAACAGCGATGCCAGGAGTAATTCCCAAATCAGGCCGCTCTTGCAGCAAGCCTATTACAATGCCTTTGACGTTCTGTCGTCTTTTACCGCCCGTGTCGACCTGCTGAGGGTCGGGCTCACCTTTTGCCTTGCGTATCATCCGTTCAATAGTTTGTATCTCATTGTCTAGTAGAGACCTTTTGAACCTGAGTTCTGACAACTCGTCTTCAAAATCACGGATTATCTTCCTAGACATATGCATCTCCTAAGATCGGTGACCTCGGTGGGGCTCGAACCCACACGCCCGGGAAGGCTACGGATTGGAAGTCCGCTGCGTCTGCCAATTTCGCCACGAGGCCCAGGCTAAAGCTCGCCTAGAGTAGCGGCGGAGTCAATCCGAGGACACTAAGACTCCGTAAAGGCGGAGCATTTGCATTCGTGCAAATGCCAAACCGGGCTCACTAATTTGGCATCCGCGACCGGAGGACCACGCACCGCTCAGCATACCGATTTTTCTAAGCTTGGCCTTAAATTGGCAAAAATATTTTGGAATTTTATTTTAATCGACTTCGGGAACCGTTTGATAAGTAAGAATATAATCCTTATCCATTCGATTATGCACCTCCGTCGCACGCATCTGATAAAGTTGCGAAAGTGGCGATATTGTTTGCAAGCGCCATCATCCGTGGTGCATCTGCTCCATAAGGCCGCACATTTCCCCGACAGGCGCATTGAGCGCGCCTCGGAAGAGACGGAGACGCGCGACACCCGACTCTCCGTCCCGACCCTCGACGAACTCCGTGCTCACGGCGCATCCGAGTGGACTGCCCGGTTAATCACCAAGGAAGAGTTCGAGGATCTCTGGACGGAGGCGTGCGCGCGCCAGACACGATAGCATCATGCCCACCGACCGCCTCCCCGCCATCCTCGCCGTCGGCCTGTGCAGCCCGCTCGGTGCCACGTTCGCCGAGACCGCCCGGCGCTACGCCGCGGGCGAGCGGGCACAGCGGTTCGAACGCGCCCTCGTCGGCGCGGACGGGCTGCCGCCGACGCTCGCCCAGGCGATCCCGATCGCCGAGTGCCGCGACTACGGTCGGCGGCTGCGGCGCCTGCTCGCCGCCGCGCTCGCCGATTGCGCCGGCCGGGTGCCGCCGCCGCCGGGCGGCTGGCTCCTGCGGCTCACGGTGCGGCCGGAGCTCTGCGAGCATCCCGACCGGGACGCGTTCCGCGCTTCCCTGCTGGAGCCGCATGCCGGCCTCCTACGCGACCTCGACCTCCTGCCGGGCGGGCCGGCCGAGGCCCTGTCCGACCTCGCCCACGCCGCCGTCGCGGTCCGGGACGGGGCCGAGGACCACGTCCTGGTCGGTGCCCTCGACAGCGCCATCCATCCGCTCCTGCTCGACCGCCTCGCGGTGGAGGAGCGGATCCTGATGCGCGGCAATCCCTGGGGCCTGATCCCCGGCGAGGCCGCTGTCGTGATGGCCCTCGGCCTCGAGACCGGGGAACCGGCCCACGGTCCCGGGCGCGGTGCCGTGCTCGGCGTCTTCCGCGGCGTCGAGGAGGAGGACGTGGCCGCGCCGCGGGGCCTGATCGGGCGGGGGCTCGCCAAGGCCTTCGCGCGCGGTGCCCGCTTCCTACCGCCGGACCGCCTGCTGGCCGACCTCACCGGCGAGCGCTGGCGGGCCGAGGAGTTCGGCGTCGCGGTCGCGCGCGCCGCCGCGCCCGAGGCCGGCATCGCCGCGCTCGCCGCCGATCCGGAGACGCCCGCGCTGCACCTCGGCGATTGCGGCACGGCGGCGGGCCTGCTGCTCCCCGCCCTCGCCCTGGCCGACCCGCCCCCCCGCGCCGCCGCCGGGCCGGTCGCGATGGTCTCGGTGAGCTCCCGGGAGACCGGCGCCCGCGCGGTCGGCTTCGTCGAGCGGTGCGGAGCGGGTGCCGCGTAGGGCCGGACCGGTCCCCTGCCGGCGGGGATTGCCCCGGCTCCGGCGCGGGGGCACAGTCGCGGCGGGGTCGGATTCCGCATGGCAGCAGGCAACGGGTCGACGGTGCGACGGATGGCATGGGGCTTGGTAGGCCTCGTCCTCGCGGCCGCCGTCTGGCTCGGGTCTGCCCTCGCGCATCTCCCGCCCCTCGACCTCGCCGCGGCGCAGGCCCGCTCGACCGTCGTCCTCGACCGGTCCGGGACCCTGCTGCGCCCCTTCTCCACCGCCGACGGGCGCTGGCGGCTGCCGCTCGAGCCGGCGGCGACCGATCCCCGCTTCCTCGCCCTGCTGACCGCCTACGAGGACCGGCGCTTCCGCGAGCATGCCGGCGTCGATCCGCGGGCGCTGCTGCGCGCCGCCGGGCAGTGGCTCGCGGCGGGGCGGATCGTGTCGGGGGCCTCCACCCTGTCGATGCAGGTGGCGCGCCTCGTCGAGCCGCGGGGCGAGCGCTCGCTCACGGCCAAGCTGCGCCAGATCGCTCGGGCGGTCGAATTGGAGCGGCGGTTGGGCAAGGACGGGGTCTTGCGGCTCTACCTCGCGCTCGCCCCCTATGGCGGGCCGGTCGAGGGCCTGCGGGCGGCGAGCCTCGCCTATTTCGGGCGCGAGCCGGCGCGGCTCACCCTCGCCGAGGCCGCCCTGCTGGTGGCGCTGCCCCAGGCGCCGGAGGCGCGCCGGCCCGACCGGTTCCCGGAGGCCGCTCGCCGGGCCCGCGACCGGGTGCTGGCGCTCGTGGCGGCCCGCGGCGCCATCCCGGCGGCCGAGGCCGAGGCGGCCCGGGCCGAGCCGGTGCCGCACGGGCGAAAACCCTTCCCGATGCTGGCCCCCCACGCCGCCGAGGCCGCCCTGGCGCAGGAGCCTGGCCGGGCGGTGCATCGCCTGACCCTCGATGCCCGGCTCCAGGCCCGGCTCGAGCCGCTGGCGGCCGAGCGGGCGGCGGCGCTCGGGCCCGGCCTGTCGGCGGCGCTCCTCGTCGTCGACAACGCCACCGGCGAGGTGCGGGCCCAGGTCGGCAGCGCCGGCTACCTCGATCCGGCCCGCGCCGGCGCCATCGACATGACCGGAGCCGTGCGCTCGCCGGGCTCGGCGCTCAAGCCGTTCGTCTACGCCATGGCGTTCGAGGCGGGCCTCGCCCATCCCGAGACCCTGATCGAGGACCGACCGTCCCGGTTCGGCGCGTCCTACGCACCGGAGAACTTCGACCTCACCTTCCAGGGCACGGTGACGGCGCGGCGCGCGCTGCAGCTCTCCCTCAACGTGCCGGCGGTGGCGCTGATGGAGGCGGTGGGCCCCGCCCGGTTCATCGCCCGCCTGCGCGGCGCCGGTGCCGCCATCGCCCTGCCGCGGGACGCCGCCCCCGGCCTGCCGGTGGCGCTCGGGGGACTGGGCATCACGCTCACCGACCTCGCGCGGCTCTATGCCGGGCTCGCCCGCGGCGGCGAGGTGCCGGTGCTGATCCGGCGCCTCGACGGGCCGGCGCCGCCCGAGGCGGTGCTCCCGCGCATCGCCGAGCCGGTGGCGGCCTGGTACGTCGCCGACACCCTGCGGGGCACGCCCCCGCCCGAGAGCGCCCTGCCCAACCGCCTCGCCTACAAGACCGGCACCTCCTACGGCTACCGCGACGCCTGGGCGGTGGGATTCGACCGCCGGGTCACCGTGGCGGTCTGGATCGGGCGGCCGGACGGGGCCGGGGTGCCGGGCCTCGTCGGGCGGGTCGCGGCCGCCCCCCTGCTGTTCGACGCCGTGGCGCGGATCGGGGGCGAGCCCGAGCCGGTGCCGCGCCCGCGCGACGCCCTGGTGGCGGCGACCTCCGCCCTGCCGCCGCCGCTGCGCCACCTCTCCCGCGAGGCCGGTCCCGTCGACCGCCTGCGCATCGCCTACCCGCCGGACGGGGCGCGGATCGACCTCGGCGCCGCGGAAGGCCCGCCCGCCGGCCTCGCCCTCAAGGCGCTCGGCGGCACCCCGCCGCTCACCTGGCTCGTCGGCGGCCTGCCGGTGACCGAATCCGACCGCCGCCAGGCCGAGTGGCAGCCCGACGGCGCCGGCTTCGTGCGGATCTCGGTGCTCGACGCGACGGGCGCGAGCGACAGCGTGATGGTGCGGATCGAGTAGCCCGATCACGTTTTCGACAGATTGGCCCAGGGTCAGCGGGGGATCGTTTCGCCCCCCGCCCCGTTCCCCCCTGGTGGAAGCGTGGCGGAGCGTGGGCGCCGCGTGGGGTTGGAGGCGCGTCGCATGGCGGATCGGCGAGACGATCGCACGCAGATCTTTCCGGTGAAGCCGGCCCGGGTCCAGGCCGCCGAGACCCCCGGGGACGGCCTGGCGGCGCCGCTCGTCATCGCGGCGGTGATCGTGGCGGCCCTGTATTTCGGCCGCGAGATCCTGATCCCGATCGCCATCGCGGTTCTGCTCAGCTTCGTGATCGGTCCGCTCGTGGCGCTGCTGCGCAAGCTGCGCCTCGGCCGGCTGCCCTCCGTCGGCGTCGCGGTGCTGCTGCTGCTCGCCGTGGTGGCGGGCTTAGGCGGGCTCATCGGCATGCAGCTCGCCGACCTCTCGACCGGGCTGCCGCGCTACCAGCGCACCATCGCCCAGAAGGCCGAGAACCTGAAGGCCGGCCCGCTCGGCGACGTCGCCGGGTATCTGCGCAGCATCAACCACCAGATCCAGCAGGCCGGCGCGCCGGAGCAGAAGCCGGAGGAGAAACCCGAGACCAAGCGCGCCGCGCCGCCCGCGGTGCAGAACCCCGACAAGCCGGTGCTGGTCGAGATGCGCGACCGCGAGCCCGGCCCGGTGGAACTGGCCGAGAAGGTGCTGGCGCCGGTGCTCTCGCCGCTCGCCACGCTGGGCATCGTCTTCGTGGTGCTGCTCTTCATCCTGGTCCAGCGCGAGGACCTGCGCGACCGGATGATCCGCCTCGTGGGATCGAGCGACCTGCACCGCACCACCGTGGCGATGGACGACGCGGCGCTGCGCCTGAGCCGGTTCTTCCTGGTCCAGCTCGCCCTGAACGCCGGGTTCGGCCTCGTCATCGGCGTCGGGCTGTGGCTGATCGGCGTGCCGAACCCGATCCTGTGGGGCATCTTCTCGGCGCTGATGCGCTTCGTGCCCTATATCGGCGCCTTCCTGTCGGCCCTGCTGCCGCTGGCGCTCGCCGCCGCGGTCGATCCGGGCTGGAACATGGTGCTGGCCACCGCCGCCCTGTTCATCGTGCTCGAGCCCCTGGTCGGCCAGTTCATCGAGCCGCTGCTCTACGGCCACTCGACCGGGCTGTCGCCCTTCGCGGTGCTGGTCTCGGCCCTGTTCTGGACCTGGCTGTGGGGACCGGTCGGGCTCCTCCTTTCGACGCCGCTCACCGTCTGCCTCGTCGTGCTCGGCCGCCACGTCGACAAGCTCGAATTCCTCGACGTGCTGTTCGGCGACCGCCCGGCCCTGACCCCGGTCGAGAACTTCTACCAGCGCATGCTGGCCGACGACCCCGACGAGGCGCAGGAGCTGGCCGAGGCGATCCTCGCCCAGTGCTCGCTCTCCTCCTACTACGACGAGGTGGCGCTGAAGGGCCTCCAGCTCGCCGCCACCGATGCCCGCCGCGGCGTGCTGACCGAGAGCCAGCTCGACCGCATCCGCGTCGGCATCGCCCAGCTGATCGAGGACCTGTCGGACCGCGACGACGCCGCGCCGGAAACGAAGCCGACGCTTGCCGGGCGCCTCCTGTCGGGAAGCCGCGACGAGGAAGTGCCGTGCGAGGCCGCCCCCGCGGTACCGGACGCGCCGGCCCCCGACGCCCTGCCGGAGGCGTGGGCGCGCGAGGGCGCGGTGCTCTGCATCGCCGGCCGCGGCCCCCTCGACGAGGCCGCCTCGATGATGCTGGCCCAGCTCCTGGGCAAACACGGCTTCGGCACCCGGGTGGTGCCGTTCGAGGACGTCACGCGCTCGCGGATCGGCACCCTCGACGCCGAGGGCGCCCAGATGGTCTGCATCTCCTACCTGGAGATCAGCGGCACGCCGGCCCATCTGCGCTACCTCGTCCAGCGGCTGCGCCGCCGCGCCCCGGAGGCGCAGGTGCTCGTCGGCCTGTGGCCGGCGGACGACGCGGTGCTGACCGATCCGGGCGCCCGCGCGGCGCTCGGGGCCGACCACTACGCCGTATCCCTGCGCGAGGGCGTCGAGGCCTGCCTGGAGGCGGTGCGGGACGCGCCGCGCTCCGCCGCCCCCGGCGAAGCGGCCCACGCGCCGCCCCATGCCGCGCCCCCCGGGGCCGCCCTGCCGGCTCCCGGCCGGGAGCCGGTGCCGGCCGAGGCCTGAGGGCTTGACGCCGGGGCCCCGGCACCCTTTCGATCCGGGGCATGCCGGCCCTCCGGGCCGGGCGAGCGGGAAGCGGGGACAAGCATGAGCGTGGTGGATTTCGCGCGGTTCGTGGACGAGCTCGCCACCCAGTCGGGCCAGGCCATCCTGCCCTTCTTCCGCGCCGCCTTCGCCACCGAGGACAAGGCCGCGGGCCATGCCGCGTTCGACCCGGTCACCGAGGCCGACCGGGCCGGCGAGGCGGTGATGCGCCGGCTGATCGCCGCCAGCTTCCCCGACCACGGCATCCTGGGCGAGGAATTCGGCGCCGAGCGCGCCGATGCGGACTACGTCTGGGTGCTCGATCCGATCGACGGCACCCGCGCCTTCATCGCCGGCCTGCCGACCTGGGGCACCCTGATCGGGCTCACCCGGGGCGGCGTGCCGTGCTACGGCCTGATGAACCAGCCCTTCACCGGCGAGCGCTTCTACGGCGACGGCGAGGCCGCGCATTGCCAGGGCCCGCACGGCACCCGCCGCCTGCTCACCCGGCGCAAGGGCGAGCTGTCGGAGGCGGTCCTGCACACCACCGACCCGCGTCTGTTCGGCCCCGGCGACCGGGAGGCCTACGACCGGGTCGAGGGCGCCGTCCGCCTCGCCCGCTACGGCGCCGACTGCTACGCCTACGCGATGCTGGCGGCGGGCCATATCGACCTCGTGGTCGAGGCCGGGCTGAAGCCCTACGACATCGTGGCGATGATCCCGGTGATCGAGGGCGCCGGAGGCGTCGTCACCACCTGGGAGGGCACCTCCGCCGCCAAGGGCGGGCGGATCGTGGCGGCCGGCGACAAGCGGCTGCACGCGGCGGCCCTGGCGCTCCTCAATTCCTGACGTTCGGTGGCGCGAGCGGGAGGCGCGCCGGCGGCTCACCAGCCGCCGTCGCGCGGATCGCTCCGCATGGTCGCCGGGGCGGCGGGGAACGCGCCTCCGCGCATCGCCTGCGGCGGCGCGAGCGAGGCCTCGAACGCGTCGACGAAATCCGGGTCCAGCCGGTCGGGCGCCATGCCCCGCAGGATTCCGAGCGCGTCGGCGTGGGGCATCGCCGGGCGGTAGGGTCGGTGCTCTGTCAGCGCCGCATAGATGTCGCAGACCGTCATCAGCCGGACGAGGTCCTTGACCGCCTCCTTGGCCAGGCGGTCGGGGTAGCCGGACCCGTCGAGCATCTCGTGGTGGTGGCGCGCCGCCTGCAGCACGACCGGATCGCGCATCCCGGAATCGCGCAGGATGTCGTAGCCGATCGCGGCGTGCCGGCGGACCAGGGCCATCTCGTCCTCGGTGAGCGCGCCGGGCTTGGCCAGGATCGCGGCCGGGATGCGGGCCTTGCCGATGTCGTGCAGCAGCCCGGCCCGGACCAGGGCGACGCAATCGCAGGCCGGCAGCCCGAGATGGTGGCCGAAATTGGCCGCGAGGCCGGCGACGTGCATCGCATGCTGGACGGCGTCCTGGCTCGGATGGCCGTGGACCAGGGCGAGCCAGGCCTGGACGCCGCCATCCTGGAGCACGCGCATGACCGGGTAGACGAGGTCGTCCACCGGAGCGAGGGCGATGCGTCCGCCGGCTGCCTCGTCGAACAGGCGTGACACCCCCGCCCGCGTCCGCTCGAAGATGCGGCCGAACAGTAAAGCGCTCATCCTGCAACTCCCCGAGGCGCCTGCGCGGTCTCCGTCGGCCGGTGGGCGCGATCCTAGATCGGCCCGTCGCGCATGGACAGCGGGTTCCGGGCCGCCGTCAGGCCACGGCGGCCCTCGGCTCGCCCTCGGTCTCCGGCGCCGTATCCGGCAGCGGGGCCGCCGTGCCCGGCACGAACGCGTCGAAGGCGGCCCAGAACTGGGCGCGGATCGCGTCGCGCTCCATCAGGATCTCGTGGCGGGCGCCGCGCAGGGTGATGGTGCGGCCGGCGGCGAGCCGGGCCGCGAAGCGCTCCGCCGCCGGGGTGCTGCAGACCGGATCGGCCCCGGCCGCCACCACCAGGACCGGCAGGCGGATGCCAAGGGCGTAGCGCGGATCCTCGAAGCGGCGCATCGCCCGGAAGGCGGCGGCGAGCCAGCCGACCGTGGGATCGCCGATGGCGCCGGCCCCGACCGCCAGCGCCGCGGCGGCGTTGCGGGCGTAGCGGACGGGATCGGCGGTGAGCCGGTTGTTCGGAAACGGCTTGGTGGCGATCGACACCGCCGAGCCGCCCGGCACGTAGCGACGGCCGAGGCCGAGGAGCCGCAAGGCGGCGGCGAGGCGCATCGCCGCCTTGGGCCACCGGATCATGCAGATCGCCACCATCGGGGCGAGGGCCACCAGCCGGTCGAAGGGCAGCCAGCCCTCCCGGGCGGCGGACAGGCAGATCGCGCCGCCCATCGAGTGGGCGAGGCCGAAGAACGGGCGCGGCATCCGCCCCTCGAGCACCTGCGCCTCCACCGCCGCGAGGTCGAGCCGGTACTCGGCGAAATCGTCGACGTGGCCCTTGTGCGGGTCCTCGACGGTGCGGTCGGAGCCGCCCTGCCCTCGCCAGTCGAAGGCGACGACGTGGAAGCCGCGCCCGCGCAGTTCCGCCACGGTCTCGAAGTACTTCTCGATGAACTCGGCCCGGCCCTGCACCAGGCAGACCGTGCCGTGCACCACCCGCGCCGTCGGCGCCCAGGTGGCGACCCGCAGGGACAGGCCGTCGGCGGTCCGCACCGACAGGAGCGTGGCGCCCGGCGGGATCGGGTTGTCGGGCGTGGCGAGCAGCGGCACTGTCACGAGAGGGCCTCTGAAGCTGTCATCCGCCGCATCCTGGCACGGCATCCCCTAATAAGTGGGGCAGAACCTGCGCCCGTCCGGGCCTCCCGAAAAAATTCGCGAAACCCAGTCGGCGCCGGCCTTGACCAGTCTAGAGGCCACCCCAATATGCGAGGGGCGCCGGCCGATACGGCGGCGCGCAGACCGGGACCGGCCCTCGCGGCGGTCCTTCAAGACTACATATTGCTTCAGACGGAGAATATGTCATGCGTCAGTTCGATCTCGCTCCCCTGTACCGCTCGACCGTCGGCTTCGACCGCCTGTTTTCGGCGCTCGACCAGTTCGTGACCTCGGATGCGGCCCCGACCTATCCGCCCTACAACATCGAGCGCACGGCCGAGAACGCCTACCGGATCACCCTCGCGGTGGCCGGCTTCACCGACCAGGACCTGTCGATCGAGACCCGCGAGAACGCGCTCACCGTGAAGGGCGAGCGCAAGGGCGAGGCCAAGCAGGCCGAGTTCCTGCACCAGGGCATCGCGGCCCGCGGCTTCGAGCGGCGTTTCCAGCTCGCCGACCACGTCCAGGTGACGGGTGCGGTGCTGGAGAACGGCCTGCTCCACGTCGACCTCGTCCGCGAGATCCCGGAGGCCAAGAAGCCGCGCCAGATCCAGATCGCCTCGGGCTCCCGCCCGCAGTCGATCGAGGGCAGCGTCCAGCAGGCGGCGTAAGCCGTCCCGCCCGCCGACAGGAGGAGCGCCCCGGCCGCCCGGCCGGGGCGCTTCGCCGTGTCCGCACTCCCGGCGCACGGAACCGCTCCGTCGTCCGGGACAACGTGCGTTAGGGCAGCAGGTGGGTGCCGTGGGTCAGCGCCGCGCCGGCCCGCAGGGCGACCGCGACGAATACCGTCTCGGCGATCTCCTGCTCGGTGGCCCCGGCCTTCTTGGCGGCCTCGCGGTGCACTTCGAGGCAGTACGGGCACTGGGTGGTCAGCGCCACCGCCAGCGCCATCAGTTCCTTGTACTTGCGCGGGATCGCGCCGTCGGCCAGCGCCGCCTTGTCGAGGGCCTCGAAGGCGCCCATCGCCTCGGGGGCGAGGCTCTTGAGGGCGGGCAGCTTCTTCAGGTTCGCGGCATCGTACATCGGCGTGCTCTCCTCCCGGCCTGCCGGGTCCGCCGGCCGCCCTCGATCGGGGCGGCTTCGGCACCGGAAGTGGTAGAGCATCGCGAGACCGCTGCCCAATGGGCTGCGGTCATGCCTGGCCTGCCGGGCCGGGGATCCTCTTTCGGGGTCAGAGGTCCCCGAAGGCGAGCTGGGCCGTCGCCGGGCGCTTGGAAGGCTTGCCGGTGCCCTTGTCCCCGCCCTTGCCCGCTCCCTTGGCGCTCCTGGCCGCGCCGCTCTTGGCCGCGGGCCGGCGCGCTCGCTTCGGCTCGGTGCCCTGGATGCGCGCCTTGCCCTTGTCGCGGGCCACCGCCTCGGGGGCGGCCTGGTCGCCCGAGAGCCACTTGCCGCGCTTGATCACCTCGTTCACCCGGCCCTGGTTGACGCCGAGCTTGAAGGCGATCTCCTGCTGGGTCATCTCCGTCGAGCCGTGCAGCTCGAGGATCTCGCGGGCCAGCTCCGGCGTCATCTTCTTGCCGACGATGCGGCGCCCCGGCTTCACCACGCGGTTGGCGCGGTCGCGCTCGCGCAGGCGCTCGAGAATCGCCAGCGCCATCTGCATGCCGTTCTCGCGCAGGGCTTCCTCGAATTCCTTCAGCGTCGCCATCAGGACCGAACTCCGCTGTCACGCTCCGGCAGGAAAACGGCGCCGGTCGGGGCTGGTTGCCACCGTGCACAGGTCATCCACGGTTTGTGCGCGTCCTGTTCCGGGTTGGCAACCGCCCGCCGGGGGCCATCCACCGCTCTCGCGCCGGCGGGTTGGACAAGGCCGGCGGCTTCGCGCATGGCTGTCGGCACCGGCGTTTTCGCGCATGGCCGCCGCATGCGGCCTTGGCACCGCGGCAAGGGGGACGGGATGGTTCTGGAGATCGCGCAGATCGAGGTGAAGGCCGGGCACGAGAGCGCCTTCGAGGCCGGCGTCGGCCGGGCGGCGGAGCTGTTCCGCCGCGCCAAGGGCTGCCGCGGCATGGAGCTGCAACGCTCGGTCGAGGTGCCGACCCGCTACCGGCTGATGGTCCGGTGGGAGACCCTGGAGAACCACACCGTCGACTTCCGCGAATCGGCCGACTTCCAGGCCTGGCGCGCCCTGGTCTCCGAGCATTTCGCCGCCCCGCCGCAGGTCGAGCACACGGTGCTGGCGGTCCAGGGCTTCTGAGGAAGCCGGCAGCCTGTGGGGGCCGTGACACGGCGGCCCCGACTCGCTACTCGCGGATGTGACGCTTCTCGTACCCACGGCACCCGAGATGGCCCGACCCATGGCTCGACGTCCCCTGCGCATCGGCACCCGCGGCAGCCCGATGGCGCTCGCCCAGACCGGGATGGTGCGCGACCGCATCGCGGCCGCCCATCCCGACCTCGCCGAGCCCGGCGCGATGGAGCTCGTCGTCGTCACCACGGTGGCCGACAAGGTGCTCGACCGGCCGCTCTCCGAGATCGGCGGCAAGGGCCTGTTCACCAAGGAGCTGGAGCAGGCGCTGCTCGCCGACGAGGTCGACATCGCCGTCCACTCGATGAAGGACGTCGAGACTTGGCTGCCGGACGGGCTCGTCATCGCCTGCATCCTGGAGCGGGACGACCCGCGGGACGCCTTCCTGTCGCCGCACGCCACGCGCCTCGCCGACCTCGCGCCGGGCAGCCGGGTCGGCACCTCGTCGCTGCGCCGCGGCGCCCAGGTGCTGATGCACCGGCCGGACCTCCGGATCGTGCCCCTGCGGGGCAATGCCAACACCCGGATGAAGCGGCTCGAGGAGGGCGCCTGCGAGGCCACCCTGCTGGCCATCGCGGGCCTGGAACGCCTCGGCCTCGCCGACCGGGCCCAGGAGATCCTGCCGGTGAGCGCGATGCTGCCGGCGGTGGCGCAGGGCGCGCTCGGCATCGAGTGCCGGGCCGGCGACAGCGCGGTGATCGAGCGGCTCCAGGCGGTCGCCTGCGCCCGCACCACCATCGCGGTCGGCGCCGAACGGGCCCTGCTCGCGGAGCTCGACGGCTCCTGCCGCACCCCGATCGCGGCGCTGGCCCAGATCGACGGCGACGCCCTCACCCTCGACGGGATCCTGTTCCTGCCCGACGGCAGCGCCCACTGGGCGACCCATCGCACCGGTGCGGTCGCCGACGCGCTGGCGATCGGGCGCGAGGCGGGCGCCGAGCTGAAGGCCAAGGCCGGCGAGACCTACCGGGCGAAGCTGCAATAGGCCGAGCCGGGGCTGCGGCGCGGACCGATCGCGTCCGGTCCGGGCACCGGCGGGGGCGGATCGTCGTTGGGTTCTCCTGAACGAGCCGGGCCCGTCGCCCGGCACCCCTTCGAGAAAGGCCCGGCCCATGCCCGCAATCCCGCGCCCCGTCCTGCTCCTCGCTCCCCTGCTCCTCGCTCCCCTTGTCCTCATCCCCGTTGTCCTGGCCGCCGCGACGGTGCCGGCCGGGGCCTCCGACCTCGACCGCTACCGCTGGAAGTCCCGGGTGCTGGTGATCGCCGCCGAGGACGGGGATCCCCGGGCGGCCGCGCAGGCGCGCATCGCCGAGGCCTCCGCGATGCGCGAGCGCGACCTCGTGGTGGTGCGGGCGATCGGGGACGGGAGGCAGGCCGCCGCCCTGCGCCGGCGCCTCGGCCTGCCGGCCACCGGGTTCCGGGCGGTGCTGGTCGGCAAGGACGGCGGGCAGAAGCTCGTCGCCGCGGAGCCGATCCCGGCCGAGACCCTGGTCGCCACCATCGACGCGATGCCGATGCGCCGCGAGGAGGCGGCGGGACGGCGCAACTGAGCCATGGCGACCGGCCGCACGAAAAAGGCCGCCCCGGCGGGCGGCCTTTCCGGTTCGAGTGATCCCGCTCAGTAGCAGCGGGTCACGAGGACGCGGCGGTAGCCGTAGGGCGTCCAGCGCACCCGGGGCACCTCGTAGCAGCCGCCGCCATAGCCGTAATCGTAGCCGCCATAGTAGCCGACCGGGGCGTAGCCGCCGCCGTAACCATAGCCGTAGCCGCCGTAATACGGGGCGGTGGCCGCCGCGAGGCCGAGCCCGACGCCGAGCCCGAGGCCCGCCGCGCCCCAGCCGAAGCCGCGGCGGTAGCCGTAGCCCCCGCGCCAGCCGCCGTATCCGCCGCGCCAGCCGCCATAGCCGCCGCGCCAGCCGCCGCCGAAGCCGGCCTGGCGGTAGCCGAAGCCGCCGCCGCGCCAGCCGCCGCCCGCGAACCCGCCGCGGAAGCCGCCGCCGCGGAACCCGCCGAACCCGCCGCCGTGGAAGCCCCCGCCGTGGAACCCGCCACCGCCGAAGCCGCCGAAGCCCCGCGCTTCCGCAGTGGCCGGCAGAGCCACCAGTGCACCCGCGAGGACTGCCGATGCCGCCAACATGACCTTCATGAGCCGATCTCCGTTCGCGTGAAGATGTCGAACCCCCAGGCCCACAGAACACCGCGGCGGGGTTTTCGGTTCATGCTGCAAAACGTCACGATCGCTCTATACCGGTAGCCGGATGTCGGCCGGACACGGAGAGGCTCATGGCGACGATCGGGGTGCGGGCGGGACGGATCGGGGCGCTGGTGGTCGGTGCGGGCCTGTGGCTCGGGCCCGCGCCCGCACCGGCGGCGCCCGCCACGCCGGCCGCCTCCGTGCCGGCCTCCCCCGCCGTCGCCTGCCGACCGCAGACCCATGAGGGCCAGGCCTATTCGGTCTGCACCGTCGATTTGCGCCGCGCCCGGGTGAAGTTGTTCTGGCGCGGGCCCGACGGGCTGCCCTACGGCTCGCTGTCGCGGCTCGCCGGCCAGCAGGGCGACAAGCTCGCCTTCGCGATGAATGCCGGCATGTACGATACCGGCCTCGGCCCCGTCGGCCTCTACGTCGAGGACGGGCGCGAGCTGAAGGCCGCCAACACCGCCAACGGCCCGGGCAACTTCCACCTGAAGCCGAACGGGGTGTTCTACGTGGCGGGCGACAAGGCGGGCGTGCTCGAGACCGGGCGCTACCTGAAGGCCCATCCCAAGGCCGAGTTCGCCACCCAGTCCGGCCCGATGCTGGTGATCAACAACCGCATCCACCCGAAGATCTCCGAGGACGGCCCGTCGCAGAAGATCCGCAACGGCGTCGGCGTGCGGCCGGACGGGCGCACCGCGGTCTTCGCGATCTCGGAGGCGCCGGTGACCTTCGGGGCCTTCGCGCGGCTGTTTCGCGACACGCTCGGCTGCCCCAACGCGCTCTTCCTGGACGGCAGCGTGTCGAGCCTCTACGCGCCGGCGCTCGGCCGGCAGGACCTGAGCCGGCCGCTCGGGCCGCTGGTCGGGGCCGTGACCAAATGAGGCCGGCGCAAGCGGGGCCGGCCCGGGGCCGGGCGGTTCCGTTGCGCCTAAAAATGCTCTACGTGGGGCCACGATGAACCGCACCGCGCTCTATGCCGGCTCCTTCGATCCGGTGACCAACGGCCATCTCGACGTGGTGCGCCAGGCCTGCCGCTTGGTCGGCCGCCTCGTCGTCGCGATCGGCGTGCATCCGGGCAAGACCCCGCTCTTCTCCGCCGAGGAGCGGGCGGACCTGATCCGCGCCACCTGCGGCCCGCTCGCCGCCGAGACCGGCACGGTGCTGGAGGTCGTCAGCTTCGCCGACCTCGCGGTGGCGGCGGCGCGGCGCCACGGCGCCAGCCTGTTCATCCGCGGTTTGCGCGACGGCACCGATCTCGATTACGAGATGCAGCTCGCCGGCATGAACGGCGCCATGGCGCCGGAGGTGCAGACCGTGTTCCTGCCGGCCTCGACCGGCGTGCGGCCGATCACCGCCACCCTGGTCCGCCAGATCGCCGCCATGGGCGGCGACGTGCGGCCCTTCGTGCCCGCGGCGGTGGCCGACCGCCTGAGCGCCCGCTTCGCCCCGTCCGCCTGACGCGGCCGATTTCCACCCAGGAGACCTCCATGATCCGCTGGCTCGCAGCCCTGGTGCTGTCCGTCGCCGCCCTCGGCATCGCCGCCCCGGCGAGCGCCGCGCCCGACCAGAACACCGTCTACCTCGACACAAAGGACGGCCGCGTCACCATCCAGCTGCGGCCCGACCTGGCGCCCAAGCACGTCCAGCAGATCAAGACGCTGACGAAGCGCGGCTTCTACAACGGCATCGTGTTCCACCGCGTGATCGACGGCTTCATGGCCCAGACCGGCGACCCGACCGGCACCGGCATGGGCAAGTCCGACCTGCCGAACATCCCGGCGGAGTTCTCCAAGACCCCGTTCAAGCGCGGCACCGTCGGCATGGCCCGCTCGCAGGATCCGAACTCGGCCAACTCGCAGTTCTTCATCTGCTTCGGCGACGCCTCGTTCCTCAACAACCAGTACACGGTGGTGGGCGAGGTGACCTCGGGCATGGACGTGGTCGACAAGATCAAGAAGGGCTCGTCGGCCCAGAACGGCACCGTGCAGAGCCCGGACAAGATCGTCCGGATGAGCCTCGCCCAGGACGGCCAGTAGGCCGTTGCGCGGCGGGCTCTCGCTGGCCGGCCTCGCGCTGGCGGTCTCGACCGCGCCCGCCGCCGCGCAGTTCGACGTCACCGACAACCCCTCGGTGCTCTCGCTGCCGACCACCCTGCGGGCGACCGTGCGGGTGCCGGTGACGCCGCCGCCCGAGGGCCCCGCCGACACCCTGGCGGACCTCTACCCCCGGCTCGCCGCCTGCTGGCGCGCACCGGCCGATCTCGGGGCCTCCGCCATCACCCTGCGCTTCGCGCTGAGGCGGGACGGGAGCCTCCAGGGCACCCCGCGGATCACCTTCACGCGCGTTCCGCCCCGGCGGCGGGATGCGCTCGCCGCCGAAACGCTCTCGTCGCTCGCCCGCTGCACCCCGGCGCGGCTGACGGCGGGGCTCGGCGGCGCCGTCGCGGGGCGTCCTATCGCCCTGCGTTTCGTCTACCCTGGTCCGAATCAAGGAGACCGACCATGACCGACAGCAACCGACTCGTGATGGAGACCAGCAAGGGCCGCGTGGTCATCCAGCTGCGCCCCGACCTCGCCCCCAACCACGTCGAGCGGATCACGACCCTCTCGGAGCAGGGCTTCTACGACGGCGTGCCGTTCCACCGCGTGATCGACGGCTTCATGGCCCAGACCGGCGACCCGACCGGCACCGGCACCGGCGGCTCCGAGCTGCCCGACCTGAAGGCCGAGTTCAACGCCGAGCCGCACGTCCGCGGCACCTGCTCGATGGCCCGCACCAACTTCCCGCACTCGGCCAACTCGCAGTTCTTCATCTGCTTCTCCGACGCCCGCTTCCTCGACAAGCAGTACACCGTGTGGGGCAAGGTGGTCGAAGGCATGGACGTGATCGACCAGATCAAGCGCGGCGAGCCCGTGCGCGATCCCGACACCATCAAGTCGATGCGTCTTGAGGCGTAAAGCTTGCGATAAATAACGAGAACGCTCGTTTTGCCAAACGAAACGAGCGTTCTCTTTATTTCGGCGCGGCATTGTATAAAAATGTACACACAGCATCTTCTTTCTTTGATAGTTTTACAAAAAACTTTAGCCCACCAATGTTGACGCGATAAGATTTTCCGACTTGCATAATTTCATGCGCTTTGCTGCCAGATGCGGTTTCTATGATGAGCTTGCATCGATTATTCCCAAATATCTTGTCGCTGATGCTATAATCATCGGGTTCTTCAACAGATATTTTCACTAGAAAATTGAATATACCTCTTTGCTGTCCAACGTGCATTTGGCTAATTGAGACTATATCATCCCATATCTGGGATTCATTAATGTTTTTGACTTTATTTTCGACTTCTTGGGCAGATATTTTCGCAGAACGAGCTTTGTTCGTGATGTTTTCGACGGTATGAGGTCTTTTTTCAGATGTGATTTGATTTGTCAACTTATCTATTTCTCGCTTTTTCTCGGCAAGTTCGCTATTAAATTGATTTTGAGCAAGCTTGTATGCTGTGTTTTCATACGATATTTTGCTATTTATTTGTTTCAATTGTTCAAAATCATCCTGTAACTTAGCCAATCGAGCCCTTTCTTCGGCGTGGATATAATTATGCCATAACGTATTTAATAAAATTCCGGATGTTAGCCCTAGTCCAAGACAGCTTATCACGATGCCAGGCCCAGTTTTTTCCATCCACCCTTTTATTGTCTGACTTTTATTAATTAAAAAATCTAAGAAGCCAATCACGGCAGACCCACCAGTTGAAGACGACAAGATTGACATGAGCTCACATGTTATGGACAGCTTAATATTATAAATAGCTGCCCGCACATGTTAGGGCTCAACGCCTATTGATAATTTAGTATATATCGAAAAATTCGATCTGCAATGTGTTTTACATAATTCGTAAAATATATGGATATCTATTATATCGTTTTTATAATATAAATAATTATAAGTATTTATCGTATCGCAAGCTGGCATACAAAAGTTCTTCTTGAGTATTTATATTTAAAAAGGGATCCAGAGAATCTATGTCCCACGCCGCTTCCGCTGCGTTGTGCCGGGCGATCCACATGCCCACCCGCCGCAGGCCCCGCTCGACCAGCGCCGTCCGTAGGTCGTGGCGCAGGCTCACCGCCCAGACCCCGTTCACGAAATGCAGCTGCCCGCCCGAGGCCGCGACCGCCATCGCGACGCCGTCGCGGGCGCGTGCCGCGTGCAGGCGGGCGACGAGATCGTGCGGCAGGAACGGCGTGTCGCCGGCCACACTCGCGACGTAAGCCACGTCCGGGTGATGGCTCGCGCAGAAATCGAGGGCGGCGAGCACGCCGGCGAGGGGCCCGGGGGCGTCGGGCAGCGAGTCCGGCACCACGAAGCCCGTGAAAGCACGGAAGCGCGCCGGATCGCCGTTGGCGTTGAGGATCAGGCCGGCGGAGCATTGCGGGCGTAAGCGCTCCGCCACCCGCTCGAGCAGGGTTTTCTCGCCGAGGCGCAGGAGCGGCTTGTCGCCGCCGCCCATCCGGCGGGAGAGCCCGCCGGCCAGGATCACCCCGAGGGTCGGGGGCACGCTCCCGTGCGCGACGCTCACTCGATCACGATCCGGGGCGCCGGGCGCGGGCCGGCGCCACCGCTCAGCCCGGCCCACAGGCCGGCGGCGATGGTCCGGTAGGCGGCGGCCTGCGGCCCGTCGGGATCGACCGCGACGACCGGCCGGCCGGAATCGGAGGATTCGCGGATCGTCATGTTCAGCGGCACCTCGCCGAGGAACGGCACGCCCAGGGTCTCGGCCTCGTGGCGCGCGCCGCCATGGCCGAAGATGTGCGAGGTGCCGCCGCAATGCGGGCAGACGAAGGTCGCCATGTTCTCGACCACGCCGAGGATCGGCACCTCGACCCGGCGGAACATCGTGACCGCGCGGCGCGCGTCGATCAGCGCGAGGTCCTGCGGCGTCGAGACGATCACCGCGCCGGCCAGCGGCGTCGCCTGCGCCAGCGTCAGCTGCGCGTCGCCGGTGCCGGGGGGCATGTCGACGATCAGCACGTCGAGTTCGCCCCAGGCGACCTCGCGCAGGAGCTGGGTCAGCGCCGATTGCACCATCGGGCCGCGCCAGATCATCGCCGTGTCGGCGGAGATCAGGAAGCCGATCGACATCACCGCCAGGCCGTAGCCGTTGAGCGGCACGATGCGTTGGCCCTGCGGCGTGTTGATCGTCTCGGGCTTGCGGTCGAGGCCGAAGAGTTTCGGCACCGAGGGGCCGTAGATGTCGGCATCGAGGAGCCCGACCTTCAGGCCTTGGGCGCGGAGCGCCAGGGCGAGGTTGCAGGCGGTGGTCGACTTGCCGACGCCGCCCTTGCCCGAGGCCACCGCCACGATATGGCGCACCCCCGGCAGGGCCGGGCCGGGCCGCGGCCCACCCTGGGGCGCGCCGCCCGGGGCGGCGGGACGGGGCGGGGCGCCGGCGCCGGGGCCGCGCTCGCCCGTGAGGCTCGCCAGCGCCGCGTTGACGCCCGGAATCTTCAGCACCGCGATCTCGGCCGCCTGCCGCACGGCCTCGAAGGCCTTGGCCTCCGGCGGCGCGATGCCGATCGAGAACACCACCCGGCCATTGGGGTCGATGACGATCTCCGACAGGCGGCCGGAGGCCGGCAGGCTGGTTCCCGCCGCATCGACCGTCACGCCCGCGAGCGCCTTCAGCACGTCGTCCCGGGTGATCGCCACGTCGTCTCGCTCCTGTCCGCACCGCGTATCCGTCCGGCGTCATGTAACCCCTGCGCCGGGAAACGCCAGCGCGACGGGGACGGCCATCGGTGGGGGGAGGCGCAGCGCGCCGTCATGAAGCGTCCCATGGTCGGCCGGTCGGCCGGACCGACGACCGTGCAGGTTTCTTCTCCATCCCACCCTCGACCTCATCCTGAGGTGTCGGCGATCGCAGATCGCACGCGATCGAAGATCGACTGACCTCGAAGGAGGGCTCCTTTCAGTCGCACCTCAGGATGAGATCGCGAACGAGACGGGCCTCCGTCGCCGGCGTCGAACGGACGTTCACCCTCCCGGCAGGAAGGCCCGCGCGCCGCTCTCCGTATCCCGCACCTCCTCGACCGGCGCGCCGTAGAGCCGGCTCAAGCTGGCGGCGTCCAGCACCTGCCCCACCGGGCCGGCGGCAAGGGGCCGGCCGGCCTGCAGGAGCAGCGCCCGGTCGGCGTAGCGGGCGGCCTGGTTGGGGTCGTGGGTGGTGAAGAGGAGGCCGAGCCCGTCGGCGCGCAGCCGCAGGATCTCGGCCATCACCCGGCCCTGGTTGCCGAAATCGAGGCTGGCGGTCGGCTCGTCGAGAACGACGATGCGGGGCTCCTGGGCGAGCGCCCGGGCGACCAGCACGAGCTGGCGCTCGCCGCCCGACAGCCGCGTCACCGGCCGCTCGGCGAGATGGGCGATGCCCATCCGGGCAAGGGCCCGTTCCGCCGCCGCGTGGTCGGCCCGGGACGGAGCTTGGAGCAGGCCGGTGCGGCTCGTGCGTCCCATCAGCACCACGGCGCGCGCCGTGAACGCGAAGGCGCTCGCGCCGGCCTGGGGCACGTAGGCCATCGCCCGCGCGCGCTCCCGGGCGGTGAGGTCGGCAAGCGGCCGGCCCTCGACCCGGATGGTGCCGGCGAGCGCCGGCAGGAGGCCCAGCAGGGTCTTGAGCAGCGTGGTCTTGCCGCCGCCGTTGGGCCCGAGCAGCGCCATCGCCTCGCCGGCGGCGAGATCCAGCGAGAGATCGCGGCCGATCTCCCGGCCGGGATATCCGAAGGCGAGGGCGTCGGCCTGGATCAGGGTCACGACCAGTCCCGCTCCGCCCGGGCGAGCAGCCAGAGGAACACCGGCGTACCGACGAAGGCGGTGAGGATGCCGAGCGGCACTTCCACCGGCGCCACCGTGCGGGCGAGCGTATCGATGGTGAGCAGCGTGCCGGCTCCCAGCAGCGCCGCCGTCGGGATCAGCCGGCCGAAGCCGGGGCCGACGAGGAAGCGGGCGAGGTGCGGCACCACCAGCCCGACCCAGCCGACGATGCCGGCAGTCGCCACACTCGCCGCGGTGACGAGGGTGGCGGCCGCCACCACCGCGACCCGCAGGGGACCGGTGGCGAGGCCGAGCGAGCGCGCCTCCTCGTCGGGCAGGGACAGGACGTCGAGGCGCCAGCGCAGGAGGAGGAGAAGGCCGGTGCCGAGGATCACGGGCCCGGCGAGCGGCAGGAGGTCGGCGGGATGCGTGCCCGACAGGCTGCCGAGCAGCCAGAAGGTCATCGCCGGGAGCTGGTTGTAGGGATCGGCGAGGTATTTGATCAGCCCGACCCCGGCGCCGAGGAGCGAGCCGATGACGATGCCGGCGAGCACCAGCACCAGCACCGGATCGCGCCCCGACAGGGCGGCGCCGAGCCCGTAGACGCAGGCCACCGCGAGCAGCCCTCCCGCGAAGGCCAGCCCCTGGATCGCCAGCACCCCCAGCGAGAGCCAGATGCCCGCGACCGCGCCGAGCGCCGCCCCCGAGGAGGCGCCGAGGATGTCGGGCGAGACCAGGGGATTGCGAAACAAACCCTGGAAGGCGGTACCGGCGACCGCCAGCGCCGCGCCGACCAGGATCGCCGCGGCGATGCGGGGGCCGCGGATCTGCAGGACCACCGCCTCGACGGCCGGCGCCACGTCCGGCGCGTGGCCGGTGAGCCGGCCGGCGAGGACGCGGGCGACGTCGAGGAGGGAGACCGGGTAGCGCCCGACCCCGAAGGCGAGGGCGGCGGCGAGCACCAGGGCGAGGAGCGCCAGCCAGGGCCCGCCGAGCCGGATCGCCCGGGCGCCCGCGACACCGCTCACCGCGTTTCCGCCAGCACGCGGTCGAGGGCCGGATCGTCCGGCGTGACGTGGTAGAGCTGGCCGTAGAGGTCGCGGGCGACCGCCCGGATATCCTCCGGGAAGAGCGCCGGGTACAGGACCTTGCCGAGCCACCACAGGCCGGCCAGCCGGTTGACCGAGGGCGGAAAATCGACCCAGCCGAAGGGCAGCGACGGGCTGACGTGCAGGCGGTTCGCCCGCAGGGCCGGGGTCGCCTGCCACAGCGGATCCTGGCGCGCGGCGGCCGCGAAGGCGGGATCGAGGGCGACGACGACGTCGGGCGCCCAGGCGACCACGTCCTCGGGCGAGACCTGCGCCAGGCCGCCGCCGGGACCGGCGACGTTGGCGGCGCCCATCAGCGCCAGCGCCTCGACGTTGATCGAGCCCGCCCGCGCGGTCTCGAGGCCGCGCGGGCCGCGGGCGAGGTAGACCCGGGGGCGCCTGTCTTCCGGCACCCTGGCGACGCGCTCGCGCATCGTCGCCAGGGTGCTCTGGCTGAGGGCGGCGAGGGGCTCGGCGTCGCGCCCGATCAGCCGGCCGAGGCTGCGATAGGTGGCCGGCGCGGAGGCGAGACGCCCGTCGAGGAGGGCATAGGGGATGCCGGTCTGGCCCTGCACCCGGTCGGCGAGCGAGCGGTAGGTCTCGGCGGTCGAGCCGACATCGAGGATCAGGTCCGGCTTGAGCGCCAGGACCGATTCGAGGTTGGCGGTGTTGCCGCGCCCGGTGAGCCGTCCGACCTCCGGCAGGTCGGCGGCCCGGGGCAGGAGATAGGGCTTCTCCGAGGGCCGGATCGCCCGCGGCCAGCCGAGCAGCAATTCGGGGGCGAGGGTGTAGAGCAGGATCGCCGCCGGGGGGCCGGCGGGAAACACCCGGGCGACGGGGGTGCGCAGGCCGTCGAGGGTCCGGCCGGCATCGTCCCGCGGGGGATCGGCGGCGCGGGCCGCGTTTGCCAGCGCGAAGGCTGCGGAGCCGGTCAAGAGGGAGCGTCGATCGAGCGGCATCGCCAAGGCACTCGGGGCGTGGTCGACTGGAATGCCGAATGTCATCCCACCCGATCCACCTCATCCTGAGGTGTTAGTCGATCAGCGATCGACTGACCTCGAAGGAGGGCTCCAGGGATCGCCGAGGCATCTGGAGCCCTCCTTCGAGGCCTCCGCTTTGCTCCGGCACCTCAGGACGAGGTCGCGGGTAGGATGAACGAGGCATCCGTGGAGCCGTTCGAATCAACGGAGCGGCGTCTCAATCCGTCGCGATCATCACGTCGCTGGACTTGATCACCGCCTTCACGGTCTTGCCGGGGGCGAGGCCCAGCTCGTCGGCGGATTCGTTGGTGATCGCCGCGGTGACGAACTGCCCGCCGGCGAGCTCGACCCGGACATGGGCGGTGGTGGCGCCCTTCTTCACCTCGACGACCTTGCCATCGAGCTGGTTGCGCGCACTGATCTTCATCGTCGCCTCTCCCCGGCGGCCCGCCGTGCAGGCGCCTTCCGCGGCACAGATAGGCGAGGCCGGCCGATCCGGCGAGCCGTACGATCGAGGATTTCATGGGGGGGGTTCATGGCCGAGTTTCGAGAGCGGGGAACCGAAACCAAAGCGGGCATCGTCCGTTGTCGTGCAGCTTCGAGCGGGCCCGCCCGCTCGTCCCGGACTTCAAGGGAGACCCACCGATGCACCAGGGCAGCCACCGCGACCACGAGGGCGCAAAGAAGCTCTTCGCGATGATCAAGGACGTGAAGGTCGCGATGATGACCACGGCCGATTCCGACGGCCAGCTGCGCAGCCGCCCGATGTGGAACCAGGACGCGGACGAGAACGGCGACCTCTGGTTCTTCGTCAAGCAGGACGCGCCGGTGACCAACGAGATCGGCCGCGACAACCAGGTCAACCTCTCGTATTCCGATCCGTCGAGCCAGAACTACGTCTCGGTGTCGGGCAAGGCCGAGATCGTACGCGACAAGGCGCATATCGACGCCAAGTGGAGCGAGAGCCTGAAGACCTGGTTCCCGGGCGGCAAGGACGACCCGTCGGTGGCGCTGATCCGCGTCCACCCCGAGAAGGGCGAGTACTGGGACAGCCCGAACTCGACGATGCTGCACCTCTACGGCTACGTGAAGGCCGCCGTCACCGGCGAGTCGCCGAAGACCGAGAAGAAGGCGGTCGACCTCGGCGCCCGCTGAGGTCCGTCCTCGCCGACTGGGGGCTGCGCGGGCCGGCGGCTTGACTCCGGCCCGCGAACCGTGCGGGCTTCGCGGCCTCCGCCGCCCCCGGGCGGCGTGCCGGCCGCTCGCAGGAGGCGGTCCCAAGTCAGGCAGGCACGGGCGATGCTCGATCTCGCGACCAGGGTCTACAACCACACCTGGAAGATCGATCCGATCATCCGCTCCGTGCTCGACACGGACTTCTACAAGCTCCTGATGGCGCAGACGATCTTCCGGCGCCACCGGGACGTCTCGGTCACCTTCGGGATCCAGAACCGCACCAGCCGCATCCGGCTCGCCGACCTGATCGATCCCGGCGAATTGCGCGAGCAGCTCGACCATTGCCGGTCTCTGCGGCTGACCCGGGGCGAATCGACCTGGCTGCGCGGCAACACCTTCTACGGAAGGCGCCAGATGTTCTCGCCGGACTTCATGGACTGGCTCGAGAACTTCCGCTTTCCCGACTACCTCCTGGAGAAGCAGGACGGGCAATACGTCCTCACCTTCCACGGCCCGTGGATCGAGACCACGATGTGGGAGGTGCCCGCACTCGCCATCCTCAACGAGCTGCGCTCGCGCGGCGTGCTCAAGGGCATGGGCAAGTTCGAGCTCCAGGTGCTCTACGCCCGGGCGATGACGCGGATCTGGGAGAAGATCGAGCGGCTCAAGAACCTGCCGGGCCTCTCCATCGCCGATTTCGGCACGCGGCGGCGCCACGGCTTCCTGTGGCAGGACTGGTGCGTCGAGGCGATGATCGAGGGGCTGGGCTCGAGCTTCCTCGGCACCTCGAACTGCCTGATCGCGCTGCGCCACGACATCGAGGCGGTGGGCACCAACGCCCACGAGCTGCCGATGGTCTACTCGGCGCTGGCCGAGACCGAGGAGGACCTCGCCCGCGCACCCTACTTGGTGCTGGCCGACTGGCAGCGCGATTATGCCGGCAACCTCCTGGTGATCCTGCCCGATACCTACGGCACCACCGGCTTCCTCGAGCGCGGCCCCGCCTGGATGGCCGACTGGACCGGCATCCGCATCGACTCGAAGGACCCGATCGAGGGCGGAGAGGAGGCCATCCGCTGGTGGACCCAGCACGGCCGCAATCCGCGCGAGAAGCTGGCGATCTTCTCCGACGGGCTCGACGTCGACGTGATCGAGCGGATCCACCGGCATTTCCACGGCCGCCTGCGCATCGGCTACGGCTGGGGCACGCTGCTCACCAACGACTTCCGCGGCCTGGCGCCGGACGGACGCCTCGACCCGATCTCGATCGTCTGCAAGGTGATCTCGGCCAACGGCCACCCGACCGTGAAGCTCTCCGACAACCCGACCAAGGCGCTCGGTCCCGAGGAGGAGGTCGAGCGCTACAAGCGGGTCTTCGGCGTCGGCACCCAGCAGGCGGTGCCGGTGCTGGTCTGAGGACCGACCTGAAGGCGTCGACCCGCCCTTCGAAGCTCTGACAATCTCCCGCCGGCGCGGCGTCGGCGCGCGGGACTCCCCTTTCCAAGCGGCGCCTTCCTTCCCAAGTGCGGTCTTTCCCCCGGTGCGGTCCTGTCGAAGCGCAACTGCACCGGTGCGCGGGCGCGGCCGCAAGGCCGCGCCCCAACCCCAAAGGAGGTCCCCCGCATGTCCGACGTGAACCGCCGCATCGTCCTGGCGTCCCGGCCCCACGGCGAGCCGACGCCGGCCCATTTTCGGCTCGAGCGCGGCACGGTGCCGGTGGCGCATGACGGCGAGGTGCTGCTGCGCAACCATTACCTCTCGCTCGACCCCTACATGCGCGGCCGGATGAGCGCGGCGAAGTCCTACGCCAAGCCGGTCGAGATCAACGACGTGATGGTCGGCGCCACGGTGTCGGAGGTCGTGGCCTCGCACCATCCGGGCTTCGCGGTCGGCGAGACCGTGCTGGCCTATGGCGGCTGGCAGGATTTTGCCGTGTCGAACGGCCAGGGCCTGCGCAAGCTCGATCCCTCGGCGGCGCCCGTCACCACCGCGCTCGGCGTGCTCGGCATGCCGGGCATGACCGCCTATACCGGGCTTCTCACCATCGGGGCGCCGAAGGCCGGCGAGACCGTGGTGGTGGCCGCCGCCACCGGCCCGGTCGGCTCGCTGGTCGGCCAGATCGCCAGGCTCAAAGGGGCCCGCACGGTCGGCATCGCCGGCGGGACCGACAAGTGCCGCCATCTCACCGAGGATCTCGGCTTCGACGCGGCGGTCGACCACCGGTCCGGCGACCTGCCGGCCGCGCTCGCGGCGGCCTGCCCGGACGGCATCGACGTCTATTTCGAGAATGTCGGCGGCGCGGTGTTCGACGCGGTGCTGCCGCTGCTGAACGACTTCGCCCGCATCCCGGTCTGCGGCCTCGTCGCCAACTACAACATGACCGAGCTGCCCCCCGGGCCCGACCGGGTGCCGGCGCTGATGCGCGCCGTCCTGAGCAAGCGCCTCACCTTCCGCGGCTTCATCGTGTCCGACTTCGCCGACCAGGGACCGGCCTTCCTCGAGGAGGTCGGCCAGTGGCTGCGCGAGGGTAAGATCCGCTACCGCGAGGACGTGGTCGAGGGGCTGGAGAGCGCGCCGGAGGCCTTCATCGGCCTGCTCAAGGGCCGCAACTTCGGGAAATTGATCGTGAAGCTATAGGACGCATTCGTTTTTCACAGATGAAAGCTACATCCTCCATCGTCATCCCGGGGCTCGTCGAAGACGAGAACCCGGGATCCATAAACGCCGACGATGCCGGACAAGGCGGCACCCGGCCCGACTGGTTCTGAAATCTCAGCGGTTATGGATCCCGGGTTCCGCTTTCGCGGCCCCGGGATGACGAAGAGGGGGGCAGACGCGCCGCGGGATCGATGAACCCGCGAAGACCTACTCGCCCTCCACCGGCCGCCGCGCCAGCGCCCGCAGCGCGCCCCGGAAGCTCTTCACGTCCTGCTCGGTCATCGCCATGCGGTGGAACATGTCGCGCATGTTGCGGATCATCCCGTCGCGCTTGGCCGGCGGGTAGTAGCCTGCGGCGTCGAGGTCGGCCTCCAGGCTCTCGAACAGCGAGATCAGGGCCTCCCGGGGCGCCGGGCCGGTGCGCATGGCGCCCGAGAAGGGCAGCACCGCCCGGCCCGCCGCCCGCCGCCACTCGTAGGCGACGAGGAGCACGCTCTGGGCGAGGTTGAGCGAGGCGTGATCGGGATCGACCGGGAAGGTGACGATGGCATCCGCCAGCGAGACCTCGTCGTTCGACAGCCCGACCCGCTCGCGGCCAAACAGGATGCCGACCCTCTCCCCCGCGGACAGCCGCCCGGCCGCCTCCGCCATGCCCTCGTCGGGCCCGAAGACCCGCTTCATCTGGCCCCGTTCCCGCGCCGTGGTGGCGAGCACGTAGTGGAGATCGCCCAGGGCCTCGGCGACGGTGGCGAAGGTCCTCGCGCCGTCGAGGACGTGGGTGGCGTTGGACGCCGTCTCGCGCACGCCCTTCATCGGCCAGCCGCCCTTCGGTGCGACGATCCGCAGGGCGTCGAGCCCGAAATTCCCCATCGCGCGGGCGGTCATGCCGATATTCTCGGCGAGTTGCGGCTCGACCAGGATGATGACGGGGCGGGGCGGGGATGCATCGGTCATGGGATAATCGGCGATCGGAAGGGGTGGCCGCCACATAGGGCCTGACGCCGCTTCCGCGAAGGGGCCTCGCGCGCGCCGGGAACCGACAGGGCCTGAGCGACGTTTGATAACCGGACCTCCTTTCAACCCCGGTGCCCCCGCGCCGGGGTTTTTTTCATGCCGGCCGACGACAGGTCTTCCGCCCCGGCGCTTCCCCCTGTTTGTGCAGCGCGCTATGACCGCGCCACGGCCGGCCGCTTAGCCAACGCGGGCATGGGGACGGCCCCCGGATCACGGAAGGCTGGATCAGACATGGCGAAGATCAAGGTGGCGAACCCCGTCGTCGAGCTCGACGGCGACGAGATGACCCGGATCATCTGGCAGTCCATCAAGGACAAGCTGATCCATCCCTACCTCGACGTTCCGCTCGAGTACTACGACCTCGGGGTCGAGCATCGCGACGCCACCAACGACAAGGTGACGATCGAGGCCGCCGAGGCGATCAAGAAGCACGGCGTCGGCGTCAAGTGCGCCACCATCACCCCGGACGAGGCCCGGGTGAAGGAGTTCAACCTCAAGGAGATGTGGAAGTCGCCGAACGGCACGATCCGCAACATCCTCGGCGGCGTGATCTTCCGCGAGCCGATCATCTGCAAGAACGTGCCGCGCCTGGTGCCGGGCTGGACCCAGCCGATCGTGGTGGGCCGCCATGCCTACGGCGACCAGTACCGCGCCACCGACTTCAAGGTGCCGGGCAAGGGCCGCATGACGGTCAAGTTCGAGGGCGACGACGGCACCGTCATCGAGCGCGAGGTGTTCAAATTCCCGGGCGCCGGCGTCGCCCTGTCGATGTACAACCTCGACGAGTCGATCCGCGACTTCGCCCGCGCGTCGATGAACTATGGCCTGGCCCGCAAGTTCCCGGTCTACCTCTCGACCAAGAACACCATCCTGAAGGCCTATGACGGTCGGTTCAAGGACATCTTCGAGGAGGTGTACGAGGCCGAGTTCAAGTCGCGGTTCCAGTCGGCCGGCATCACCTACGAGCACCGCCTGATCGACGACATGGTCGCCTCGGCCCTGAAGTGGTCGGGCGGCTACGTCTGGGCGTGCAAGAACTACGACGGCGACGTGCAGTCGGACACCGTGGCGCAGGGCTTCGGCTCGCTCGGCCTGATGACCTCGGTGCTGCTCACCCCCGACGGCCAGACCGTCGAGGCCGAGGCCGCCCACGGCACGGTGACCCGCCACTACCGCGAGCACCAGAAGGGCAAGGAGACCTCGACCAACTCGATCGCGTCGATCTTCGCCTGGACCCGCGGCCTGTCGCACCGCGCCAAGCTCGACTCGAACGCCGACCTCGCCAAGTTCGCCGAGACCCTCGAGAAGGTCTGCGTCGACACCGTCGAGGCCGGGTTCATGACCAAGGACCTCGCGCTCCTGGTCGGCCCCGACCAGAAGTGGCTCTCGACCACCGGCTTCCTCGACAAGATCGACGAGAACCTGAAGACCGCGATGGCGGTCTGAGGCGCAGCGTCAATCCATAAGTCGGGTTGAATTTCGCGCTTGCGCATCGAAGGCGCGCCTGCTCTGGTAGGCGCGCCTTCTTCTTTGGGATGACCCATGGCAATCGGTGAGATTGGTCCGGTTTCCGGATTCGCGAAATCTGCGGCCGGATTGTCCCGCAACCCTCTCGGCACCATCTCTCTCTTCGTCGTCCTGATCTACGCTTTCGCGGCTCTCGTCTCGGTCGGCGGATCGTTCACGCCTAACGAACGAATCATTCTCGTCAGCTTCATCGCTCTCTTCCCATTTGTTGTTATTTCAATATTCGCTTGGCTTGTCGCATATCACAGTAAAGATCTCTACAGTCCGGGAGATTTCGCGAATCAGGCGCACTACGTCGAGATGCACCTACAGTCGAAGCTCCGCGCCGCGGCGTCGCTGACAGCAGCCATTTCGAAGGATAGCGTTATGACGTCTCAGGCACAGATCAATGACGTCGTGAGGGCCGTACAAGCTTCGTCGACCATCGCCATCGAGTCAGAGGACTGGAGACGACGCATCCTGTGGGTCGACGATAGGCCGGACAATAACCGTTACGAGAGGAAAGCCTTCGAGGCGATGGGCATCGAGTTCGTTCTATCTGAAACGACGGATGATGCCCTCGCCCAACTCAAATCACATAGGTTCGCCGCCGTGATCTCGGACATGGGACGGCGCGAAGGGCCGCGCGAGGGATACGTGCTGCTCGACGCCCTGCGCATAGTCGACAAGACGACACCGTTGTTCTTTTACGCCTCATCGAACGCGAAAGAGCACAAGGAGGAGACGGCGCGGCATGGGGGACAAGGCTGCACTAACGACGGGCAAGAGCTGTTTCGGATGGTGATGAGCGCGATCGTTAAAAGAAAGTCGTGATACGAAAAACGGAAATATTTTTTAAGGTCCGACAAATTATTTTAATTTATCATTCGTAATCGTTTTACTCGATCACGACCTCATCCTAAGGTGTCAGCCAATTGAAAATCGGCTGACCTCGAAGGAGGGCTCCAGGGCTCACCGTGGTTTATGGAGCCCTCCTTCGAGGCTCCTTTCAGTCGCACCTCAGGATGAGGTCGTGGGAGGGATGGACGGAACAGCCGCGGGAGGCCGAGAGGCTCCCTGATCTCACGCGACGTCTCCGAACAGGGTGCGAGTTGCTCAAGTCACCCCCGTCGGCCCGTCGAGCACCGCCCGCACCCGGCGCGCCAGCTCCATGCGGCGGTAGGGCTTGTTGATGATCTCGAACTCGGTGCCGCCGGCATCGGTGCGCTCCAGCGAGGCCTCGGCGTAGCCGGTGGTGAGCAGCACCTTGAGGCGGGGCTGGCGGCGGCGCGCCTCGCGGGCGAGCATCACGCCGTTCATGCCGCCGGGCATGATCAGGTCGGAGAACAGGAGGTCGACCTTGTCGCCGCCGTCGAGGAGCTCGAGGGCCTGGCGCCCGTCGGTGGCCAGCAGCGTGGTGTAGCCGAAATCGCGCAGGATCGCCCGGGCGAGCTCGGCGACGTCGCGCCGGTCGTCGACGATCAGGATCGTCTCGGTGCCCGAGCGGCCCGCCCCTCGGGTATCGGGGCCCGGCGCCGGGCGCTCGTCGCTGTCGCTCATCGGGAAGTAGAGCCGCACGGTGGTGCCGTGGCCGGCGCGCGACTCGATCACGATCGTCCCGCCGGACTGCTTGGCGAAGCCGTACACCATGGCGAGGCCGAGACCCGTGCCGCGCCCCTCCTCCTTGGTGGTGAAGAACGGCTCCATCACCCGGGCCAGGATCTCGGGCGGCATGCCAGTGCCGGTGTCGGAGACCGCGACCGAGACGTAGCGCCCCGGCTGCGGCAGCCCGGAGGGCAGCTCGTCGGCGTCGAAGACGTGGTTCTCGGTGCGGATCGTCACCGTGCCGCGGCCCGGCAGGGCGTCGCGGGCGTTGACCAGGATGTTGAGGAGCGCGACCTCGGTCTGGGTCGGATCGATGCGGGCGTTCCAGAGCCCGTCGGCCAGCTCGGTCTCGACCGCGATCTCGTCCCCGAGGGTGCGGATCGCGAGGTCGCGCATGCCCTCGACGAGGTTGTTGAGATTCACCGAGCGTCCGTCGAGCCGCTGCTTGCGGGCGAAGGCGAGGAGCTGCTGGGTCAGGGTGGTGGCGCGCTCGGCGGCGTTGCGGATGTTGTCGACCGCCCGCACCATCCGGCGCGGGTCGGTCGCCGGGTCCTGCAGGCCCGAATGCAGGATGTCGACGTAGCCGACCACCACCTGCAGCAGGTTGTTGAAGTCGTGCGCGATGCCGCCGGTCAGCTGGCCCAGCGCCTCCATCTGCTGCGACTGGCGCAGGGCCTCCTCGGCGTCGCGCCGGCGCGACACGTCGAGCTGCGAGCCGAAGAAATAGACCAGGTCGCCCTTCTGGTCGTAGACCGGCGAGACGAACAGCGCGTTCCAGAACGTCGAGCCGTTCTTGCGGTAGTTCAGGATCTCGGTGGCGATCTCCTTGCGCTCGGCGATGGCGCGGCGCACCTCCGCCACCGTCTCGCGGTCGGTCTCGGGCCCCTGCAGGAAGCGGCAGTTGCGACCGACCAGCTCCTCGGGCGTGTAGCCGGTCATCGCCCGGAAGGCCTGGTTGGCGAAGATGATCGGGTTGTCCGGCTGGCGCGGATCGGTCACGATCATCGGCATCCGCGTCATCTCGACGGCGGCGAAGAAGATGTCGCTGTGGTGGTCCGCGACGTCGGTGGGCACGTCCGCCACGGTCGGCCGGGTCCCGAGTTCGGTCGGCGTTCGCTTCGCACTCATCGTCGTTCCGCTGGCTCCCGGCCTCGTATCCCTGGCCCTGCACCGGATCCTACACCCGGCCGATCCCTACAACGGCAAAAGCCGTCCCGAGGCGACCGCGACCGGGCGTCGCCCCGCAATCCGGACCGGTCGAGCCGAGGCCGCGGTGCAGTCGAGCGCGGTGTTGCCGGCTCGCCGTGACCATGCTCCACCAGGGCATGACCCCGTTCCACCGGGGAAGGCGCGGCGCAGGATGCGGGCACCCCGCGCAACACTCCCGCTCACCGGCCTCGTCCGCTACGACAACCTCGGCGCGCCGGACGTTTTGTCAAGGACACTGCGTCCGGCGCCCGCCCGATCCGCGATCGACTTCACGATGCAGCCGCCCGGGCTCACGCCACCTTGCGCCCGGCCCGATCGGCCGGCGCCGCGCCCGAGAGCGACAGGGCGGCGTCGAGGGCGTCGCTGATCGTGGTGACCACGATGTCGGCCGAGGTGGCTCGGCGCAGGCGGTCGCGCCCGGCCGCGTCGCGCTCGCGCCACACCGCCACCATGATCCGCACGCCGGGAATCGCCCGCCGGGCGAGGCGGGCGGCGAGCCGGATGTGCGAGGTGCTGATCGGCTCGATGTAGGACAGGCAGACCAGGGCGACGCCCTCCAGGTCCGGCCGTTCGCCCTTGTTCAGCGCGTCCTGGCTGGTGGTGCGGGCGTTGAGGCCGTGGCGCCCGAGCACCTGGGCCAGCATGCCGGCGGCGGCGGCGTCGAACGGCCCGCGGGCCGCCACCACCAGGACCGGCGCGGTCCCGCGCCAGGTCGGGCTCAGGTCCTCGCGCCGGCGCACGATCGCGGTCGAGGCCCGGTCTGGACCGAGGGCGGCGACCGCCGCCTCGGTCTCGGCGCTGCGCAGGGACGCGGCCTTCTTCGGCACCGGCATGGCGCCGAGCGTCGTCACCACGGTCTCGATCGCCTGCCCCACCGCCTGCTGGCGGTCGGCGGCGAGCGCCCCGCTCGCCCGGTCGTTCTGGGCGAGCCGCAGGCCGCCGAGCGCGATCTCGTCGTAGTAGGTCGCGAGCGCCCGCTCCTTCAGCACCTGGCGGGCCTTGTCGATCGCCTCGAGCGGGTCGCCGGCGAGCATGCGCTGGTAGAAGATCTCGGAGGGCGCCAGAGCCGGCCGGTCGCCCAGCATCACGTCGAGGAAGGTCAGGCGCTCGACGTGGCGGCCGAGCACGACCAGGCAGACGGTGATCGGGGTGGCGAGCACGAGGCCGACCGGCCCCCACAGGAAGGTCCAGAGGGTCGCCGCCAGGATCACCGCCACCGGCGACAGGCCGGTCGAGTGGCCGTAGAGCAGGGGCTCGACGACGTGGCCGGCGATCGGCTCGACGACCGCGAACAGCACGAGCGTCGCGATCAGCATCGACCAGCCCGGATCGACGGCCGCCGCCAGCAGCAGCGGGAAGGCCATGCCGATGACCGCGCCGATATAGGGCACGAAGCGCAGGATCGCCGCGAGCACGCCCCACAGGATCGGGCTCGGCACGCCGATGACCCACAGGCCCGCCGCCACCACCACCCCGAAGGCGAGGTTGAGGCCGGCCTGGGCGAGGAAGAAGCGCGAGAGGCGGGCCACCGCGTCGTCCATGGCGGCCGTGGTGGCGCGCAGGTCGCCCGAGCCGGCGAGCCGGATCGCGCGGTTGCGCAGGTCCTCGCGCTGGGCGAGGAAGAACAGGGTGAAGAGCAGGATCAGGCCGACCGTGGCGAGCGGGTGCAGCACCGGCGCCACGACGCTGCCGAGGGTGGAGAGGAGCCCCGCCTTCGCCTCGCGCACCTCGACCAGCATCGGCTTCTCGGGATCCGTGGGGCCCCGCGCCTTGGCGGGCTCGGGCGGCTGCAGGTCCTGGCTCAGGTCCTGCACCGCCTTGAACAGCCGCTCCAGGGTGGCGCCGCCGCCGGCGTTCGCCCGCAGGGCCCCGATCTTCTCGCGCATCGTCACGGTGTAGCGCGGCAGGTCGGAGGCGAGCTGCGAGGCCTCGTTGGCGATCAGGAGGCCGAGCCCCCCGATGCCCCCGAAGGTCGCCAGCACCACGACCAGCACGGCCAGCGAGCGCGGCAGGCGGCGGCGCTGCAGGCCCCGCACCGCGGGCGCCAGCACGAAGCTGAGCAGCACCGCGAGCGTGATCGGCATCAGCACGTCACGCCCGAGGGACAGGATCGCCCCGATGGCCAGCACCAGCAGGCAGGTGGCCAGCGCCGTGAACACCGGCATCGCGTCGCGCAGGCGGCGCGCCGTCACGGGATCGTCGATCATCAACCGCGTACCTGCCGGAAGTTCTGTCGTTACGGTGTGGCCGGCGTGCCGAGGGCGGCGCCGATCTGGGTCAGGAGCTTCGAGAAGTCGACCGGCTTCGGGTGGTAGTCGTCGCAGCCGGCCTGGATCACCTTCTCGCGGTCGCCCGACATGGCGTGGGCGGTGAGCGCGATGATCGGGATCCGGGCGGTGTCGGCGTCGGACTTGAGCGCGCGCGCCGCCGACCAGCCGTCGAGCACCGGCAGGTTCATGTCGAGCAGGATGATGTCCGGCCGGCTGGTGCGGGCCTTCATCACGCCCTCCTCGCCGTCATGGGCGAGCACCACCTCGTAGCCCCGCCGCTTGAGCCGCCGGGAGAGGAAATCCCAGATTTCCTCGTGGTCCTCGACGAGAAGGATCTTTGCCACCGCCCGCACTCCGCGCTCGCGTCGTCCCCGGCCGGGCCGCTCCGGCCCCGACCGAGGCACCACGCCTCATCGAAAGGTTCCCCGGCCATGCCCGTCCGCCGCCGGAGCGGTGGACGAAGCACGAATCGGGCCTTGTCAAAGTGGGCAGACCCGCCCGGATGTCACCCCTCGTGCGGCAACCCGAACGCGACGCTCTCGGATTCCGCCCGCTCGAAGGCCTGGATGACGTGCTGGTAGGAGCGCCAGGTCTCGCTGGCGTGGTCCAGGCCCGTCGGGCGCAGGACGAACATCAGCATCGAGCGGCCGGTGACCGCGTAGGTGTCGCCGACGGCGAAGCGGGCGAGGTCCTGGGTGTCGGGCAGGTTGGTGTCGAGCACCCGCATCCAGGCATCGCCCCCGACCACCTCCGGCAGGGTGAACTCCACCACGTCGTGGTGGGCGTTGAACAGCAGCATCAGGGTCGCCTCGCCGCCGCGGCGGTGGATGCCGCTCGACTGCGCACGCCCGTCGAGGACGACCGCGAGCGCGCGGGCGCCGCCGTCGTTCCAGTTCTCCGGAGTCATCTCGGTGCCCGAGGGCGTGAGCCAGCTCACGTCCTTGACGCCGAGCTCGGCGTCGTAGGCCCCGGTGAGAAACCGGCCGCGGCTCAGCATCGGCAGCGACTTGCGCAGGATCAGGAGGCGCTGGGTGAACTCGGCGAGGTCGCGTTCGTCCTCGCCGATCCCCTCCCAGTCGATCCAGGAGATCTCGTTGTCCTGGCAGTAGGCGTTGTTGTTGCCGCGCTGGGTGCGGGCGAACTCGTCGCCGGCAAGCAGCATCGGGGTGCCGCGCGACAGGAGCAGCGTCGCGAGCAGGTTGCGCATCTGGCGCAACCGCACGGCGCGGATCTCGGGATCGTCGGTCGGTCCCTCGGCGCCGTAATTGTAGGACAGGTTGTGCGAGTGGCCGTCGCGGTTGTCCTCGCCGTTCGCCGCGTTGTGCTTCTCGTTGTACGAGACCGTGTCGGCGAGGGTGAAGCCGTCATGGGCGGTGATGAAGTTCACCGAGGCCCAGGGGCGACGGCCGCGCTTGTTGAACTTGTCGGCCGAGCCGGTGAGCCGGGAGGCGAGGGCCGGAAGCAGGCCCTCGTCGCCCTTCCAGTAGCCGCGGACCTCGTCGCGGAAGCGGTCGTTCCACTCGGCCCAGCCGGGCGGGAAGCCGCCGACCTGATAGCCGCCCGGGCCGCAATCCCACGGCTCGGCGATCAGCTTGACCGAGGAGAGCACCGGATCCTGGCGGCAGGAATCGAGGAAGCCGCCGCCCTCGTCGAAGCCGTACGGCTCGCGGCCGAGGATCGTCGCGAGGTCGAAGCGGAAGCCGTCGACCCGCATCTCGGTCGCCCAGTAGCGCAACGAGTCCGTCACCATCTGCAGCACCCGCGGGTGCGAGAGGTTGACGGTGTTCCCGGTGCCGGTGTCGTTGATGTAGTAGCGCTTCTGGTCGGGCAGCAGCCGGTAGTACGAGGCGTTGTCGATGCCCTTGAACGACAGGGTCGGGCCCTTCTCGTTACCCTCGGCGGTGTGGTTGTAGACCACGTCGAGGATCACCTCGAGGCCGGCCCCGTGCATGCGGGCCACCATCTCCTTGAACTCGGAGAAGGCGAAGTCCGGCACCGCGGCGTAGCGGCGGGCGGGGGCGAAGAACGAGAGGGTGTTGTACCCCCAGTAGTTCACCAGGTCCTTCTCGAGCAGGTAGCTGTCGTTGACGAAGGAGTGGATCGGCAGGAGCTCGACCGAGGTGACGCCGAGGCTGCGGATATAGGCCAGCACCTCGGGGGTGCCGAGACCCGCATAGGTGCCGCGCAGGCGCTCGGGCACCGCCGGGTGCAGCTTGGTGAAGCCCTTGACGTGGGTCTCGTAGAAGACCGTCTTGTCCCACGGCACGTTCGGCTTCTGGTCGCGGCCCCAGGTGAAGGCGGGGTCGATCACCCGGCACTTGCGGGTGAAGGGCGCGCTGTCGCGGGTGTCGAAGGTGGTGTCGTCGCCGCTCTCCATCACGTAGCCGAACAGCGCCGGGTTCCAGGTCACGGAGCCGACCAGCGCCTTGGCGTACGGGTCGAGGAGCAGCTTGTTGGGGTTGAAGCGGTGGCCGGCCTCCGGCTCGTAGGGGCCGTGGACGCGGTAGCCGTAGATCGTGCCGGGGCGGGCGTCGGGCAGGTACCCGTGCCAGACCTCGTCGGTGTATTCGGGCAGCTCGATCCGCTCGATCTCGGTCTCGCCGGAATCGTCGAACAGGCACAGCTCGACCTTGGTGGCGTGCGCGGAGAACAGCGCGAAGTTGACGCCGAGGCCGTCCCAGGTGGCGCCGAGCGGGAAGGGCTGGCCCTCGCTGATGGTGCGGTTCGCCCGCACGAGGGGCGAGGCCGAGGGGGCGGCCGGGGCGGGCTTGGACGTGAGTTCCATGTTCATGGGGGCGTTCGACGATCCCGGAGGCGAGAAGCCTGACTGTGGGCTGAACGCGCCGGACCTCGCCCAAGCTCCCCTGTCGTCGCCAAAATTTCACGCCCGCGGCCGATTGGCGGGACGCGCGGTCGGGTACCGGGTGGGATCACGGCCCCGGGGACCCGATCCCGGGACCATGGGACCGATCCCGCCGCGGCGCGGCGGAGCCGCCCGCCGCCTTCGCGGGTTACCGGAGCGTGCAGACGGGGGATCGGATGGGCGCGACGGTCGCGGACGTGATGAGCAGGGACGTGGAGTTCATCGCCGGGGACGCCCCGGTCCCGGAGGCGGCGGTGCTGATGGGCGAGCTCGACGTCGGCGCCCTGCCGGTCGGCACGGTGGACGCCCTCGACGGGGTGATCACCGACCGGGACATCCTCTACCGGGTCGTCGCCCAGGGGCTCGATCCGCGCGCGGTCCGGGTGAGCGAGGCGATGTCGCGCCCGGTCGTGTCCTGCGCCGAGGGCGATCCCCTGCGCACCGCCCTCGACCTGATGGCCGCCCACCACGTTCGGCGCCTGCCGGTGCGGGACGCGGGTGGGCGCGTCACCGGCTGGGTGACGCTGGCGGACCTGTCGCGCGCGCTGCTGCTCGGCGGCGACGCGCTCCAGACCTCGCTCAAGCGTCTGACCGAGGAGGCGTGAGCGGCTCGGCCGCGGCCGCCGCGTTCGCCGCCGCGTTGGCGCGCTCGGCCTCCAGGATGGTCTGGCGGGCGAGGTAGCGGGTGACCAGCGCCTCGACGTCGCGGATCGTCTCCTCGACGAGGTGGGACTGGAGCAGGGCGCGGGGCTCGTCGGGGGCGAGGTTCTCGCGCTCCTGGAGCCGGCGCATCGCCTGCTTGACCACCTGGTAGACCGCCTCGCGCTCCTCGCGGCTCATCGCCGGGGAGACCGCCCGGGCGACCAGGTCCGTGAAATCGGACATCGGGGTGCTGCTCGTCCTTGCCTGCCGGGCGCGACCCGTCGCGCCCACGGCCCGCTTCATCGCACGCCGCGCGCCCGGACCGAAGCCCCGGGCGTCGAGCGGGTGCCGGGCCCCTGCCCTACATGTTGTGGTCCTTGACGCCGGCGATGAGCAGGCTGCTGCAGCCCCACATCACCACGAAGGCGAAGAACGCCACGAACAGGGCGTGGCCGCGCATCGGCACGGTGGACAGCTCGGGCCGGGTCGGCGGCACGAAGACCGCGAGGTAGACGTGCTGGCGGTTGGCCGCCACCCGGGCGCGGTCGAGCATCATGGTGGCGGAGTCGTTCAGCTTCTCGGCGATGGTGCGCTCGACCATCAGACCCTCGTATTCGAGGATTGCCTCCGACACCGGCCTGCCGCCCACCGCCACGCCGTCGCTGGTCAGCGTATCCTCGAGCTGCTTGATCTGCTGGTTGGTGGCGGTGAGGCTCGCCACGATGGTCTGGATCGAGCGGGACTTCTCGTCGAGGCCGGAGCCGCGCAGCACCTGGAGGTCGTTCTCCGACTTGATCTTGTCCTTGCGCAGGGAGAGCAGCGTGGTCATCGTCGCCTCCGCCGACTTCGCCGGATCGATGATGCCCCAGCGGTTGCGGAACTCGCGCAAAGCCAGGTGGGCCTTGCGCAGCCGCTCCTCGGTCGCCGCCAGATCGTCCTTGCTGTGCTTGAGCATGTCCTGCTGGGCGCGCGACGAGATCGCGTTGATCAGCGCCTCGGCGCGGGCGACGACGTGCTGGCCGATCGCCAGGGCGTCGTCCGGGGTGAAGGCCCGCACCGTCAGGGTCATCACGCCCGAGATCAGGTCGATATGGACCTGGACGCGCTTGCGCCAGTACTTCAGCAGCTCCTCGATCGGCTTGTCGCCGGAATAGCGCGTCCAGAAGTCGGCCTCGTCGCGGGTGAACATCCGCACGACATTCAGCTCTTTCTGGGCGCTCTCCAGCATCGGCTGGCTCTGGATGTACTCCTGGACGATGTAGCTGTCCTGGCTGTTGTTTTTCTGGATCAGCGAGGAGAACTCGCCGAGCGAGACGTTGCCCATCGGCTCGACCTCACCGCGGATGGCGAAGCGGGCCTCGACCACGTACTGGTCGGCGGCGAAGGCGAACAGGTAGATCCCGACCACCGCCGTCGGCAGCAGCACGAAGAGGCCGATGTTGCGCAGGAGCCGGGCCAGGACGCGGTTCTGGGTTCCCTCGCCGGGCACGAGCGGCAGGCGGGTCCAGCGCAGCGGGTTGAGCAGCGCCGGGAGCCGGCGGCGTCCGTCGGCGGGGGCGATCGGCTCGACCGTCTCGGCGTTGCGGCGCAGCTCGGGCACGGTGCGCCGCGCGAACGCGATCATGCTGCCGAGCCTGTCGCGCCGTTTGACCTCGTCCGCGTCCATTCTGCCTGCTTTCCCGTGCGGCGCCGGCCGCGTTCGTGACCCCGAGGGCCAGGGTTTCCGGATGCTGCGGTTTTCGGCCTTTTTAATGGCGCCTCACCGCTCCCGGAGCGCGGCGGCGAGGCGGCTCCAAGCCTGGGCGTCGGGCGGCAGGCCGAAGCGCAGGCGGGCCGGCGCGGCCTCGAAGCGGCGCACGAAGATCCCGGCGCGTCCGAGCCGGTCGAACAGGCCCGGCCCGTCGGGAAAGTCGGCGGTGCGAAACAGCCGCGTGCCGCCGACGATCCGGCCGCCGGCCCGCTCCAGCAGGGCGTCGAGCCGGGCGGCGTCCCGGCCGCGCGCCGCCACCGCCTCGTGCCGCCAGGCGGCGTCCGCGAGGGCGCACCGCCCGACCGCGATCGCCGGTCCCGACACCGCCCAGGGCCCGATCCCGCGGCGCAGGAGGCCGACGAGCGGCTCGCCCGCCACCGCGAAGCCGAGGCGCAGGCCGGCGAGCCCGTAGGTCTTGCCGAACGAGCGCAGCACCAGGCAGGCGGGCGGCACCGCCCCGCACAGGCTCTCGACGGGTTCGAGGTCGGCGAAGGCCTCGTCAACCACGAGCCAGCCGCCGCGCGCGGCGAGCCCGGCCGCGGCCGCCGCGAGGTCCGAAACGGGCACCACCCGGCCGTCCGGGTTGTTGGGGGTGACCACCACGGCCACGTCCGCCTCGCCGATGTCGCGCAGGTCCGCGACCGCCGCGACGGCGTGCCCGCCCCGGGCCCAGGCGGCCGCGTGCTCGGCGTAGGTGGGGCCGACCACGACGACGCGGCCGGACGGCCGCAGCCGCGGCAGCAGGTCGATGAGGGCTTGCGTGCCGGGTGCCGCGACGACCCGCTCCGGCGGGGCGCCGTAGGCCGCGGCCGCGGCGGCCTCGAGGGCGGCCAGCTCGGCCTTGGCCGGCAGCCGCGTGAAGGCGCTGGCCTCCGGGGCCGGCCACGGATAGGGGATCGGGTTGATCCCGGTCGAGAGGTCGATCCAGGGCTCGGGGGCCCGCGGAAACAGGAGGCTCGCCTCGCCGAGGTCGCCTCCGTGCCGGATCGCCCCGTCCGCCGTCTCGTCCGCCATCCCGCCCAACCGTCCGCCCCTCGCGATGACCGCCCTGACGCACCCGCCCGACAGCCTCGTGCTGCTCGTCCTCGCCCTCGCGATCGAGGCCGCCCTCGGCTACCCGGACCGCCTCTACAGGCTGGCCGGCCACCCTGTCACCTGGATCGGCGCCCTGATCGCCGCCCTCGACCGCCGCCTCAACCGCGAGGGCGATTCTGCGCCCCGCCGGCGCGCCGCAGGCGTGCTGGCCCTCGTCCTGGTGCTGGCGGCGACGGGCCTAACGGCGCTCGCCCTGTCGCTCGCCTGCGGGGCGCTGGGCGTGGCAGGCCTCCTCCCCTGCGCGCTCCTCGCCGCGAGCCTGCCGGCGCAGCGCAGCCTGCACGACCACGTCGCCCGGGTGGCGGCGGAGCTGGAGCGCGACGGGTTGTCCGGCGGGCGGCGCGCGGTGGCGATGATCGTCGGGCGCAACCCGGAGACCCTCGACGAGGCCGCGCTGTGCCGCGCCGCGATCGAGAGCCTGGCGGAGAACTTTTCCGACGGCATCGTGGCGCCGGCCGTCTGGCTCGGGGTGGGCGGCCTGCCCGGGGGGGCGCTCTACAAGGCGATCAACACCGCCGACAGCATGATCGGCCACCGCACGCCCCGGCACGAGGCCTTCGGCTGGGCCGCCGCCCGCCTCGACGACCTCGTCAACCTGCCGGCCTCTCGCCTCACGGCCGGGCTCATCGTGGCCGCCGCCGCCCTGACCCCGGGCGCCTCCGCCCGCGGGGGCCTGGCGGCGGTGCGGCGCGACGCCGGCCGCCACCGCTCGCCCAATGCCGGCTGGCCGGAAGCCGCGATGGCCGGGGCGCTCGGCCTGCGGCTCGCCGGCCCGCGGGTCTACGGTGCGACGCGGGTCGAGGATGCCTGGATGGGATCGGGCCGGGCCGAGGCCGGCGCCGGCGACATCGCCCGGGCGCTGGTCGTGTACCGCCGGGCCTGCCTGCTGCTGTGGGGGCTGGCGGCGGGGCTGGCGGGGATCGCGTTCCTCGCATGACGCCGACGGGAGGCCGCGCGCGACGCGCAGCCGCGCCACATGTCGTTGGATGATCAAGGCATTATCCCTTTCGGGGCCGGATCCGGCCCCGAAAGGGATAATCGTCGCGCTCAGCGCCGGACCGGGGCGAGCCCCCCGGCCTCGGCGAGGGTGCGGCGCTTCAGGATGCCCTGGACCACGAAGACCATCACGACGCCGACGAGGAGGCAGGCGGCGAGGAACAGCATCGGCACGAGCTTGCTGCCGCTGACGTCGCCGATCCACGGCACGACGTTCTGGGCGATGAAGCCGCCGAGGTTGCCGACCGAGTTGATCATCGCGATGCCGGCCGCCGCGGTGGCGCCGCGCAGGAAGGTCGGGGGAAGCGACCAGAAGACCGGCTGGCCCGAGAAGATGCCGGCGGCGGCCACGCACAGGCAGGCGAACTTCACCGCGTCGCCCGGCAGCACCACGCTGAGGATCAGCCCCAGCGCCCCGACCAGCGCCGGGCCGGCGATGTGCCAGGTGGTCTCTCCGGTGCGCGCCGCGTGCCGGGGCACCCACCACAGGGCCAGCGCCACGCAGATCCACGGGATGATGTTGATGAAGCCGTTCATGGTGTTCGAGACGCCGAACCCCTTCACCACCGTCGGCAGCCAGTAGCTCAGGCCGTAGGCGGCGAGCGGGAAGGCGACGTAGAGCAGCGCCAGCAGCACCACGCGGGTGTCGGCCAGCACCCGGAACGGGTTGCCGTGGTCGGTGTGGGTGGCCCCGCCCTCCTCCCGCGCCAGGGTGTCGGCGAGCCACTTCTTCTGGCCGGCATCGAGCCAGGGCGCCTTCTCGGGCCGGTCGGGCAGGATCAGGAACACCACGGCGGCGAGCAGCACCGCCGGCACGCCGGTGGCGATGAACACCCATTGCCAGCCGCGGTAGCCCATCGTCCCGTCGAGATCGAGGAGCGCGCCGCCGATCGCCGCGCCGACGGCGTTGGCCACCGCGCTCGCGATCATGAACCAGCCGACCATCCGGCCGCGATAGGCCTGCGGGAACCACAGGGTGAGGGCGTAGAGCACGCCGGGGAAGAACCCGGCCTCCGCCGCGCCCAGGAGGAAGCGCAGCACGTAGAACATCACCGGCCCGGTCGAGAAGCCGAGCAGGATGGTGATGATCCCCCAGGTCGCCATGATGCGGGTGAACCACACCCGGGCGCCGACCCGCTCCAGGATCACGTTCGAGGGCACCTCGAAGAGGAAGTAGGCGAGGAAGAACAGCGAGGCGCCGAAGCCGTAGGCCGCCTCGCTCAACCCGAGGTCGCCGACCATCTGGAGCTTGGCGTACGAGACGTTCTGCCGATCGATGTAGGCGATCAGGTACATCAGGCCGAGGAGCGGCATCAGCCGCAGGGTGATCGTCCTGATGGTGCCGATGCCCAGGGCATCGGTGGCGGTGCCGAGCGCACCGGCGCCGGACGCGTCCTGTCGTGGGTCTGCCATGGGGCCTCCTCCCGGCCTCGTCGAACTTCGCGTTCTGGTGGCGCTCCATAATCCCGCCCCGGCCGGGGCGAAAGTGTTATCGGTACCACACCCGGGAGGTCGTCGATCAAGGTCGTTAGCTCCTGGCCGCCGCCAGGCGGGTCTCCAGCGCCTCCCAACCCTGCCCGGGCCGGCGCAGCCCCTAGAAGAGCCGGCGCAGCCCCTGGAAGGGTCGGACCTCCGGCCGCTCGCCGCCGGGATGGACCACCACGGTGGCGGTGCGCCCGACGGTGAGGCGGTCGCGATCGACGGAGGGGTCGAGGGCGACCCGCACCGGCACGCGCTGGGCGAGGCGCACCCAGGCGAAGGTCGGGTTGACGTTGGCGAGCAGGCTGGCGCTCGCCCCGCGCTCGCGGTCCTCGATGCCGGCGGCGATGCTCTCGACCCGGCCGGTGATGGGCCGGTCCTCGCCCATCAGCTGCACGGTGACGGGATCGCCCGGGTGGATGCGGCCGAGCTTCGTCTCCTCGAAGTAGCCCTGGACGTGCAGGGTCTCGCCGTCGACGAGCGCCATCACCGGCTTGCCGACCGCCACGTAGGCGCCGGGACGCAATTCGAGGTTGCTGATCCGGCCGCCGACCGAGGCGCGCACCTCGGAGCGGGCGAGGTTGAGCCTCGCGAGGTCGCGGTCGGCCACCGCCTGGTCGTGGGCGGCCCGGGCGCTCTGCTCGGTGGCGAGCGCGGCTTCGAGCTTCTGCTGCGACACGACGTTGTCGCTGAGCTGGCGGTAGCGGGCGAGGTCGGCCTCGGCCTGGACCAGGCTCGCCTTGCGGCCGGCCACCACGGCCTCGGCCTGGCGCAGCGCGAGGGCGAAGCGGTCGGGGTCGATGCGGAAGAGCACGTCGCCGCGCTTGACCTCCTGGTTGTCGTGCACCTCGACGTCGCGCACCAGCCCCGAGACGTCGGGGGCGACGCCGACCACCTCGGCCCGCACCCGCCCGTCGCGGGTCCAGGGGGCCTCGAGGTAGTAGTCCCAGAGCGCCGTCCCGACGACGAAGGCGAGGGCGAGCAGGGCGGCGGTGACGGCGAAGCGGCCGAGGAAGGCGAGCGCGCGGGTCATGATCTCGAATCTTCAGGTCAGGCGGCCGGCGAGCGTGACGACGCCGCCGAGGCACACGAGGTAGAGGCAGAGGTCGAACAGCGCCCGGTGCCAGACCAGGCGGTAGAGCCCGAGCGCGCCGATCAGCCGGCGCAGGACGAGGTTGACGAGGAGCGCGACGACCGCCCAGACCAGCAGGGCCGGCACGAAGACGCCGTAGAGGTCGATGTCGGCCATCAGGCGGCCTCCCTCGCGAGCAGAGGAGGGGCGCCGGCGGGCGGCGCCCCGGGAAAGAGCGCGCGGCGCAGGCCGGCGAGCCCGAGCAACGCCTCGCGCCGACCCTCGGCCGTATCCACGGCGCCGATCGCGAGAAGCGCCGCGTCGATGACGGCGAGCAGGGACGCGCAGGCCGGGCCGCGCGGCCGCTCGTAATGCTCCGCCACCGCGTCGAGGGCGGCGTCCAGCGCCGCGACCGCGCCGGGGGGCAGGCCGTGGCGAGCCCGGCGCAGGGAAACGAGGTTCATGCCCACCCGCAGCGCCGCCAGGGTGTCGATCCGCGACAGGTCGCTGTCGGGCCCGGCGGCGGCCAGCCGCGGCACCAGGAGGCCGAGGCGGTCGAGCATCAGGTGGGCGAAGGCGGCCCGGTCGCCCCGCCCGCGCCGGCGCGCCGCCCGGGCGAGGTCGGCCCGGCTCGCCGCGACGAGGCGGCGGGCACCGTGCTCGGCCCCGACCGAGCGCACCAGCCGGGTCACCACCGCGGCGAGGACGATGCCGACGACGAGCGCCAGGGCCGAGTTGACGTAGGCGCCGAATTCCGAGGCGTAGCGGTCCTGGATCGCCAGGAGGGCGTTGCCGTTGACCCCGAGCGCCAGCCCCACCGGCATGGTGCGGGGAAACGTCATCAAGAGGCCGCACAGGATCAGGGGCGGGGCCAGCACCATCACCAGGGTGGCGAAGTCGTGGACCTGCGGCAGGATGCCGAACAGCAGCACGCCGATCGCCGCCGCCGCGACCGCCGTCCAGGTGGCAAAGCCCAGGATCGCCGGAGCCGGGTCGTCCTGGGTGGCGAAGAGGCAGCACAGGACCGCCCCCATCATCGCCGCGGTGGCGCCGTCGGGCCAGGCGGTGGCGATCCAGGCCGCCACGCAGGCGAGGATGGCGAGACACACGCCGAGGGCCGAGCGCAGGGCCATGCCGTGGTCGCGGTGGCGCGGGGCGCGTCCGCCGAACTCGCCCGCGTAGGCGAGGGCACGGCGCGGCGCGCTCTCGCCGCGGGCGATGCCGTCCTGCAGCGCCCGGCAGTCGCGGCCGATCGCCACCAGCTCGCGCAGGCGGTCGAGGAGGCTCGCCCGCACCAGCGCGGTCCAGAAGCCGGGCGAGGTCGAGGGGAGGCTGGATTCGTCGGCGGCGGCGATGCGGGCGAGCAGCGCGTCGGCCTCGGTCGCCGGGGCGCCGGCCTCCGACCACGTCGCGACGTCGGCCAGCAGCGCCTTCACCGCCGGATCGAGGCCCGCGAGGTCGCGCAAAGCCGCGATCCGGTCGGCCAGGGAGGAGAGGACCGGCAGCAGCATCAGCATCCGGCCGCGCAGGAGCTGGACCAGCGGCACCGCCCGGCTCTGCGCCGAGGCGTCGTAGGCGAGATGGGTGGCGAGCGCGTCGATCTCCGCGGCTTCGGCCGCGAGGCGCAGGCGCCGGGCCCGGACCGCCGGCGCCTCAATGGCGCCCGACAGCACGTCGGCGGTCCAGCGCCCGGTCTCGCCGAGCCAGGCCCCGACCCGCGCCGCCAGCACCGGCCCGACGGATTCCGGCAGGACGAGGCCCGCCACCAGGGCGGCGCAGAGGATGCCGAGCGTGATCTCCTCGGCCCGCGACACCGCGGTCTCGAAGATGGTGTCGGGCGCCGTCACCGCCGGGAAGCCGATCAGCGCCGCGGTGTAGCCGGCGAGCATGAACAGGTAGGCCCGCGGCGAGCGGTCGAGGAGCGAGAGGTAGAGGCAGGCGGCGGTCCAGAGCGCCAGCGCCAGGGTCAGCATCTCGGGCGCGTCGACGAGGGGCGGCACCAGCACGACCGCCATCGAGACGCCCGCCACCGTGCCGATCACCCGGTACAGCGCCTTCGAGCGGGTGGCGCCGGAGAGCGGCTGCATGGTGATGTAGACGGTCGCCATCGCCCAGTAGGGCCGCGGCAGGTCGAGCCACAGGGCGAGGCCGAGCGCGAGGAGGGCCGCGCCCGCGATCTTCAGGGCGAACAGCCACTGGCGCCAGCCGGGCAGCATCAGGCGCGCCCTCCGGCGGCAGGCGGGCAGGTGCCCTTCGGACCCTGGGCCTGGAGCGCACGCAGGACCCGCAGGGCCGCCCGCAGGTCGTCGTCGCCGAGGTCGCCGAACACCGCCTCGCGCAAGCTCTCGAACCGGGCCTCGATGGCGGCGGCGCGGGCCTGCCCCTCCGGGGTGAGCGCCAGCACCTTGGCGCGGCGGTCGGTCGGATCCTCCCGGCGGGTGACGAGGCCGGCCTCCCCGAGCTGGTCGAGGAGACGCACCAGGCTCGGCCCCTCGACGCCGAGGGCGTCCGCGAGCGCAGTCTGGCGCAGGTCGCCGCCGAGCCGCCCGATCAGCAGCAGCGGCAGCGCCGTCGCCTCGGTCAGCCCGTAGGCGGTCACCACCTCGTCGGCGGCCCGGCGCCAGACGCGGCCGGACTGGAGCAGGGTGAGGGTAAGGGCTTGCAGGAGGTCGCGGCGCATCCGGTCGCCTCGCCGTCGCGGCGGTTGGTTGATCGTCCTCATTGATAGGATGCTAACGATTAGGGGAGAAGCGCTCCGGGTGCGAGGCGGCCATGCGCGCGGAGACAGGCCATCGAACGGATTCCGGCCGCCGCGGGGCGCTCCCGTTGCCGCGCCCGCGTAGGTCGCCGCGTGCACGAGGGGCGGGCCTGCGGCGTTGGCCCTGTTTTCGGGAACCGAGCGATGAAATCTCGCCGGCGCATGCCCGACCCCATCGAGCGTCGTCACGATGCTCGATGCCGTGGACGGTGGCAGGCTCTTCGTGGATGTCGCGAATTTTGGCTTCTGTCACAGGCTCGAAATCCGCCCGACATCACGCACAGCCCTGTGCAGGAGCGAGCCGATCGCGGCCTGACGCCCTCAAGGCCTGGCGGCGGAATCGCGCTCCGGGGTCCAGTCGACCTCGACCACCCGCTGTCCGTCCTCGCGGTTGTAGCGGAGCGCCGTCAGCCGCATCGCCAGCAGGGCCTTGGCGTCCTCGGCCCGCGGGCACTGGACGGGATCGTGGGCGCGATGGGTCCGGTCGAGCATCTGCGCGAAGGCGGCGTCGAGGGCCGGCATCGCCGCGACGGTGGAGAACGGGGCCGAGAGGTACACGGTGCGGCCGGGCCCGCGGGCGAGGCAGTAGCGCCAGTCGGCGACGGCCGGCGTAGCGGCCAGCACGGCACCCGCCAGGGCGCCGAGACGGAGGATTCTCATCGGGTCGATACGCTCGCAACGGGCCGCGGGGCGGCCCCGATGCACGCGCCCTGCGGCCTCAGCAAGGCAGGATCGACACGACGCGCGAGCCTGGGTCAGGCCCGGGCGATCTCCGCCTCCGCCGCCTCGAGGCTCAGGCTCCAGACCCGGGCGCCGTCCTCGGCGACGAGCCAGGCCTCGCCGGTCCGGTCCCCGAACATCTCGTCGGCCCGCCCGAGCACCCGCGCCGCGGCGTGGCGCACCGTCGGCGCCTGGATCGGCAGGTCGTGCAGCGGACGAACCCTGCCGCGTTCGCGAACGATGGAGCGCAATCGATAGACGGGCATGAGGAACGAACTCCGTAAGACGGGCGGGGTTCTGGCGAACCCGGATGTCCGGCGTGAGCGGCAGCCTGGCTATTTCGAACCCTTCCTCGCGCCCCCCGCGGCTGCGGCGGGGACACGACCTGTCGCCTCGTCCCGGCAGACGAGGTTGTGCATCTTCTAGCGTCTCCTCCAGATCGTTCAATAGCTGACCTTGCGTGCGGTTGCTGCCGTTACGACACGGTAAACCGTCCGCGCATGCCGCAGCCTCGCCGCGCCGGGGCCGGGGATGTGCCCGGGCTCCCCCGCCCCAGGCCCTTGATCGCGCCGCAACTTTCGCGGCGCGAGCGGTATCCAGCGCCGGCGGAGATGCTCTAGGGAAAGGGATGGACGCGGCGCGGGCCGCCCCGGACGCGCCGATGCCACCCCCACCAAAGGGGAAGGCGCGGACGGGGATGCCGGCGCGGACGATGCGCCACCCGGACGGAACGCCGTCCGCGCGCGGGAGGGGGACGGACACGATGACGACGAGGGTCGCCTGCATCGGCGAGTGCATGATGGAGCTGTCGGAGCGGCCCGACGGCAGCCTGCTGCGCGGCTACGGTGGCGATACGCTGAACACCGCCCTCTATCTCGCCCGCCTCGGCGTCGCGGTCGACTACGTGACGGCGCTCGGCGACGATCCGTGGAGCGAGGAGATGCGGGCGGCCTGGGCGGCCGAGGGCATCGGCACCGATCGGGTGCGCCGCCTGCCGGGCCGGATGCCCGGGCTCTACATCATCCGCACCGACGGATCCGGCGAGCGCAGCTTCCACTACTGGCGCGACAGCGCGGCCGCCCGCGACCTGTTCTCCGGCCCCGGCGCCGCCGAGACCCGGGCGGCGCTCGCCGGGTACGACCTCGTCTACGCCTCCGGCATCAGCCTGTCGCTCTACGGCGAGGACGGCCGGGCGGCCTTGGCCGAGACCTGCCGGGCCGTGCAGGCGAAGGGCGGGCGCGTCGCCTTCGACACCAATTACCGGCCCCGCGGCTGGCCCGACAAGGCGAAGGCACAGGAGGCTTTCCGCGCCGCGATGGCGGCGGCCGACCTGATCTTCGCCTCCACGGAAGACCTCGACTGGCTCTACGGGCCGGAGGGCGAGGCGGAGGTGCTGCGCCACCGCGGTCGCTGCGAGATCGTCCTGAAGGGCGGCGGCTCGCCCCCCGCCGTGCGGGTGCTCGCGGGCGGGGACGACGTGAGCGTGCCGGCCTCGCCCGTCGCCTCGGTCGTCGACACCACCGCGGCGGGCGACAGCTTCGCGGCCGCCTACATGGCGGCGCGCCTCGCCGGCCGGCCCCCCGCCGAGGCCGCCGCGCACGGCCACCGCCTCGCCGGCGCGGTGATCGGACACCGCGGCGCCGTGATTCCCCGGGCGGCGATGCCCGCCCTCCCCCCCGACCAGGACGACCAGCCATGACCGCCGAATCCCGCGCCCGCCGCCTCGACGCGCTGCTCGCCGCCTCGCCGGTGATCCCCGTCATCACCGTGCCGGAGCTCGCCCACGCGGTGCCGCTCGCCCGCGCCCTGGTGGCGGGGGGCATCACGACCCTCGAGATCACCCTGCGCACGCCGGTGGCCCGGGACGCGGCGCGGGCGATCATGGCGGAGGTGCCGGAGGCGGTGGTGGGCCTCGGCACGGTGCTGAATCCGGCCGACCTCCAGACCGCCCACGACCTCGGCGCCCGCTTCGCGCTGAGCCCCGGGGCGACGCCGGAGCTGCTGGCGGCCGCCGCCGCCAGCGACATGGTGTTCATGCCCGGCATCGCCACGCCCTCCGACCTGATGCAGGTGCTGGCCGCCGGCTTCACGGTGGCGAAGTTCTTCCCCGCGGTGCCGGCCGGCGGCATGGCGGCGCTCAAGGCGCTGGGCGGGCCCTTCCCGCAGGCCCGCTTCTGCCCGACCGGCGGCATCGGCGAGGCCGACGCCAAGGCCTGGCTCGCCCTGCCGAACGTCGCGGCGGTCGGCGGCTCCTGGCTGGCGCCGGAGGCCGAGATCCGCGCCGGCAACTTCGCCGCCATCACCGAGCGGGCCCGCCGGACGCTCGCCGCGCTGCAGTAACACGCGGGAAACGTGCCCGCGCCGCCCCGGTGTGGCGCGGGCACAACGCCAACTTCGCAACTGCGAAGCTTCGCCGGATTTAAGCTTGGCTTTGGATCGTGGGCGTTTACGGCTTGGCTATCGGTTCCGCCGTACGGTGCCGGACGCGTTCGAACCGTCCCGTCCCGCGCTTCCCCATCCGAGAGGCTTTCATGCGCCGCTTCGTTCCCGCCCTGGCCGGGCTGGCCTGCGCCGTCACCGCCTGGGCGGCGCCCGCCGCCGCCTACGAGATCGACCCGCTCACCCGCCAGCCCCTGGACCAGCCGCTCACCGTGACGGTGCGGTCCCCCGCCGCGGCTGCCGCCGCCGTCGATCCCCTCGACGCCGCGGTGCCGAAGCTGAGCCCGATCCCGCGCGAGACGGTGGCGTATGCCGGCCCCTACGGCGCCGGCACCATCGTGGTTTCGACCGCCGAGCGCCGGCTCTACTACGTGCTCGGCAACGGCCAGGCCCTGCGCTACGGCGTCGGCGTCGGCCGCCCGGGCTTCACCTGGAACGGCGTCCAGACCATCTCGATGAAGCGCGAGTGGCCGGATTGGCGCCCGCCGGCGCAGATGATCCGCCGCCGGCCCGACCTGCCGCGCCACATGAAGGGCGGCCCCGAGAACCCGCTCGGCGCCCGCGCGATGTATCTCGGCGGCTCGCTCTACCGCATCCACGGCTCCAACGAGCCCGAGACCATCGGCACCGCCGTCTCCTCCGGCTGCATCCGGATGACCAACGACGACGTGATGGACCTCTACACCCGCGCCAAGGTCGGCACGAAGGTGATCGTGCAGCGCTGATCCCCGGCGGATCGCGGTCGGATGTTTCGGAAAAAGGCCGGCCCTCGTGCCGGCCTTTTTAATGTCGAATGGTCCAGCATTCTCGACTGCATGGCGCCGGTCTCCCGTCCCCCGCAGAAGGGTGAGGGGAGAAAGCGCGAAATTTTCCGACGGTTCGTCACCCCCCGCCCCCCACCGGCCTCCCCCGCATGTAGGCCTGGGGCGCCGCGCCCATCTCGCGGCGAAAGGCGTACACGAAGGCCGAGGTCGAGCCGTAGCCGAGCGTCATCGCGGTGCGGGTCACGTCCATCCCGCCGCCCATCAGCTCGATCGCCTTGAACAGCCGCAGGCGCCGGCGCCAGGTGCGCAGGCTCATGCCGAGCTCGGCCTCGAAGCGGCGGGCGAGCGTGCGGCCCGACAGGCCGACGGCCCGGCCCCATTCCTCCGGCCCGCGGGCATCGGCCGGCGCGGCGTCGAGCGCCTCGCAGAGCGCAGCCAGCGGGCCCTCGCGCGGCCAGGGCAGGGCGCCGGGCAGGGGCGCGGCGCGGCGCAGCTGGTCGAGGATCAGGGCGGCGACGCGGCCGGCATAGCCGTCGTCGTCCGCCACCCCGTCGAGCGCCGCCGCCTCGACGATGAGGGCCTGGAGCAGGGGCGGGACGCCGAGCACCGTCGGCCCCCCGGGGAGCCCCGCCCCGGCCGCGTCGGCGATCCACAGGCTGCGGAACTCGGCGCCGAGCAGCGAACCGACCCGGTGCCGGTGTCCGGTCGGCAGCCACACCGCCTGCTCGGGCGAGATCACGAAGGAGCGGCCGTCCACCGCCACGGTCAGCACCCCGGAGACGGCGTAGACGACCTGGTGCCAGGCGTGGGCGTGTTCGGGAAAGGCGTGGCGCGCCGGGATCGACTGCACCCGCACCGTCAGCGGCCGCGGCGCCCGCGAGTCGGGCGGCGTCTCGATCGTCTCCCACCGCATGGCCGGGCTCCATTTTGGCCGCCAGTCTACAAGGCTTGTCGCCCCGTCGAAATACGGACAGCCGACGCTCGGCTATGCAGGGATGGTTCACCGTTCCAGGCCCCCGTCATGGCCCATCACGACCGCCGCTTCCTGCCGCTCTCGACCGCCTCCGACACCGCCGCCGCGCAGTACCGCGAGGGCATCGACCTGATGCTCGCCGCCTGGCCGGGCGCCGCCGAGGCGCTCGACGCGGCGATTGCGGCCGATCCCGGCTTCGCCCTGGCGCATGCCGCCCGGGCCCGCCTGCACGCGATGCGCGGCGAGCCGGCTGCGGCGCGGGCCTGCATCGCGGCCGCCGCCGAGCGGGTGGCGCGGGCCGGGACCGAGCGCGAGCGCAGACACGTCGCGGTGGTGGCGCTGGCGATCGAGGGCCGGTCGGGGGAGGCGCTGGAGCACGCGCTCGCCCATGCCGAGGCCTGGCCGCGCGACGCCTTGATCCTGTCGATGCCGCTCGGCGCCTTCGGGCTCCTGGCCTTCTCGGGGCGGGCCGACCACGACCAGGCCCGGGTCGATCTCTGCGAGCGCCATGCCGCGGCTTACGCCCCGGACGATTGGTGGTTCGCAATCTCACGCGGCTGGGCCCTGACCGAGAACGGCGCCGTGGCGCGGGGCCGGGCGCTGACCGAGCGGGGTTTTGGCCTGCGGCGGGAGAACGCCAACGGCGCCCACGCCCTGTCGCACGCGCTGTTCGAGGACGGGGCCGGGGCGGAGGCCGAGGCGCTGATCGCCGACTGGCTGCCGGGCTACGACCGCGCGGGCGTCCTGCACGGCCACATCGCCTGGCACGCCGCCCTCGCGGCGCTGGAGCGCGGCGACGCGCAAGCCGCCCTCGCCCTCTACGGCGCGCATGTCCGGCCGGGGGTGACGGCGGGTCTCGCCCTCAACGTCGTCACCGACGCGGTCTCGCTGCTCTGGCGCCTCTCGGCCTACGGCCACGCCGTCCCGGCGGGCCTGTGGGACGAGGTCCGGGCCTATGCGGAGCCGCGCTTCGGGGAGGCCGGATTCGGCTTTGCCGACGCGCATATGGGGCTGCTCGCCGCCGCGACCGGCGACCGGGCGGGCGCGGCGTCGCGCATCGCCGCCCTCACCGCCCTCGCCGAGGCCGGCACCCTGGCGGCGGGGCCGGTGGTGCCGGCGATCTGCCGCGCCGCCCTCGCCTTCGCGGACGAGGACTGGGATTCGTGCGTGCGCATCCTCGAACCCGTCGCCGCCGAGGTGGTGCGCCTCGGCGGCAGCGGCGCCCAGCGCGAGGTGATCGAGGACACGCTCCTCGTCGCCCTGATGCGCACCGGCAGGGCCGAGGCGGCGCGCACCCTCCTCGACGCCCGCCTCCACCGCCGCCCCTCGCCGCGCGATGCGCGCTGGCAGGCCCGGCTCACCGCCTGACGGGACGAACGATGTCGAACCCCGCCCTCCCCGCCGCGACGGACTCCGCCGGCTCCGCCCCGTCCGGCACCGGCAACGTCCTGCGCCTCGCCGTGGCGCAGGCGCTCGCCGGCGCCAACTCGGTCGTCGTCTACGCCACCGGCGCGGTGATCGGCAGCCAGCTGGCGCCGGACCCGGCCCTCGCCACCCTGCCGGTCTCGATCTTCGTCGTCGGCATGGCCGCCTGCACCCTGCCGGCCGGGCGCATCGCCCGCCGCCACGGCCGGCGCGCGGCGTTCCTCGCCGGCACCGGCTGCGGCGTGCTGGTCGGGCTCCTCGCGTCGCTCGCGGTGGTGCTCGGCTCGTTCTGGCTGTTCTGCCTCGCGACCTTCTTCGGCGGCGCCTACGCGGCGGTGGTCCTGTCCTTCCGCTTCGCCGCCGCCGATTGCGTCGCGCCGGAGCGCCGGCCGCGCGCCCTCTCGGCCGTGATGGCCGGCGGGGTCTTCGCCGGGATCATCGGGCCGCAGCTCGTCAGCCACACCATGGCCCTGTGGCCCGCCCACCTGTTCGCCGCGACCTTCCTGGCCCAGGCCGCGGTGGCGGCCCTCTCGGCTGTGGTGCTGGCCGGGGTGCGGCTGCCGGGCCCGACGAGCGCGGAGCTCTCGGGCGGTCGCCCCCTCGCGACGATCGCCCGCCAGCCCCGCTTCGTCACCGCGGTGGTGTGCGGGGTCGTGTCCTACCTGCTGATGAACTTCCTGATGACCGCGGCGCCGCTCGCCATGCACCTGTGCGGCCTGACGCAGGACGACGCCAATCTCGGCCTGCAATGGCACGTCATCGCCATGTACGCCCCGAGCTTCTTCACCGGGCGGCTGATCGCGCGCTTCGGGGCGCGCCACGTCGTGGCGGCGGGGCTCGCGCTCACCGGGGCTGCGGCCCTCGTCGGCCTGTCGGGGCTGGACCTCGCCCATTTCTGGGTCTTCCTGGTCCTCCTCGGGATCGGCTGGAACTTCGGCTTCGTCGGAGCCTCCGCGATGGTGCTCGAATGCCACCGGCCGGAGGAACGCACCCGGGTCCAGTCGCTCAACGACTTCGCGGTGTTCGGCACGATGGCGGTCGGCTCGTTCTCCTCCGGCGGGCTCCTGGCCCATTACGGCTGGGAGGTCGTCCTGTGGGTGTCGTTCGGGCCGCTCGCCCTGGCGGTCGCGGCGCTCGCCCTGGCAGCCGCCGCCCGGCCCGCCCCGGCGGTCGGCTGAGGGACGCCTCAGCGCCGCCGCGCTGGCTCGCGGCTCAAGTTGCGGGCCGCCAGCTCCTCCTCGTAGCGGGCAAACCGCGTCGCCCGCTCCTCGCCGAGGCGGCGCAGGAAGTCGAAGGCGTAGATCCCGGTATCGTGCATGTCGTCGAAGGTGAGCTTGACCGCGTAGTTGCCGACGGGCGCCACCGCCAGGATCTCGACCTCGCGCTTGCCGGGAATCCATTGCCGCTCGGAGGGGGCGTGGCCCTGGACCTCGGCCGAGGGACTCTCGACCCGCAGGTACTCCGCCGGGAGCGCGTAGGCCGCGCCGCTGGCATAGGCGACGTGGAGGGTGCGCTTGTCGCGCGAGAGCCGGATCTCGGTCGGCCAGTCGGCATCCGTGGTCGCGTCGGGCATGGGTCCGCGTCTCCCTGCTGCGCCGGCGTCGCTTGCCGGTCGGCCTGCGAGCGCTCATATGCAGACGGGACGCCGGCCGCCAGTGCCGCGCCCGAGGAAAGCCGTCTCCGTCGAGGATTGCAGCCGCATGTGGGGCCCCCGTACCGACGATCCGATGCCGGCGGCGTCCGTGCCGGCACGGCCCGCGCCGCTGATCGATCCGTTCCAGCGCGCCATCACCTACCTGCGCGTCTCGGTGACCGACCGGTGCGACCTGCGCTGCGTCTACTGCATGTCCGAGGACATGGCGTTCCTGCCCAAGCGCGACCTGCTCACGCTGGAGGAGCTGGACCGGGTCTGCTCGGTCTTCGTCGAGCGCGGCGTGAGGAAGCTGCGCATCACCGGCGGCGAGCCGCTGGTGCGGCGCGACATCATGCGGCTGTTCAGGAACCTCTCGCGCCACCTCGCCTCCGGCGCGCTGGAGGAGATGACGCTCACCACCAACGGCACCCGCCTGCGCCAGCACGCGGCCGAGCTGGCGGATCTCGGCATGCGCCGGATCAACGTCTCGCTCGACACCCTCGACCCGGAAAAATTCCGGGCGATCACCCGGCGCGGCGACCTCGACACGGTGCTCGACGGCATCGCGGCGGCCCGCGAGGCGGGCCTGAAGGTCAAGATCAATGCCGTGGCGCTGAAGGGCGTCAACGAGCACGAGATCCCGGCGATGCTCGACTGGGCCCACGGGCTCGGCATGGAGATGACGCTGATCGAGGTGATGCCGCTCGGCGACATCGAGCCCGACCGGGTCGACCAGTTCCTGCCGCTCTCGGTGGTGCGCGAGCGCCTGTCGGAGCGCTACACGCTCACGCCCCTGCCCGACCGCACCGGCGGCCCCGCCCGCTACGTGCGGGTGGAGGAGACCGGCGGGCGGCTCGGCTTCATCACGCCGCTCACCCACAATTTCTGCGAGAGCTGCAACCGGGTGCGCCTGACCTGCACCGGCCAGCTCTACCTGTGCCTCGGCCAGGAGGACGCCGCCGACCTGCGGGCGGCGCTCCGCGCCTCACCGGACGACGCCGTGGTGGCCGAGGCGATCCGGGAGGCGATCACCCGCAAGCCCAAGGGCCACGACTTCGTCATCGCCCGCCAGGCCAAGCCCGCGGTGGCGCGCCACATGAGCACGACGGGGGGCTGAAGGCCCGCTTCCCACCACCCCTCTCAGATCCGGAACCCCATCCTGAGCGCCCCCCAGTGCCGGCCGTGGACGCGGATCGGGCTCGCGACCTCGCGTAACGGTGGGCGGCCGGCCTCGTCCTGCGGGCAGGCCTGGACCAGGAAGGCCCGGGTCGAGCGGGCCGCCGACAGGCCGATGCGGTCGTCGTAGAGCCGGCGCTGGCGGGCGTGCAGGGCGTTCCAGGCCGGGTCGCCGGCCCGGGGCGCCTGGGCCCGGGCGCGGTTGTGGACCGGCGCGTAGCCGTTGCGGTCGACCGCGATGCAGAACGCCGTGCGCGGATCGGCGAGCAGCAGCGGCTCGAGGATCGGCGGCAGGATGTCTTCCAGTACCGGCACCGCGGCGGTGAGGTAGTGCGGCGGCTCGATGCCGGCGACCGGCCGGTAGGTGGTGTCGAACAGGGCCTGGCGGGTGAGCCGGCCCTCGGCCAGCACCTGCTCCAGCGCGGCACCGATGGAAGCGGCGCCGCCCGTCGCCGCCCCGATCAGCGGCCGGTTCTCCTCCTCGATCGCCACCAGGGCGTCGCGCATGCGCTCCTCGGAGACGGCGTCGGCGAGCGCGCAGTGCAGGCCCCGCGGGCTCGTGCCGACGACGAGGACCTGCATCCGGCCGGGACCGCGCAGGTCGAGGGACAGACGGGCGCCGACCGGCGCGGCGCAGCCCTCCGGCGGGGTCAGCAGCAGGCCGCCGCGGCTCACGTCGAGCACCCGCCCGAGGCCCCAGTTGCCGACCCGGACCGCGAGGTCGACCGGGTAGCGGTCGTGCTCGCGCCGGTCGCCGATCTCGGCCTGGCGCAGGGACGCCACGGTGCGCCCGGCGAGCCCCCCGGCGAGGCCCGCGATGCCGGCGCCGACCGATTGGGCGGTCTCCATCCGCCGGGCCGCCTCGCGGGCGGCGCTCGCCGCCGCATCGGCGTCGCGGTCGAGGAGGTCGGTCGCGGCGAAGAGGTCCTGCGCCGTCCCGGCGAGGTGCCGGGCGGTCGCCGCCTGGGCGGTCGCCGCCGCCTCGGCGGTGGCGACCGCCGGGCGCAGGCCGGCGAGCGAGGTCGCGACGCCGCCCGCCGCCACCGCCCCGGGGCCGGAGAGGCGGCGGTTGAGGGCGCGCACCGCCTCGACCGCCCGGGCGGCGTCCGCGGACAGGAGCTTGAACTCCTCCGCCATCTGCCAGAGCGTTTCGCCGCCGGTCCCGGCGCGGACGGCCTCGACGGTGGCGCCGAGGGCGAGGCGGTTGGCCTGGCGTGCCAGGGTCGCCACCGCCTCGACGAGGCGGGCGGAATCCTGGGCGGCCTCGACCATCTCGGTCTCGAGGACGCGGCTCTGGGCGTCGGTGCGTTCGAGGTGGCGGGCGGCCTGGACCAGCACCCCGGCGAGGCCGTCGGCCTCCTCGGCGAGCGTGTCGGCGGCGGCCCCGAGGGCGAGGCCCCGGGCGCCCGCCGTCCCGGCCCCGGCCGCGAGGGCGTCGAGGTTCCGGGCGAGGGCGGCGGCGTCCGAGGCCGCGGCGGCGGTCTCGGCGCAGCCGTCGCGGGCCGCGACCCCGACGGCGCGAGCGGCCCGCACCAGTTCCGCCTCGACCCGGTCGACGGCGTCGCGCCCGGCCCGGTCCGCGTCGCGCTCCGGCTCCCCGGCCGCCGGCCCGGCGACGGCGAGCGGGGGCAGGATCTCGACCGCGTCGGCGCGGTCGCGGGAGGGATGAGGCGGGCGGAAGCTCAGGCGCATGACCGGATGAGAGCGCGCGATTGTCTAAGGAGCAGTTAACCCTGACAGGGGGTTAGCGCCGGCGGGGCCGGGCGCCCGGCGGACCGCGCGAGTTGCGTCCGCGGGCGTCACCGTGGCAGGGTCCGCGCCGCCGTGCCCGATCCCGCATCGGGCCCGGTCCGAGATGCCCCCGGACGATCGTCCTCCACGAGAGAACCCTGCCGGATGAGCCGCCTGCTCTCCCGCCTCCTGCTCCTGTCGCTGCTGGCCGCCCCGCCGGCCCTCGCCGAGGATGCGCCCTCGCCGCCCCCGCCCTCCCCGGTGCGCATCGCCACCGAGGGCGGCCGTCCGCCGTTCAACTACGTCGAGGACGGCAAGCCGGCGGGATTCGAGGTCGACCTCGCCCGGGCCTTGTGCGCCGAGGCCCGGCTCACCTGCACGGTCGTGCTCCACCAGTGGGACGGCATCATCAAGGGCCTGGAGGCCGGCGAGTACGACGCCATCATGGCGGCGATGGCGATCACCCCGAAGCGGGCCGCCCGCATCGCCTTCACCAAGCCGTACCTGCGGGTTCCGTTCTCCTACGTGGCGCGGCGGGACTCCTCCCTGGCGAACCCGACCCCGGCGGCCCTGAAGGGGCTCACGATCGGCGTGGCGGCGCACGGGCCGCAGGTCGCCTTCCTGGAGCAGCGGGTGCCGGGCGCCACGATCCGTACCTTCGACACCCTCGCCGACGCGACCCTGGACCTGCGGGCCGGGCGGGTCGACCTGGTGCTCGGCGACAAGCTCGAGCTCACCACCTTCCTCTCCCGGCCCGAGGGCGAGGCCTGCTGCCGCCTCGTCGGCGACGTGCCGGCCGGCGAGCCGCTGCTCGGCGAGGGCGCCGGCATCGGCCTGCGCAAGGGCGACACCGCCCTGCGCGAGGCCTTCGACCGCGCGCTCGCGGCGCTCGACGCCGATGGGCGCTACGACCGCATCCGGGCGAAATACGTCCCGTTCGACACGAAGTGACGGATCGGCCCTCCCCGGGCGCGATCGTGCGGGGAGAGGCGGCGCGCCGGTTTGACGGGCGTGGGCGCGGCTCACTACACCGGGGGCCGAGCGCCGCGGGACGACGGCGTGGGAGGACGAGCGCATGGCAAAGGTCGCGTTTCTGGGTCTCGGCGTGATGGGGGGGCCGATGGCCCGCCACCTCGCCGCCAAGGGCCATGACGTCACGGTCTACAACCGCACCAAGGCCAAGGCCGACGAGTGGGTGGGTGCCCATGGCGGCAAGGCCGCGGCGACGCCCCGCGAGGCGGCGGAAGGCCAGGAGATCGTCTTCGCCTGCGTCGGCAACGACGACGACCTGCGCCAGGTCACCACCGGGCCGGACGGCGCCTTCTCGGCGATGGGCAAGGGCACGGTCTTCGTCGATCACACCACCGCCTCGGCGGAGGTCGCCCGCGAGCTCGCGGCGGCGGCCGAACAGGCCGGCTTCGGCTTCATCGACGCCCCGGTCTCCGGCGGCCAAGCGGGCGCCGAGAACGGCGTGCTGACGGTCATGTGCGGCGGCGACGCGGAGACCTTCGCGCGGGTCGAGCCGGTGATCGGGTCGTATGCCCGCGCCTGCCGGCTGCTGGGGCCCGTCGGCGCCGGCCAGCTCGCCAAGATGATGAACCAGATCTGCATCGCGGGCCTCGTCCAGGGCCTGTCGGAGGCGGTGCATTTCGGCAAGCGGGCCGGGCTCGACATTGAGGCGGTGCTCGACGTGATCTCCAAGGGCGCCGCCGGCTCCTGGCAAATGGAGAACCGCGGCAAGACCATGAACGAGGGCAAGTTCGAGTTCGGCTTCGCCGTCGACTGGATGCGCAAGGACCTGTCGATCGTGCTCGCCGAGGCCCGCCGCAACAAGGCCAGGCTGCCGGTGACGGCTTTGGTCGACCAGTTCTACGCCGACGTGCAGAGCCTGGGCGGCGGGCGCTGGGACACGTCGAGCCTGCTCGCGCGGCTGGAGAAGTAGGAACGGAAAGGGGGCCGAAAGGCCCCCTTCTCTTATCGCCCTACTTCCCCACCAGGCAGCTCACGGCCTTGCGCCAGCCGGCGAGCCGACGCTCTCGCATGGTCGGCTCCATCGCCGGGGCGAAGCGGCGCTCCAGGCGCCAATGGTCGGCGAAGTGCTCGGGCTCCGGGTAGAGGCCGCAGGCCAGCCCCGCGAGGTAGGCGGCGCCCAAGGCGGTCGTTTCCTTCACCTCGGGCCGGTCGACCGGGGCGGCCAGCAGGTCGGCGAGGCGCTGCATCGTCCAGTCGGAGGCGACCATGCCGCCATCGACCCTGAGCACCGTGGCGCTCCCCTCCCCGTCCGGCCAGTCGGCCCGCATGGCGGCCAGGAGGTCGGCGGTCTGATAGCACACGCTCTCGAGCGCGGCGCGGGCGAGCTCGGCCGGGCCGGTGCCGCGGGTCAGTCCGAACAGGGCGCCGCGGGCGTCGGGCTCCCAGTGGGGCGCGCCGAGTCCGACGAAGGCCGGCACAAGATAGACCTCCTGCGCCGGGTCGGCCCGCTCGGCGAGCGCCCCGGTCTCGGCCGCCGATTCGATGATTCCGAGCCCGTCGCGCAGCCACTGCACCGCCGCACCGGCGACGAAGATCGAGCCTTCGAGCGCGTAGGTACGCCGGCCGTTCAGCTGGTAGGCGATGGTGGTGAGGAGCTTGTTCTTCGAGGCGACCGGCTGGTCGCCGGTGTTGAGGAGGGCAAAGCACCCGGTGCCGTAGGTCGACTTGACCATGCCGGGCCGGAAGCAGGCCTGGCCGACCACCGCCGCCTGCTGGTCGCCGGCCACGCCCCGGATCGGGATCGACGCGCCGAACAGCGCCGGGTCGGTCTCGCCGAAATCGCCGGAGGAATCGCGCACCTCCGGCAGCATCGAGGCCGGGACGCCCAGGAGCGCCATCAGCTCCTCGTCCCAGGCGCCGCGATGGATGTCGAAGAGGAGCGTGCGCGAGGCGTTGGTGGCGTCGGTGACGTGGAGCCGCCCACCGGTGAGGCGCCACAGCAGGTACGAATCGACGGTGCCGAAGGCGAGCTCGCCGGCCTCGGCCCGGGCGCGGGCGCCGGGCACGTTGTCGAGGATCCAGGCGATCTTGGTGCCGGAGAAGTAGGGGTCGAGGATCAGGCCGGTCCTGGCCGTGACCAGCGGCTCGTGGCCGGCCTCCTTCAGGCGGGCGCAGATCCCGGCCGAGCGCCGGTCCTGCCACACGATGGCCCGGTGCACCGCCTCGCCGGTGCGCTTGTCCCAGACCAGCGTCGTCTCGCGCTGGTTGGTGATGCCGATCGCCGCGATGTCCCGCGCCGTCACCCCGGCCTGCTTCATCGCCGCCCGGCAGGTCTCGAGGGTCGTGCGCCAGAGGTCCTCCGGCTCGTGCTCGACCCAGCCCGAAGCCGGGAAATGCTGCGGGAACTCCGCCTGGGCGAGGCCGGCGATCGAGGTGTCGGGCCGGAACAGCAGGGCGCGCGAGGAGGTGGTGCCCTGGTCGATGGCGAGGATGAGGGAGGACATCGGTTCTGCGCTCGTCGGAGGGGTGGAGGTTCCGCCGTGACGGTTTCCCTCGCGACGCGCGCGGCGGTTGCCGCCATCCTGGCGAGACCCGGATCATCGCGGAAGGGAGCCGGGGCTTGAGCGCCCCGGCTCCCTCGGCGTCAGCCGCGCTTCGGAGGCGAAGCCGGCCAGCTCTTGATCAGGGTGTCGTAGTCGATCGTCTCACCCTTCGGCTTCTCGTCGGCGAGCTTGCGCTGGGGCGCCAGCGTGCCGTCCTTCTTGGCCTGCTCGTACCAGTGCTCGGCCGAGGTCTTGGGGTTGAGCTTCGGGCCGCACTCGCCCTGGACCTTGGAGCGCTCGAGGCGCGCCATCACGTCGTCCTGGGCGTTGGCGAGCGCGTCCATCGCCGCCTGCGGGGTCTTGGCGCCCGAGGAGGCGTCGCCGATGTTCTGCCACCACAGCTGGGCGAGCTTGGGGTAGTCCGGCACGTTCACGCCGGTCGGGGTCCACTGCGTGCGGGCCGGCGAGCGGTAGAACTCGACCAGGCCGCCGAGCTTCGGCGCCCGCTCGGTGAAGGACTTGTCCCAGATGTCGCTCTCGCGGATGAAGGTGAGGCCGACATGGCTCTTCTTCAGGCTGACCGACTTCGAGACGATGAACTGCTGGTAGAGCCAGGCCGCCTTGCGGCGCTCGAGCGGGGTCGACTTCAGCAGGGTGAGCGAGCCGGCATCCTGGTAGCCGAGCTTCATGCCCTCCTTCCAGTACGGGCCCTTCGGCGAGGGCGCCATGCGCCACTTCGGCGTGCCGTCCTGGTTCATCACCGGCAGGCCGGGCTTGACCATGTCGGCGGTGAAGGCGGTGTACCAGAACATCTGCTGGGCGACGTTGCCCTGCGACGGCACCGGACCCGATTCGGAGAAGGTCATGCCGGCGGCCTGGGGCGGGGCGTACTTCTTCAGCCACTCGACGTACTTCGTCACCGAGTAGACCGCGGCCGGGCCGTTGGTGTCGCCGCCGCGCTCGATCGAGGAGCCGACCGGGCGGCAGCCCTCCATGCGGATGCCCCACTCATCGACCGGCTTGCCGTTCGGAAGGCCCTTGTCGCCGTTGCCGGCCATCGACAGCCACGCGTCGGTGAAGCGCCAGCCGAGGGACGGGTCCTTCTTGCCGTAGTCCATGTGGCCATAGACCTTGACGCCGTCGATCTCCTTCACGTCGTTGGTGAAGAATTCGGCGATGTCCTCGTAGGCCGACCAGTTGACCGGCACGCCGAGCTCGTAGCCGTACTTGGCCTTGAACTTCTGCTTGAGGTCGGCACGGGTGAACCAGTCGTAGCGGAACCAGTACAGGTTGGCGAACTGCTGGTCGGGCAGCTGGTAGAGCTTGTTATCCGGGCCGGTACCGAAGGACTTGCCGATGAAATCGTCGAGGTCGAGGGTCGGCGAGGTGACGTCCTTGGCCTCACCGGTCATGAAGTCGGAGAGCGCCACGGTCTGGCCGTAGCGGAAATGGGTGCCGACGAGGTCGGAATCATTGATCCAGCCGTCGTAGATGTTCTTGCCCGACTGCATCTGGGTCTGGATCTTCTCGACCACGTCGCCCTCCTGCAGGAGGTCGTGGCGCACCTTGATCCCGGTGATCTCCGAGAAGGCCTTCGCCAGCGTGCGGGCCTCGTACTCGTGCGTGGTGATGGTCTCGGAGACGAAGTTGATCTCCATGCCGGCGAAGGGCTTCGCCGCATCGATGAACCACTGCATCTCCTTGAGCTGCTCTTCCTTCGACAGGGTCGAGGGCTGGAACTCGGTGTCGACCCAGCGCTTGGCCTCCTCCATGCCGGCGAAGGCGTGGCCGGCGGCGAGGCTGAGCGCCAGCGCGCTCGCGGCGGTGAGCAGAGTGTGGCGTTTCATGGATGGTCCCTCCCTGGTGGATTGTTCGCCGGGCCTGCCCGGGCGGGCCCGTCGGTCTCTTTTGGTCTTGCGCATCGCTCCGTGACGAAGCGATGTCGCGGCCGGACGCCTCAGGCGAAGCGGAACATCGCCGCGCCGTAGACGAGCGAGAGCGCGAGCGCCCATTCGAGGCTCGGGCCGACGAGGCCGAGCCAGGCGAGATTGATGAAGGCGGTACCGACCAGCGTCAGAAACAGCCGGTCGCCCCGGGTCGTCGGGATCCGCAGGATCCCGACCTTCTCGGTCTCCGGCCGCCAGACGGCGAGCGCGGTCATCAGGGCGAGAAGGCCGGCGATGACCGCGAAGAACACGGCGGTCTGCCAGGTCCAGGCCATCCAGGCGAAATCAGGCATCTTGGCTCTCCCCGATCACACCCGGCCGAGGGCGAAGCCCTTGGCGATGTAGTTGCGCACGAACCAGATCACGAGGGCGCCCGGCACGATGGTGAGGACACCGGCCGCGGCGAGCAGGCCCCAATCCATGCCGGCGGCCGAGACCGTGCGGGTCATGGTGGCGGCGATGGGCTTGGCGTCGACCGAGGTGAGGGTGCGGGCGAGCAAGAGCTCGACCCAGGAGAACATGAAGCAGAAGAAGGCGGCGACGCCGATGCCCGACGCGATCAGCGGCATGAAGATCTTCGTAAAGAAGCGCGGGAACGAGTAGCCGTCGATCGCCGCGGTCTCGTCGATCTCGCGGGGCACGCCCGACATGAAGCCTTCGAGAATCCACACCGCCAGCGGCACGTTGAACAGGCAGTGGGCCAGCGCCACGGCCCAGGGCGTGTCGAACAGGCCGACCGCCGAGTAGAGGTTGAAGAACGGCAGCGCGAACACCGCCGGCGGCGCCATCCGGTTCGAGAGCAGCCAGAAGAACAGGTGCTTGTCGCCGATGAAGCTGTAGCGCGAGAAGGCGTAGGCCGCCGGCAGCGCCAGGCCGATCGACAGCACCGTGTTGATCGCCACGTAGGACAGCGAGTTCAGGTAGCCGCCGTACCAGCTCGGGTCGGTGAAGATCCGGATGTAGTTGTCGAACGTGATCGCATGCGGCCAGAGCGTCATGCCGGAATTGATTTCCTGGTTGGTCTTCAGGCTCATGTTCACGAGCCAGTAGATCGGGACCATCAGGAACAGGAGATAGAGCGTCATCACGACGTGGCGCGGGCGCATCAGGCGGCCCTCCGGTCGAGCGGGATGGTGGTGGCCTGGGGCAGGCTGCCGGAGGCGGCCGCGTCCGCGGGATCGTCGGCCAGCACCGTGCGGTTGCCGGCGTCCACGTTGGTCATCACGGTGTAGAACACCCAGCAGACGCTCAGGATGATCAGGTTGTAGACCAGCGACATCGCCGCCGCCCGGCCGAGGTCGAACTGGCCCAGCGCCAGCTTGACGAGGTCGATCGACAGGAAGGTCGTGGCGTTGCCGGGCCCGCCGCCGGTGAGCACGAAGGGCTCGGTGTAGATCATGAACGAGTCCATGAAGCGCAGCAGCACGGCGATGAGCAGGACCCGGCGCATCTTCGGCAGCTGGATGGTGCGGAAGATCGCCCACTGGCTCGCCCCGTCGATGCGGGCGGCCTGGTAGTAGGCGTCGGGGATCGACTTGAGGCCGGCATAGCACAGCAGCGCGACGAGGCTCGTCCAGTGCCAGACGTCCATGGTCACGATGGTGACCCAGGCGGCGAGCGCCGAGCCGGCGTAGTTGTAGTCGATGCCGAGGCCGTTGAGGGTCGCGCCCAACAGCCCGATATCGGTGCGGGCGAAGACCTGCCAGATCGTGCCGACGACGTTCCACGGGATGAGGAGCGGCAGCGCCATCAGCACGAGGCAGAAGGCGACCGAGCGGCCCTCCCGCGGCATCGACAGCGCCACCGCGATGCCGAGCGGCACCTCGATCGCCAGGATGATCGCGGAAAAGAGCAGGTTGCGCCACAGCGAATCGAAGAAGCGCTCGCCGAACTGGCTCGACGGGTCGAGCAATTCCTGGAACCAGCCGAGGCCGTTCCAGAAGAACTGGTTGTTCCCGAACGTGTCCTGGAACGAGTAGTTGACCACCGTCATCAGCGGCAGCACCGCCGAGAAGGCGACGACGGCGAAGACCGGCAGGACGAGGAGCCAGGCCTTCTGGTTGACGGTCTTGGTCATGCGGCCTCTCCCGGCACCAGGGCGCCGTCGGCGTAGATGTGGATCTGGCGCGGATCGAGGGCCAGCGCCGCTTCCGCTCCGTCGAGGCTCTGGCCCTCCGCCACCGTGGCGACGAGGGAGCGCCCCCCCAGCTCGACCCGGGCGAGGCGCTGGCGGCCGATATCGTCGATGCGCTTGACCTGCACCGGGAGCCCGAGGCCCTTGGGCGCCAGATGCACGTATTCGGGCCGCACACCGAGCTCGATGCGCTTGCCCTTGGGCAGCTCCGGATAGTGGCGCGCGAGCGGGATGGCGTGGCCCTCGATCGTCGCGGTCGCGCCCTGCACCTCGGCCGGCAGCAGGTTCATGCCGGGCGAGCCGATGAAGTGGCCGACGAAGGTGTGGGCCGGGCGCTCGAACAGCTCGTCCGGCGTGCCGGTCTGCACCACCGCCCCGTCATGCATCACCACCACCGTGTCGGCGAAGGTCAGCGCCTCGGTCTGGTCGTGGGTGACGTAGATCATCGTCAGGTCGAGCTTGCGGTGAAGCTCCTTCAGGGTCGAGCGCAGCTGCCATTTCAGGTGCGGGTCGATGACGGTGAGCGGCTCGTCGAACAGGATCGCCGCCACGTCCGGGCGCACGAGGCCCCGGCCGAGCGAGATCTTCTGCTTCATGTCCGCCGTCAGGTTGTTGGCGCGGCGGTCCAGCACCCGGGTGAGATCGAGAAGCCCGGCGATCTCCTCGACCCGCGACCGGATGGTGGCCGGCGCCACGCGCCGGTTCTTCAACGGGAAGGCCAGGTTCTCGCGCACCGTCATGGTGTCGTAGACGACCGGGAACTGGAACACCTGGGCGATGTTGCGCCCCTCGGTCGGCACCGTGGTGACGTCGCGGTCGTCGAACAGGATGCGGCCGCGGGTCGGGACGACGAGGCCCGAGATGATGTTGAGCAACGTGGACTTGCCGCAGCCCGACGGCCCGAGCAGCGCGTAGGCGCCGCCCTGGCGCCAGACGTGGTCGATCTCCTTCAGGGCGTAATCCTGAGGGCCTTGCGGGTTCGGGCCGTAGGCGTGGGCGAGATGGTCGAGGGTGATGCGGGCCATGGATCCCCTCCGTCTCAGGCGGCCGCCGGCAGGTCGAAGGCGGCGGTGCGGCCGCTCTCGTCGAACACCAGGGCGTGGCGGGGGTCGAGATAGGCGGTCACCGCCGTGCCGGGCTCGAGCCGGCGCACGCCGGCGACCAGCGCGATCAGGCGGCTCTCGCCGGCATCGACGTGAACGTAGCTCTCCGAGCCGGTGATCTCGGCGACCGAGACGGTGGCGGGCAGCGCGATCGCCTCCGCGGGCAGCGGATCGAGGGCGAGGTGGTGGGCGCGAAACCCGATCGTGTAGGCGCCGTCCGGCACGCTCGCGAGCGGGCCGGTCGCCCGGATCTGGCCGCCGGTCGGCAGGGTGACCCGGCCGCCGCCCTTCACGATCCGCAGGGTGTTGAGCGGCGGGTCGGAGAAGACCTTTGCCGTGACGAGGTCGTCGGGCCGGCGGTAGACGTCCGGCGTCGGGCCGACCTGCGTGACGCGGCCCTGGTGCAGGGTGGCGGTGCGCCCGCCGAGCATCAGGGCCTCGGCCGGCTCGGTGGTGGCGTAGACGAAGATCGCGCCGGTGGCCGCGAAGATGCGCGGCAGCTCCTCGCGCAGTTCCTCGCGCAGCTTGTAGTCGAGGTTCGCCAGCGGCTCGTCCATCAGCACGAGGTCGGCGCGCTTGCAGAGCGCGCGGGCGATGGCGGTGCGCTGCTGCTGGCCGCCCGACAGTTCGAGGGGCTTGCGCTTCAAGTAGGGGGTGAGCCGCAGCAGGCCCGCCGCCTCCTGCACCCGCGCCTCGATCTCGCCCTTCGCCACGCCCGCCACCCGCATCGGCGAGGCGATGTTCTCGTAGACCGAGAGGGACGGGTAGTTGATGAATTGCTGGTAGACCATCGCGACGTTGCGGCGCTGCACCGGCAGGCCGGTCACGTCCTTGCCGTCGGCGACGATCCGGCCCTCGCTCGGGGCCTCGAGGCCGGCCATCAGGCGCATCAAGGTGGTCTTGCCGGCCAGCGTCTGGCCGAGCAGCACGTTGAGCGAGCCCTTCGGCAACGTCAGGCTGACGTCGCGGATATGGGTCTCGGGGCCGACCCGCTTGGTGACGTTCTCCAGGATCAGGGTCATGGCGCCCTCCCGTCTCTTCTTGTCAGGCCGCGTTGGGGGCGGCGGCGGCGCGGCGCATGAACTCGTCGAGGGCTTCGGCCTCGGCGGGGTTGACCCTAAGACCGAGCTTCGAACGGCGCCAGAGCACGTCCTCGGCGCGCGATGCCCATTCGCGGCGCATCAGGTGGCGCACCTCGCGCTCGGTGAGGTCGGCGCCGAACAGCCGGCCGAGATCGGCCATGGAGCGGGCCCCGCTCAGGATCTCGCGGGCGTCGGTGCCGTAGGCCCGCACCAGCCGGGCGACCAGCGCCTCCGGCACGCCGGGATGCTGGCGCGCGAGCCCCGCCACGATGTCGTCGTAGCTCTCCTTCGGGAAGTTGCCGCCCGGCAGGACGGCGCCCGAGGTCCAGGGCTCTTTACGCGCCGCCGGCAGGTGGTCCTTCAGGCGGTCGAGCGCCGATTCGGCGAGGCGGCGATAGGTGGTGATCTTGCCGCCGAAGACCGAGAGCATCGCCGGCTGGCCCTGCGGCGCGTCGAGGGTCAGCACGTAGTCGCGGGTGGCTTCCTGGGCCTTCGAGGCGCCGTCGTCGTAGAGCGGGCGCACGCCCGAATAGGTCCACACCACCTCGTCGCGGGTGACCGGATCGCGAAAGTACTCGCTGGCGGCGGCGCAGAGATAGGCGATCTCCTCCTCGCTCGCCTTCACGTCGGCGGGGTCGCCCGTGTAGTCGCGGTCGGTGGTACCGATCAGCGTGAAGTCGCGCTCGTAGGGGATCGCGAAGATGATGCGCTGGTCGGCGTTCTGGAAGATGTAGGCCCGGTCGTGCCGGAACAGGCGCCGCACCACGATGTGGCTGCCCTGGACGAGGCGCACGCCCTCCGAGGAATTGGCCCGCGCCACGCCGGTGAGCACGTCGGCGACCCAGGGGCCGGCGGCGTTGACGAGGGTGCGCACCCGCACCGTGTCGCGGGCCCCGGTCTCCCGGTCCTCGACCGTCAGCTCCCACAGGCCGCCGCTGCGCGCGGCGGTGACGACCCGGGTGCGCGGGCGGATCACCGCGCCGCGCTCGGCGGCGTCGCGGGCGTTCAGCACCACGAGGCGCGAATCCTCGACCCAGCAATCCGAATATTCGAAAGCGCGGCGAAAGCCGGTTTTGAGCGGTTCGCCGGCCGGATCGCGGGTGAGGTCGAGGGTGCGGGTGCCGGGCAGGCGCTTGCGGCCGCCGAGGTTGTCGTAGAGCAGGAGCCCGAGGCGCAGGAGCCAGCCGGGGCGCAGGCCGGAATGGTGCGGCAGCACGAAGCGCAGCGGCCAGACGATGTGGGGCGCCATGCCCCACAGGACCTCGCGCTCCATCAGGGCCTCGCGGACCAGGCGGAACTCGTAATGCTCCAGGTAGCGCAGGCCGCCGTGGATCAGCTTGGTCGAGGTCGAGGAGGTGCCGCTGGCGAGGTCGTTCTGCTCGAACAGCACCACAGAGGCGCCGCGGCCCACCGCGTCGCGGGCGATGCCGCAGCCGTTGATGCCGCCACCGATCACCGCGAGGTCGAACACCCCGCGCGTATCGCCGGGCTGCTGCCTGGGGGCCAAGCTGGGGGCCAAGGCCACCTCCCTGTCGGAGCCTTTCGGCTCTTTCGTTTGCATCCTGGCGCGAATCTAGACGCGGGCGCGGATCGACGCAAGCGAAACCGAAAGCGAACGGGTGCGAACGAAAGTCGATGGCTTTCGGTTTCGCCTATTCCGCGGCGTCGGAGGTCTCCTGCGCGGGCGCCTCGGCACCGGCCTCGACCAGGGCGACGCGGTGGGCCGCGCACATCTCGCGCAGGTTCGCGGAGGGCAGCGCGTCGGTGACGAAGTAGTCGAGCTCGCGCAGGTGGCCGACCCGGATCGGCGCCGATCGCTCCAGCTTCAGCTTGTCGGCGACCAGGATCACCCGCCGGGCATTCTCGATGATGGCGCGGGCGACGCGGACCTCGCGGTAGTCGAAATCGAGCAGCGTGCCGTCCTCGTCGATCGCCGAGGCGCCGATCACCGCGTAGTCGACCTTGAACTGGTTGATGAAGTCGACCGCCGCCGAGCCGATCACCGCCCCGTCGGCCCGCCGCACCGGCCCACCGGCGACGATCAGGCTCATCTTCGGATGTCGGTAGAGCAGGGTCGCGACGTTGAGGTTGTTGGTGATGACCAGCAGGTCCTCGTGGTCGCCGAGCGCGCGCGCCACCTCCTCGGTGGTGGTGCCGATGTTGATGAACAGCGACGCGCTATTGGGGATGAGCCTTGCCGCCGCCTCGCCGATCGCCCGCTTCTCGCCGTGGGCGACGAGGCGGCGGGCCTCGTAGGACACGTTCTCGACGCCCGAGGCCACCACGGCGCCGCCGTGGATGCGCGACAGGAGCCGGCTGTCGCACAACTCGTTGAGATCCTTGCGGATCGTCTGCGGCGTCACCTCGAACCGCGCCGCCAGTTCCTCGACGCTGACCCGCCCGTGCAGGCGGGCGAGGGCGAGGATGTCCTGCTGGCGCTGGGAAACCTGGTCGATCACGACGCGCATGCCTTGGTGTTGGCCCGCCGGGGCGCTTCTTGCGCGCCGGGGCGCGGGGGTGCGCATTGTCGGGGGAAGCGGGGGTGGGCGCAATCGGGTGGGATCGGGTCGTCCCAGGTCGGTGCTGCCCAGCGCACGGCAAGGGCGGGAAGCCCGCGCAAGCTTCGTCTTCTCTCCAATCCGAGACCTCATCCTGAGGTGCGAGTGAAACGAGCCTCGAAGGAGGGCTCCAGAAGTCTCGGGGCTTTCTGGAGCCCTCCTTCGAGGTCAGTCGATCTTCGATCGCGTGCGATCTGCGATCGCCAACACCTCAGGATGAGGTGGCGGGTAGGACGAAGCATGTTGATCAGGCTCCTGGTTGGGATGGAATGAAACGGTACGCATCCGCTTTATCCTGCCCCACCTGCGAATCCGGGCTCCGCTTCGCGGCCCCGGAATGACACGGAGGGTGTCAGTTCCATCAAGGCGCCCCCCATCCTCACACGATCCCCCACGCCCGGTACCGCCGCCGTTCCGTCAACTCCCGCGGCCGGGCCGATCCCAGTTCCGCCAGCATCCCCTCCACAGCCTGCGGGGTGACGGCGAGCGCTCGCGCCGCGCTCGCCACCGTCACCAGCGGGGTGCCGACGAACAAGTCGACGAGTTGCGGCAGGCGCGAGGTCCGGCGCTTGCCGGCGCAGGCGCGCAGCATCACCTCGCGGGCGAGGGCCAGGCGATCGAGGTCGCGTCCCATCAGGCGGGCGGCGGTCTCGACCGCGCCCAGAAGGCCGGCCAGGCGCTCGGGAAGCGGCAGCGCCCGCGACCAGCGCGCCCGGCTCTCGCGCAGGCCCAGCGCCAGGGCGGGCAGGTGGGCCCGCGCCTTGCCCCGGGCCCGCAGCAGGGCCGCCGCGGCAAGCGGCCCGCGATGGCCCTGGCGCGGCGCCGGATCGAGGACCAGCCAGGCATCGAGGGCGACGGCGGCGGCCAGGACCGCCGGCAGGTCGCGGGTCTCGTCGAGCACCCGGCGCCAGGCGGCGACCGGGTCGTCCTCCGCGGCACCGGCCGGGATCGGCGCCCCCGTCTCGTGCGCCGCGAGGGTGCGGCGGGTGCGGGCGAGGAGGCGGTCGATGGCCGCGAAGTCGTCGTCGAAGGCGTCCGCCTCCAGCGAGCCGCCCTCCTCGTCGTCTGCCGGCATGCGCGGGTCGGAACCGGCGAGCAGGGCCCAGCCCTCCGCGGAAAAGGCCCAGCCCGGGGGCGCGGCGGCGAGCCGGCGGCGCTCGGCCAGCACCGCGACGGCGCGTCCGAGCGCCAGGTTCGGGCGGCGCACGTCCATCGCCGCCTCGTGCAGCACCAGATCCTCCAGGGCGACGAGCTCGCCGTCGAGGTGCAGGGCGGCCTGAGCGTCGAACAGGTGCGCCCGCGCCCGGGCACCGTCGGCGAGCACCGGCTCGGTCCGGACGAGCCGCTCGTCGAGGCGCACGAGCTCGTCGGACGCCGCCTCCAGCGGCGCGGCGAGGCGCCGCCAGGCGGTCGGGAGCCGGACGGTAGCGAGATCATAAACCATTGCGGCGGCACGATATGGATTCTCAGTTCCAAGGAAACCGGGCCTCGGCTTGGGTCCACGGGTGATCGAGGCGAGGGGCCGAAATCGGCGTGCAGGCCGGATCGCCGCAATTCCGCTGCCGCGGCGGCGTATTGACCGGCGTGATCCGACGGCCCTAGGGCGACGGGCCGCCCCCCTCCGATCGAGCATGCCCGAAACCTCGCCCCCGCCCCTCCCCTCCCCGGTCGCCATCGGCGTCACGGTCTTCCGGCCGACGCCGGAGCAGGTCGCCGCCCTCCTCGCCCGGGCCGAGGCCGAGCCGCGGCGGACGATCGTGTTCGACAATGGCGGCCTGCCGCCCGAGGCGGCGGCCCGGCTGCGCGCCGGCGGCGGCCTGGTCCTGTCGGGGGACGGCAATATCGGGGTCGGCGGCGCCCTCGACGCGATCGCGCGGGCCGCCGCCGCGGCAGGCGCGGCCCAGGTGCTGCTCCTCGACCAGGACGCCGCCTTCACGCCCGATCAGGTCTCGGACCTCGAGGCGGCGATGGCGCGGCTGCGCGGGTCGCACCCGCCTCCGGCGGTCGTCGGCCCGCGGCCGGAGGCGGCGCCCGGCCGCAAGGCGCCGGCCTATCCGCGCCGGCCGGGCGTGCCGGATCGCGGCGGGCTCGTGCCGGTGGAGTTCCTGGCGACCTCGGGCTCCCTCGTCGACCTCGCCGCCTACGCGGCGATCGGCCCGTTCCGCAGCGACTTCTTCATCGACGGCGTCGACCTCGAATGGTGCTTTCGCGCCTGGGCCCGAGGCCATGCCTGCTGGATGGAGCCCGGGACCGCCCTCCCCCACCGGGTCGGCGCCGGGGTGATCCGCCTGCGGGCGCTCGGGATCGAGATGCCGCGCCAGCCGCTGTTTCGCATGGCGGCCTACCTGCGCAACAGCGTCTATGCCTGGCGGCTGCCGCACGTGCCCCGGCGCTGGACGATGCGCCAGGCCACCTACCTGCCGCTCCAGGCCCTGCTCGTCTGGGCCGATTCCGGCTACCGCCCCGCCGTCGCGATGCGGCTCGCCGGCGCGGTGATCGACGGCCTGCGCGGCCGGCTCGGGCCGCCGAAGGGATTGTCATGACGCCCGTGACCCCCGCCCTCGACGTGGTGATCGTCAACTGGAACGGCGGCGCGCTGCTGCGGGCCTGCCTCGCCAGCCTGGCGGCAGCCGAAGCCGCCCTCGGCGACGCCCTCGCCCTGCACGTCGTCGTGGTCGACAACGCCTCGAGCGACGGCTCGCTGGAGGGGCTGGCGCGCCTGCGCCACGGCCCGGCCGTGGTCGCCAACCCCGACAACCAGGGTTTCGGCCGTGCCTGCAACGCCGGCGCGGCGCGGGGCGAGGCCGCCGCGATCCTGTTTCTCAACCCCGACGCGCGGGTCACCGCCGAGGCGCTGCTCGGCGCCCGCGCGGCCCTGACGGCGGACGAGGCCACCGGCATCGTCGGGGCGCAGCTCCTCGACGACGCGGGTGCCGTGCAGCGCGCCTGCGCCCGGCGGCCGACCGCCCGCTCGCTCCTCGGCCAGGCGCTGCTCCTCGACCGGGCCGGCCTCGTCCCCTCCCACTTCATGACCGAGTGGGACCACGCCGACGAGCGGCCGGTCGATCAGGTGATGGGCGCCTTCCTGATGATCCGCCGCTCGCTCTTTACGGCGCTTGGCGGCTTCGACGAGCGCTTCTTCGTCTATTACGAGGATGTCGATCTCTGCGCCCGCGCCTGGGACGCGGGCTTCGCGGTGCGCCACCTCGCCGGCATCTCCGTGCGGCACGAGGGCCAGGGCACCACCCGGGCGGCCAAGGCGCATCGGCTGGCCTGCTTCCTCGAGAGCCAGATCCGCTACGCCGCCAAGCATCACGGCCGGGCGACCGCGCTCGCCCTCGTCGCCACGGCCTTCTGCGCGCAGGTGCCGCTGCGCCTCGTCCAGGCGCTGGCGCGGCTGTCCGTGCGGGAGGCCGGCGAGGTCCTGCGCGGCGCCGGATTGCTGGCCCGCCGCCTGCCCGGCCTCGCGCGGTCCTCCACCCGCTGATCGCCCTCCCCTCCCCCGACGACGTTCCGACGAGTCCGCGATGCGCGCCCTGATCGACCTTCTCCGCGCCATGACCCCGCGCGAGCGCCGCCGCGCCGGGCTGATCGGGGCCGGGCTGGCGCTCGCCGCCCTGCTCGAGGTGGTCGGCGTCGCCTCGGTGGTGCCGTTCCTGACCCTCGTCGGCGATCCGGCGGCGGCCTCACGCATCCCGGCGCTGGGTGCGATCCGCGACGGGCTCGGGCTCGCCGACGACCGCGGCTTCCTGATCGTCGTCGGGCTCGGCGCGCTGAGCGCGATCCTCGTCACCTCCTGCGTCAATGCCGGGCTCACCTACGCCCAGCTGCGCTTCAGCCACGCCGTCGGCTACGGCTTCGCCCGGCGGCTGCTGTTTCGCACCGTCGACCGGGAGCGGCTGTTCTTCTCCACCGCCAACAGCGCCGAGCTCGCCAAGACGATCCTGAGCGAGACCGACCGCCTCGTCGTCGGCGTGCTGACCCCCGCCACGGTCATCGCCTCGCGGGCGACCTCGGCCACCGCCGTCATCGTCTTTCTGCTCGTCGTCTCGCCGCGCCTCGCGCTGATCCTCGGGGCCGGGTTCGGCGGGCTCTATGTCGGCATCTTCCTGGTGGTGCGGGCGCGGCTCGCCCGCATCGGCGCCCGGGCGGTCGCCGGCAACGAGGGCCGGTTCCGGGTGGTGCACGAGACGATCGGCGGCCTGACCGAGCTCAAGCTCTACGGCCGGGCGGAGACCTTCGCGAGCCGGTTCGAGGCTCCGGCCCGGGCCTACGCGCAGGCGAGCGCCGAGAGCCTGCTCACCGGGCAGTTGCCGCGCTTCGTCATCGAGGCCCTGGCCTTCGGCGGGGTCATCGTGGTGGTGCTGTTCGCGCTCTCGCAGGGGCTAGACACCGCCGGCCTCCTGCCGCTGCTCGGCCTGTTCGCCTTCGCGGGCTACCGGATGCTGCCGGCGTTCCAGAACGTGTTCAACGCGCTCGCGCTCCTGCGCTTCACCCTGCCGGCGGTGCGGCTCGTGGTCGACGGCCTCGCCGGCGAACGGGAGACCGTCCGCCGTACCCCCGAGCGGCTGCCGTTCCGCGACGCGATCCGCCTCGAGCGCGTCGGGTTCGACTACGAGCCCGGCCGTCCGGCACTCACGGGCATCGACCTCGTCATCCCCGCCCACGCCACGGTCGGCCTCGTCGGCCGCACCGGCTCTGGCAAGTCGACCCTGATCGGGCTGATCCTCGGCTTCCTCACGCCCACGACCGGCCGCCTCGCGGTGGACGGGGTCGCGCTCGACGCCACGACCCTGCCGGCCTGGCAGAACCGCATCGGCTACGTGCCGCAGGACATCTTCCTCGTCGACGGCACCATCGCGGACAACATCGCCTTCGGGCTCGACGCGATCGACGATGCGGCGGTGGAGCGGGCGGCGCGGCTCGCCGGGGCGCACGACTTCGTCGCCGCCCTGCCGGAAGGCTACGCGACCCGCGTCGGCGAGCGCGGCGCCCGGCTCTCCGGCGGCCAGCGCCAGCGCATCGGCATCGCCCGGGCGCTCTACCACGACCCCGACGTGATCGTGTTCGACGAGGCGACCTCCGCCCTCGACGAGGAGACCGAGGGCGTGGTGATGCGGGCGGTCCAGGGGCTCGCCGGCACCCGCACCCTGATCATGATCGCCCACCGTCTCACCAGCCTCGCCGGGGCCGACACGGTGCACGTCCTGGAGGACGGCCGGATCGTCGCCTCGGGCCCGCCCGGCGAGGTCCTGCCGCAGGTGTCGCGGGCGGAATCACTCCTGGATCGGGAGTAATCGCGTGGTGTAACGCCCGGCATGGCCGGCCGTCCATGCCGATATGCGATTTCGAATCCTTCGGTTACGAAAATGGTCTCCGATCCGGTGATTTATTAACCATCGTCATCGATCAATGAGCATCGGTGATGGTGGGACCGATCGATGATTCACAAGGGCAGCCTGTCCAGTAAATTGACGCTCATGGCCGGCTCGGCGATCGGCCTGACCGTCCTCGTCTTCGTCGGTGTCGCGGGATGGACGGCGGCCGAGCGGACGAACGCCGAGATCCTGCAACTCGCCACGGAAAAGGCCGCCGGCACCACGGCAGAAACCTCGATCCAGATCGTGGACGCGATCTCCGCCAGCCGGGCGCTCGCCGCCACGATGTCGGGCCAGCTGAGCGGCGGCGGCGTGCGCAAGGTCGATGTGGTCGCGGCGACCAAGGCCTTGATCCAGGATTATCCGACCCTCTTCGGCGCCTGGATGACGGACACCGTCGACAAGCGGGCGGCGAAATCCCTGACGGGCTCGGGCTACGAGAACGAGGCCGGCCTGTTCACGCCGTACTGGACCCGCAAGGACGACGGCACGCTCGCCTTCGCGACCTTCCCGGTCAATCCCGCGCAGCAATGGTATCGCGACCCGATCCAGTCCGGCGCAAGCCTCCTCGTCGAACCGTACGTGACCAGCCAGGGCCAGCTCGTCGCCTCGATCAGCGCACCGCTCAAGGTCGACGGCGCAGTCGTCGGCGTGGCCGGCGTCGACATCCGGTTGAACGGGCTGGCGGCCGCGTTCGCGGCCCTGAAGCCGTTCGAGGGCGGGCGCGTGCTGCTGCTGTCGAACGCCCGCAAGTGGATCGTCCCGCCGAAGAGCGACCTCCTGATGAAGGACTATGACGGGATCGGCGTGGCCGAGGTCGCGGCCGCCTTGGCCGACCGGCGCCCGCGCACCCTCCGGGGCAGCCCGGACGGCGGGGTCCGCCTCGTCTATCCCTTCACCCAGCCGGGCATGAACACGACCTGGGCCCTGGTGATGGACGTCCCGGCCACCGCCTTCACCCAGCCGATCTACCGGCGCGTCGCCGAGACCGCCGCGGGCGGACTGTTCATCCTCGTCGTCCTCGTCGGCGTCGTCGCGGCGGCGAGCCGGACCCTGATCGGAGCGCCGCTCAAGCGCTGCCTCGATACGGTCCAGGCCCTGATCGACCGGCGCTACGACGTGGCGATCACCGGCACCGAGCGTGACGACGAGATCGGCCGGATCAACCGGGCGCTCGCGGTGTTCCGCGACAAGGCGCACCAGGCCGACCTCCTGACGAGCGAGAGCGAGGCAGAGCAGCAGCGCCGCGTGGCCCGCGCGCAGCGCATCGACCGTCTCGTCTCCGACTTCCAGAACACCATCGCCGGCTCTCTCGAGATCGTCACCTCGGCGGCGACCGAGCTCGACGCCACCGCCCGCTCGATGACCCAGATCGCCGACGACACCAACGGTCAGGCCGTCGCCTCGAGCGCCGCGGCCGAGCACACGGCGGTCAACGTGCAGACCGTGGCGGCGGCGGCCGAGGAGATGGTCTCCTCGCTCCGGGAAATCGAGCGGCAGGTGCTGCGCTCCAACGAGGTCGCCAGCCATGCCGCGCACGAGGCCGCGGCGACCGGTACCGCCATGGCGGCCCTGACGGCCGCCGCCGACCAGATCGGCGCCGCCGTCACCCTCATCTCGACCATCGCCGGGCAGACCAACCTTCTCGCGCTCAACGCCACCATCGAGGCGGCCCGGGCCGGCGAGGCGGGGCGCGGCTTCTCGGTCGTCGCGGCGGAAGTGAAGGAACTCGCGAGTCAGACCGGCCGGGCCACGGAAGAGATCACCGGCCAGATCGGCGCGATCCAGGCCGCCACCGGCCAGGCGACGGAGGCGATCCGGCAGATCGACCGCACCATCGCCGGGATGGGCGAGATCAGCGCCGCGATCGCCGCGACGGTCTCCCAGCAGACCGCCGCCACCGGCGAGATCTCACGCAACGCGAGCGAGGCGGCTCGCGGCACCCGCGACGTGTCGCAGACCGTGTCGCGGGTGCTGGTCTCCTCCGGCGAGACCGGCAGCGCCGCCTCGCAGGTGCTGAGCGCCGCCGCCGAGCTGGCGACGCAATCGCTCAGCGTGAAGCAGAAGGTCGACGGCTTCCTGCGCGACATCCGGGCGGCCTGACCCGTCCACCCTCCCCTCCGCCCGTCCCGTTCCCCCGCGCGCCGCACGGCGTCGCGGGGGTTTTTCGTCACCACATCGTCCGGCGCGCCCGCTCGGCCCAGGCCTCGTCGTAGGCTGCGCCGCCGACCCGGCCCTCGCTCAACTCGGCCAGGATCTCGCCCGGGCTCGGCAGGCTCCTGGGATCGACCCGGGCGTCGACCCGCCACAGGCCGGAGCGGATCAGCGCCCGGGCGCACTGGAAATAGACCTCGCCCACCCGGATCACCATCACGGTGCGGGGTGCCTTGCCGTCGACCGCGAAGGAGGCGCACAGCTCCGGATCGTCGTCGATCGTCGCGCGGCCGTTGACCCTGAGCGCGTTGCCGATGCCGGGGATCAGGAACATCAGCCCGACCCGCGGATCGCGCACGACGTTGCGCAGGCTGTCGATCCGGTTGTTGCCGCGGCGGTCCGGCAGGAGCAGCGTCGTCGGATCGGCCACGCGCACGAAGCCCGGGCGGTCGCCGCGCGGCGAGCAGTCGAGCCCATCAGGCCCCACGGTTGCGAGCGACACGAACGGTGCCGCCGCGATGAAGCACCGGTAATGCGGCGTGACGTGGTCGGTCACCTTGGCGGTCGAGGCCTCGCCGACCGCACCGAACTCGCCGTAGATTCGCTCCAGGTCGTCCACGCTCCTCAGGATCGCCATCGGCCGGTCTCCTCTCGCGCAAAGCCGGGGCCTGCATAAACCACGGCGCGGCGCAGCCCTATCGCGGTTGCCGGCACGCGGCGCGGGAGGTCTCGTCCACGCTGGGCTTCCGGCGGGCGTTGCCACCTGGCAACCGCGGCCGCCGTCAGGCCGGTTAAGGATCGTTAACCAAAAACCGTTTGCCTCACCACGGCCACGCTGGCATCGTCTTACGGAATTTTTCCGCGATGCGCCCGAGTACCGTAAATGCCAGATGTGCCGCAGGAGCAGGCAAACGCCGCAGCCTCCGACCGTCCCTCGATCACCCGGATCATCGCCGAGGACGGCAGCGCCCTGTCGAGCGAGCTGAATGCGCTCCGACGCACCCTCTTCCCGCCGGCCTCGCACAAGCTCTTGCGCTCGTTCTCCTCAGGCGAGGCGGCGAAGCTGATCGGCGTGGCGGACGGCTACCTGCGCCAGCTCTCGCTCGCCAGCAAGGGCCCGCAGCCGGAGATCGGCCCGGGCGGGCGCCGCTCCTATACGCTCGGCCAGATCAACGAGCTGCGCCAGCTCCTCGACGACGGACCGAAATCGAAGCGCTACGTGCCCCACCGCTCCGGCACCGAGCATTGCCAGGTGCTGGCGGTGGTGAACTTCAAGGGCGGGTCGGGCAAGACCACCACGGCGGCGCATCTCGCCCAGTACCTGGCGCTCCGCGGCTACCGGGTGCTCGCCGTCGACCTCGACCCGCAGGCCTCGCTGACCGCGCTCCACGGCTACCAGCCGGAATTCGACGTCGGCCCGAACCAGACCCTCTATGCCGCGATCCGCCATGACGACGAGCAGAAGCCGCTCTCCGAAGTGGTGCGCAAGACCTACTTCCCGGGGCTCGACCTCGTGCCGGGCAACCTCGAACTGATGGAGTTCGAGCACGACACCCCGCGGGTGCTGGCCGACCGCAATGCCGAGCCGTTCTTCGGCCGCATCGCCACGGCGCTCGGCAGCGTCGCCGACGATTACGACGTGATGATCCTCGACTGTCCGCCGCAGCTCGGCTTCCTGACGCTGGGCGCGCTCTGCGCCGCCACCGCGATGCTGGTGACGGTGCATCCGCAGATGCTCGACGTGATGTCGATGTGCCAGTTCCTGCTGATGGCCTCCGATCTCCTCGGCGTGGTGCAGGAGGCCGGGGCCGATCTCGACTACGACTTCCTGCGCTACGTCGTGACCCGCTACGAGCCGTCCGACGCCCCCCAGACCCAGATGGTCGGCTTCATGCGCTCGCTGTTTCGCGAGCGGGTGCTCACCCACCTGATGCTGAAATCGACCGCCGTGTCGGATGCCGGCCTGTCGAAGCAGACCCTGTACGAGATCGGCCGCGAGAGCTTCACCCGCGCCACCTACGACCGGGCGATCGAGGCGCTCGACGGGGTCAACGGCGAGATCGAGGCCTTGATGCACCGCGCCTGGGGACGCGTGCCGTCATGAAGCGCAAGGACGCCCTCCGCGCCGCGCTCGGCGCCCGATCCCTCGACCGCGAGACGCCGCCGGCGGAGTTGCCAGCTGGCAACCCGGCCGAGACGCCGGTGCCCGATCCCACCCCGGAGGCGCCCCGACCGCTGGTGCGCTCCGGTGCCGTCGGCGCCATGGGGCGCAGCCTCGGGCGCATCGCCAGCGCGGCGGCGGAAGCCCGCGCCATGGTGGCCTCCGGCGACCGGGTGGTCGAGCTCGAGACCGCGCTCGTCGACGGCTCGTTCGTGAAGGACCGCCTGTCGGTCGATCCGGAGGAGCACGCTGCCTTCGTGGCGCTGATCCGCGAGCGCGGCCAGCAGGTGCCGATCCTGGTGCGGCCGCACCCGACCGAGGCCGGCCGCTACCAAGTCGCCTACGGCCACCGCCGCCTGCGGGCGGCGATCGAGCTCGGCCGGCCGATCCGGGCAGTGGTCAAGACGCTCTCCGACGAGGATCTCGTCGTCGCGCAGGGCCAGGAGAATTCGGCCCGGGCCGATCTCAGCTACATCGAGCGGGCGCTGTTCGCGATCGCGCTCGAGGATCGCGGCTTCGACCGCGCCACCGTCATGGCGGCGCTCGCGGTTGAGAAGACCCAGCTCTCGCGCCTGCTCGGCATCGGCCGGGCGGTGCCGGCCGACATCGTGGCAGCGATCGGCCCGGCACCGAAGGCCGGGCGGCCGCGCTGGACCGCGCTCGTCGAGGCGCTCGCCCGGGAGGGGGCCGGCGAGGTAGTCGGCCGCGTCCTGGCAACGCCGGATTTTTCGGAGCTGTCCTCGGACGACCGCTTCACCCGGCTGTTTTCGACTCTCACCGCGCCGGCGCCGCGACCGGCGCCGGTGCCGGCGGTGTGGACCACTCTCGGCGGCCGGCCGGTGGTGCGGATCGACCGCGGCCGCCAGGGCACCCAGCTCACCGTCGATGACAGCCTCGAGCCGGACTTCGCCGCCTACCTGATCCAGAGTCTTCCGCAACTCTACGCCGCGTTCGCCGAGTCGAAGTCCCGCGACGAGACCGATTAAGGTTTGTCCCACGTCACAGCCGGAGAGATGAAGACTCTCCGGTTAGCCACACCGATTCACAGGAATCTGGCGCTCTGCTTCGAAATCTCGCCCGACTCGACTCTGTCGAGTCGGGTTTCGCGCGTTAGGACTCCACCAAACAGAGTCACAATGCGCGCCTGCCCAAGGCGACATGCCCCTGCGGAGCCCCTTGGTGGAGATGACGACCCCGCCGCCATCCGTCCTCGAACCGGTCGAGGGCGTGCGCGACCCCGATCTCCTCGAGATCGTCGAGAAGGCGCGCGGCAGCGTCGCCTACAAGGCGACGCTCGCCTTCGTGCGCGCCAGCCAGGCCAAGCGCGACGCCGAGTTGGAAGCGCGCGACAAGCTGGTGGTGCTGAAGGCCGAGGCCGCCGCCGAGCGCGCCCGGCTGCCCCGCAACGCGCGCCGCCGCGACATGGTGCGCGAGGTGATCGAGAACGAACCGGCAGCGCCCGAGAACATCCAGCACATCCACTCGGTGCTGGCGCTGTGCGGCCTGCCGTATCGCGAGCCCAAGGGCGTCACCAACGTCTCGCGGGAATACGGCCGCAACACCCTCGCCATCAATGCCGGCCGGCTGATCAACCCGTCGACCGGCGAGATGGAGATGCAGGGGCTGCCCTACGGCCCGAAGGCACGCCTGCTGCTGCTGCATCTCTGCACCGAGGCGGTGCGCCAGCGCAGCCCCAAGGTCGAGGTGGCGCAGAGCATGTCGGGGTTCATCCGCGACATGGGCTTTCCGGTCACCGGGGGCGAGCGCGGCACGCTCAAGCAATTCAAGGAGCAGCTCAACCGGCTCGCCGCCTGCTCGATGCAGATCGGCCTGTGGGACGGCACCCGCGCCTCGACCCTCAACGTGCCGCCATTCCGGCAGATGGACGTGTGGCTGCCGCTGCACAACCACCCGGACCAGGGCCTGCTCTGGTCCTCGACCATCACCTTCCACCGCGAGTTCTACGACAACCTGATCCAGCACGCCCTGCCGGTCGACATCCGGGCCGCCCGGGCGTTCGCCGGTTCGGCGCGCAAGCTCGACCTGCTGTTCTGGGTCGGCTACCGCCTCTCGCGCCTGGAAAGGCCTTTGCGGCTCACCTGGGACAACCTCTACAAGCAGTTCGGCAGCGAGAACGGCTCGATCCGCTCCTTCCGGCAGGAATTTCGCAAGGATGTTGCCCATCTCACCGAGGTGTTTCCGCGCCTGCGCCTGACCCTCGACGACGGCGGCATGCAGCTGCTGCCCTCCGACCCGAAGGACCTCCTGGTGCCGCCCAAGGCGGCGCTGGCGAATAGGCGAGCCCGCGCAAGGGCTTGATTCCGCCGACTTGCCTACGCGGCGGCCCGGAGGAGGGGAGGGGCGTCGGCTGCGCATGACGTCTCGCGCCGGTGGTGCGGGATCGTCTGCGTGACGTCGTGACGATAAATAGGATTTATTTCCTTTATCCGATGGCGACTCGGTTTCATTTTTCGGTCGCGACATCCGCTTGCCCGGCAGAGCCGCCAACCGGCGTTTCTCCTCGGCATCCACGCCGGATCCCATCTCTCGGGTGGTCGAGCGCGCGCGCAGAGCTCGCCCCGAGAGGCATTGATTTCGCTCGAAACATTCAATCCCATTCGCGCCCTCATCCCGAGGTGTCAGGCGATTGAAGATCGGTTGGATTGGACGAAGACTTCCAGAACTCGCTGCGGTCCCTGAGTCGTTTCTTCGAGGTCCGTCCATCTTCCATGGGCCACCGCCCCAGGATGGGGCCGAGAACGGCATAGACTCTTCAGCTTGGGTCGAACATGCCCTCGAAGGAGACGTGCGGATCCGCCGGGATCTTGCGAGAGAGGAGGCGTGCCGGCCCTATGGTCGGACGGCCTTACCCACGAGGGCGCACGAGCCGTCTCGTCCCGGTTGCCAGCTGGCTCGGTCCCCCCTCGACGCGACGACCTGCGCTACGCGTGAGCCGACGCCGGGATCGCGGCTGCTGCCGTGAGGCCTCACGCTGGCCCGGCGGCCGCTCGTCGACCCGGCGTACCTCATCCGGACATGATCGTGACGTGGGGAGCGCAGGAGACGTGCAAGTCTCTCGGCGCGGCCCGGAGTCCTCGTTCGAGTCTCGTCCCTGCGCAAGCCCCGGCGCGCTGTCATATCGATGGTCATTTTTGATTTTTGTAGATATATTTTTGTTTTACCTGCTCAATAAGACGGATTTTTATTCGAAAAACACATTGCATGGCGCAAGATGTAGGTTGATCATCGAAAATATGAGCGATTATCCGCCAGAATGACATGCGTGATCGATCGCGTCGGTCCAGCCCCGCACGCCCGTCCTACGCCGAGTTGCCTACGCTTCGGCCACCACGGACACGCCCTCCGGCACGCTGAACTGCCTACGCCTCCGGTCACCGCCGCTCCCCCCGGAATCGAGCGCTTCCGCGTTGAGATTCCGCATCTTTTCCGGGACCGTCGCCACGCAGAGCCGCCTACGGTCCGTGACCGCATCGACGCCGAATTGCCTACGCGGCCGCAGGACGGCGCAGGCTCCCGCCAACCTTCCGGGGCAACGGCGCCGGGAGTCGCGCCAAAGTATATCCGGCCGCCGGCAAGGCCCGGCGAGTCGAGAGGGAGTCCCGCATCGGGACGGCGAATCATCAGGAGTCGTCGAGGCGAGTCGGTTCACCCGGCTCAAGCCTCGGCTGGACTCATCCCCGGGGAAACGCGGCCGGTTGTTCTGGGCTTTGTCGAACGAGGACTCAGGCGCCGCGAGTCTCCGACTCGCCGCCCGAGGCTGCAAGACTCTCGGCCTTGGGTGGACGATGGGCCCAAGGGCTGAAACCGGAGCGGATAGGGGAGGGCGCTCCCGCCAAGCCGGCACGCGATCCGCGCACCCGCCGGTCGAGCCCGAGAACCCCCTAAATCCCGATCCCCAAATCCCTTTTTATGAGAGATTCAGAATCTAGATTCAGAGTCTGAATCCGTAGAGCTATATGGGTATTATATGGGGTGGCGATTTTCCCTTGCCGATCAAGGGCTTGACCCCTGTTCGCGTAGGCAGGTCTGCGCGGTCGCGTAGGCAACTCGGCGCAGGCCCGTAGGCTCATCTGCGCGGAATCAGGGGGGCCGGGAAGGCGACTCTGCGCAGGCCCGTAGGTTACTCGGCGCAAGGCCCCGATTAACAGCTTGGAAAGCTGTGTGAATCGCGGATGGCCCGCCGTAGGCAAGTCGGCGTGCCGGTCGGGGCCCGCGGCAGGCCTCGGCGAGGCCCGATTCCGGGCTCGCGCCCGACCTCGATTCTCGCCCCCGGCATGGCCGGAGCCCGAAACCCCGGATTCTCCGCCAGGAGGCCCGTGGAGGCCCGTCCGACCCGGGGACAGTTGTACGGCACCTGCCGGCACCGAATCCAGCTCAGCGGCGATCCTGACGGCTTGGCGCGGGTTGTCCCACGGCTATGCCCGAATCCGGCGCGGGCCCCGAGCCGGACCGATCGCGTTGTTGTCCAAGGCCTTGCGACTCGGGCCGAGGCCGTTGTCCCCGCTGCCGTCAACAGGGAGCCGGGATTCCGGGGGCCGATCGGGCCGTCCGTCCACAGCCCCGGTTGACACCCCCTCGAAACCGAACAAAACAGGAACATATTCGGGTTTCGGTCGGTGATGGGCATGAGATGCGACAGGCCGGGCGGGAACGGCAACTCGCGGCGTTGCGCGAGCAGATCGGCGGGCTGGCGCCCGAGGCGGCGGGACGTCCGGTCCTGTCCTTCGGCGTCGACCCGATCGACACCCATCTGCCGGGCGGGGGCCTGCGCCTCGGCGCGGTGCACGAGGTGCTGGCGGCGGGCCCGGTGGACGGGGAGGGGGCGCTCGCGGCTTTGTTCGTCGCCGCGATCCTGGCCCGGCTCCCCGGCCCGGTCCTGTGGTGCCTCACCCGCCGCGACCTCTTCGCCCCCGGCCTCGCCGCGGTCGGTCTCCATCCCGACCGGGTGCTCTACGCCGAGACCCGGCGCGAGACCGAGGTGCTGCCCACCATGGAGGAGGGGTTGCGCCATCGCGGCCTCGCGGCGGTGGTCGGCGAGGTCGCCCGGCTCGGGCTCACCCCGTCGCGCCGGCTCCAGCTCGCCGCCGAGGGCAGCGGGGGCCTCGCCCTGGTGATCCGCCGCTGGGGCGCCGCCGTGCCCGAGCCCAACGCCGCCGCCACCCGCTGGGGCGTCACCGCGGCGCCGTCTCCCGCTCTCTCCGTCCCGGGCCTGTCGCGGGCCCGCTGGACCGTGGCGCTCGTTCGCGCCCGGGGCGCCGAGCCCCGCACCTGGCTCCTCGAGGCTCCCGATGCGAAGGGTCGTCTGCGTCTTCCTGCCGAGCTGGCCGACCGACCGCTGGCGGCGCCGGCACGGCGGGCCGCCGCCGGATGAGCCGGTGGTGGCCGCCGGCCAGGACGGGCCGCGCCGGGTGATCACCGCCCTCGACCGGGCCGCCCGGGCGGCTGGCCTGCGCCCCGGCCTCGCTCTGGCGCAGGCGCAGGCGATGGTGCCGGGCCTCGCGGTGATCGCCGCCGACCCGGAGGGCGACGCGGCGGCGCTCCACCGCCTCGCGGCCTGGTGCCTGATCTACGCGCCCCTCGTCGCCCCCGACCCGCCGGACGGGATCTGGATCGACGTCGCCGGCGCCGCCCACCTGCAGGGCGGCGAGGCGGCGTTGCTCGGCTCCCTGCGGCGGCGCCTCGCCCGGGCCGGCTACCGGGTGCGGGTGGCGCTCGCCGACACGCCGGGCGCCGCCTGGGCCGCCGCCCGCTGCCTGCCGCCGGAGACCGTGCTGCCGCCGGCCGGGCAGCGCCCCCACCTCCTCGACCTGCCACTCTGGGCCCTGCGCCTCGATCGTGGGACCGTCTCGGGTCTGGCCCAGCTCGGCCTCACCCGGGTCGCCCACCTCCTCGACCAGCCGCGCGGCCCGCTGCGCCTGCGCTTCGGCGAGGAGCCCGGCCGCCGCCTCGACCAGGCCCTCGGCCATGCCCCCGAGCCGCTCGCCTATCTCGCGCCCCCGGCCGAGCACGCCGTGCGCCTCGCCTTCCCGGAGCCGATCGGGGCGCCCGAGACCCTGGCCCGGGTGGCCGGGCGGCTCTGCGCCATGCTGGCCGAGGCGCTTACCCGGCACGGGCTCGGGGCACGCCGGCTCGACCTGGTGTTTCGCCGCGTCGACGGCCTCGACCAGGCGGTCAGCGTCGGCACCGCCCGGCCGAGCCGAGACCCCACCCACCTCGCCCGCCTGCTCACCGAGCGTCTGCCGCAGATCGATCCCGGCCACGGCCTCGACGAGGCGCGGCTGTCGGCTCCCCGCGTCGAGCGCCTGGACGCGCGCCAGCTCGCCGCCCCCGGCGAGGAGCCGGACCCCGACGCGATGGCCGAGCTCGTCGACCGGCTGGTGCTGCGCCTCGGGCCCGGCCGGGTGTTTCGCCGCAGCCCGGTCGAGAGCGAGTGGCCCGAGCGGGCGGTGCGCCGGGTCGCCCCGTTGAGCCCGGCCACCGGCGTCACCTGGCCCGCCGACCTGCCGCGGCCCGGCCGGCTGCTGCCCGTGCCGGAGCCGGTGGCGGTCCTGGCCGCGCTGCCCGACGCGCCGCCCACCGCCTTCACCTGGCGCGGCACCCGCCGCCGGGTGGCGCGGGCCGATGGGCCGGAGCGCATCTTCGGCGAGTGGTGGCTCGCCGAGGACGAGGTCGCGGCCACCCGCGACTACTACCGGGTCGAGGACGAGACCGGCGCCCGCTACTGGCTGTTTCGCGATTGCCTGACCCGGGAGGGCGCGCGCTGGTGGCTGCACGGCCTGGGGGAGGCGTGATGCGCCGGATCGCTCGGAGCCTGCTCGATCGGGCCGGATCTCGTCCCATCCGCGACCTCGTCCTGAGGTGCGACCGGAGGGAGCCTCGAAGGAGGGCTCCAGGAATCACCGCGACATCCGGAGCCCTCCTTCGAGGCTCCCTGACGGTCGCACCTCGGGATGAGGTCGCGGGTGGGACGGGACATGCCGACGGTGCCGTCGTCGGCAGCCGGTCGCGCCCCCGATGACCGTCGAGCTCCAGGTCACCACCCATTACTCGTTCCTGCGCGGCGCCTCCTCGCCCGAGGAGCTGTTCGCGGCCGCCGCCCTCCTGGGCATCCGGGCGCTCGCCGTCACCGACCGCAACTCGCTCGCCGGGCTGGTGCGGGCGCATGCGGCCGCGCGCACCACCGGCTGCCGGCTCGTCGTCGGCTGCCGGCTCGATCTCGCGGAAGGCTGGAGCCTGCTCGTCTACCCGACCGACCGGGCGGCCTATGGCCGGCTCTGCCGGCTCCTCACCCTCGGGCGCTCGCGCGAGCGCGCGCCCCGCGGCGGTTGCCACCTGACAACCGCCGACGTGGCGGAGTGGAGCCGGGGCCTGCTCGCGGTGCTGCCGGCCGACCGCGCCGACGAGACCCTGACGGAGCGCCTGCGCCTGCTGAAGGCGATCTTCGGAAAAGACCTGTCCTGCGGCCTGTCGCGCCGCTTCGGCGTCAACGACCACCTGCGGCTCGCCGAGATCGCCGGCCTCGCCCGGGCGGCGCGGGTGCCGACCGTCGCCCTCGGCGACGTGCTCTACCACGTCCCGGAGCGGCGGATGATGCAGGACGTGGTCACCTGTATCCGCCTCAAGACCACGATCGAGGCGGCGGGCTTTGCCCGCGAGCGCCATGCCGGGCGCCACCTGCACGAGCCCGACGAGACCGCGCGCCTGTTCGCCCGCCACCCGGAGGCGCTGGCCCGGGCCGTCGCAATCGCCGAAGCCTGCCGCTTCTCCCTCGACGAGCTGACCTACACCTACCCGGACGAGGCCGGCGAGGACGGCCGGCCGGCCCAGGTGCGGCTGGCCGCCATGACCTGGGAGGGGGCGGCGAAGCGCTTCCCGGCCGGGGTGCCGGAAGCGGTCCGCAAGCAGCTCGCGGACGAGCTCGATCTCGTCGCCAAGAAGCAATACGCGCCGTACTTCCTCACCGTCGAGGCGATCGTCCGCTACGCCCGCTCCCAGGGCATCCTGTGCCAGGGCCGCGGCTCGGCGGCGAATTCGGCGATCTGCTACTGCCTGCACATCACCGCCATCGACCCCGTCGACCAGGGCCTGCTCTTCGCCCGCTTCATCAACGAGACCCGCGACGAGCCCCCCGACATCGACGTCGATTTCGAGCACGAGCGCCGGGAGGAGGTGATCCAATGGATCTACGCCACCTACGGCCGCGCGCGCGCCGCGCTCACCGCCACGGTGATCCGCTACGGCGCCCGCGGCGCGGTGCGGGAGGTCGGCAAGGTGCTGGGCGTGCCCGAGGACGTCACCGGCGCGCTCGCCCGCCTGGTCTGGGGCTGGTCGCGCGACGGCGTCGGCGAGCGCGAGGCCAAGGCGCTCGGCCTCGACCTCTCACAGCGCCGCTTGCGCCTGACTCTGGAGATCGCCCGGGCGCTGATCGGCACGCCGCGCCATTTCGGCCAGCATCCGGGCGGATTCGTCCTCACCCTCGACCGGCTCGACGACCTCTGCCCGGTGGTCCCGGCCCGGATGGAGAACCGCCAGATCATCGAATGGGACAAGGACGACATCGAGACCCTGCGCTTCATGAAGGTCGACGTGCTTGGGCTGGGCATGCTCGGCTGCCTGCGCCGGGCCTTCACGCTGCTCGCCGAGCACCGGCCCGAGACCAGTCCGCCGCGGGAGATCGCCGACATCCCGCCGGACGATCGTAAGACCTACGAGATGATCCAGAAGGCCGACACGATCGGGGTGTTCCAGATCGAGAGCCGGGCCCAGATGGCGATGCTGCCGCGGATGCAGCCCAAGGACCTCTACGACCTCACCATCGAGGTCGCGATCGTGCGGCCGGGCCCGATCCAGGGCGACATGGTCCACCCCTATCTGCGTCGGCGTCGCGGGATCGACCCGGTCACCTACCCGACCGAGGCCCTGAAGGCGGTGCTGAAGCGGACCCTCGGCGTGCCGCTGTTCCAGGAGCAGGCGATGCAGGTCGCGATCGTCGCCGCCGGCTTCAGCCCCGCCGAGGCCGACGGCCTGCGCCGCGCCATGGGCACCTTCAAGGGCGACGGCACCATCACCCTCTACGAGGAGAAGCTCGTCGGCGGCATGATCGCCAACGGCTACGACCCGGATTTCGCCGCCCGCACCTACCGCCAGCTCGAGGGCTTCGGCTCCTACGGCTTCCCGGAGAGCCACGCCGCCTCCTTCGCCCTCATCGCCTACGCCTCGTCCTGGCTGAAGTGCAACCATCCCGACGTGTTCGCTTGCGCCCTCCTCAACGCCCAGCCGATGGGGTTCTACGCCCCGGCCCAGATCGTGCGCGACGCGCGCGCCCACGACGTCGAGATCCGGCCGATCGACGTCAACGCCTCGCGCTGGGACTGCACCCTGGAGCCGGCCGGGGAGGGGAGGCTGGCGGTGCGTCTCGGTTTGCGTCTGGTCCGGGGCCTGGGGAACCAGGACGGTGCCCGGATCGCCACCGTGCGGGAGGTCGACCTGTTTCGCTCGGTCGAGGACTTGTGGCGCCGGGCCGGGCTGTCGCTGAAGGGCCTGCGGAGCCTGGCCGCGGCGGATGCCTTCGCGGGCCTCGGCCTCGATCGCCGCGCCGCCCTGTGGGCGATCCGCGGCCTCGCGCCCGAGCCGCTGCCGCTCTTCGCGGCGGCCGACCGGCGCGAGGCCGCGCCGCTCCCCGAGATCGCCGAGCCGCCGGTGCGCCTGATCCCCCTGGGGGAGGGGGCCGCCGTGGTGGCGGATTACCGGGCCTCGGGCCTCAGCCTCGGCCGCCACCCGCTCGCCTTCCTGCGAATGGGCCTGTCGCGCGATGGCGTTTCGGCCTGCGCGGCGCTCCGCCGGCTGCGCGACGGCGCCCGGGTGACCGTGGCGGGGCTGGTGCTGGTGCGCCAGAAGCCGGGCTCGGCCAAGGGCGTGATGTTCATCACGCTGGAGGACGAGACCGACACCGCCAACCTGGTGATCTGGCCGTCCCTGTTCACCCGCCAGCGCACCCTGATCCTCCAGGCCGGCCTGATGGCCGCCCGCGGCCGGGTGCAGCGCGAGGGCGAGGTGATCCACCTCGTCGCCGAGCATCTGATCGACCGCTCGGACCTGCTCGCCCGCGTGGCCGAGGACGCGCCGGGCGAGCCCCTGGCGGTCGATGGCGGCCGGGGGGACGAGGCGCGGCGCGGCGGTGCCGATGCCCGGGGTGCGGCCCGGCCGCTGCGGGTCGGGAGCCGGGATTTCCGGTGAGGGAGGGGCGAGTCATGCGCTCGATGCCCTCGCGCCGCATCGCAAGCGATCAATCGCGACCTTCTCTACTTTTCCATCAGGCCATCCGCAAAAAAAATCATCGCAAAATCAAGCGCGGGATTTTCTCTCCCGAGGGGCAGGGCCATCGCATGTCGGCGAAGGTCATCTGAGTATGCTGGATCGCTGTTGGCACGGCGCATCCATCGAGCAGCCTCCCCGGTCGGAGAGGCCGCTGTCTGGCGTCATCCGCAGTGCGGATCGGATCGCAGCCGATCGCGATGCGATTGCCCTGCCCGCGGAGGGGGACGGGGAAGCCCGCGTTTATCTTGTGAGCCGAGCGGATCGGAGCACGCCCGGCCGCCTCGCCTCACCGGTCCAGCACCGCCCGGTCGTTCTTCGCCACCAGGGCCTTGAAGTACGGGGTCAGCTCCTGCTCCGACAGGCCGAAGGCCTCGGCGAACTGCATGATGAGGCGCTGCTCGCCCGGCTCGGCTTCGCCGTCCGCCATGGCGCTGTCGATCATGTTGAGGACGATGCAGAGCCGCTGGTCCGGGCGCAGGCGGGGCGCCGCGTCGGCCAGGAACTGCGCCGGCTGGGTGGCGCGGGCGTAGCGGACGGCGGATTCGAGGTGCTGGCGCGTCGTGTGGCGGCCGAGCACGGACATCAGGTGGCCGACCTCCTCCGGGTCGATCTCGCCGTCCGAACCCATGCAGTAGATCAGCGAGACCGCGAGGCAGGTCCGCGGCGTGAGGTCGAGCGAGGTCTGCGACTTGAACATGTTGAACATCGTCGGGGGCCCCTGGCAAGGTGCTCTGCAAGATGCCGAAACGGATTGTCCGCGACGATCCGTCAGCACGGGCGGTCGATTACCCCAATGATGCGCCGATGTCGATCATCGTAACCCATGTCGAGGCGGAGTATTTTTACATCGCCCGGTATTCTTTTTATCGGCACACACTCCCATATAGCGGCTCTCGACTGCCATGCACGTTCGCAGGTCGGATTTAATCCCGATCCTGCGCTCGATTCGTGGCGGCCGGGCCGGCCTCGCTGCCCGGTTCCGGCGAGCCCGTAGATCCGGTCCCATGGATCCGGATCCGAGTTCCGCCCGGCCGGCGCAGCGCTGCGCGCCCGTCCGGTCGAGGGAGACGGTCGGACCCGGTGTGCGGCGTCATCGTTCCAGGTTTCGAGCATCGGGAAATCGTATTTTCTCAAATATCTCGCCTTTATGGCAATAAATACTCCCTCAATACATTCATTTGAAATTCCATTTCGTTGACTGATCTTGGGGGCGGCGGCATCGTAGAGGCATCAGCACGGGGGTTGGACGCCCCGGCCGTGCCGCCCTCCTCGAGCATCGGATGGACCTCCATGACGCGCCTGCGCCTCGTCGGCTTCTCCGCCAACATCCAGCGGCCCTCGAAGACCCGCACCCTGGTCGAGGCGATCGCCGCCGAGGCCGCCGTGCGGGTGCCGGTCGACGTGCGGATCTTCGATCTGGTCGATGCCGGCCCGGGCCTCGGGGGAGCCTTCTCCCGCGACCAGCTCTCGCTGCCGGCCCGGCGCATCGTCGAGGCGGTGGAGGAGGCCGACGCCCTCGTGGTCGGCACCCCCGTCTACAAGGGCGCCTATACGGGCCTGTTCAAGCACCTGTTCGACCTCGTCTCGCCCGAGGCGCTCGCCGGCAAGCCGGTGGCCCTCGCCGCCACCGGCGGCGGGTCGCGCCACGCGCTGGTGGTCGAGCATTCCCTGCGCCCGCTCTTCGGCTTCTTCACCGCGTTGACCGTCCCGACGGCGGTCTACGCCTCCGATCCCGACTTCCGCGACGGCGGCCTCGACTCCGTGGTGATCCGCCAGCGGGTGGCGGAGGCCGGCGCCCAGCTCGCGGCGCTGGCCGGCGCCCGGGCCGCCGAGGCCGCCCCCCTCGCTCGCGTCGCCGGAGGTGCCCGGTGATCGACCGTCGCACGCTGCTGGCGGCGGCGCTCGCCGGCGTCGCCCTGCCGGCTCCCTCGCCGGCCTCGGCCGCCGGCGCCGACACCCTGCGCATCGGCTACCAGAAGAACGGCATCCTGGTCGTCGCCAAGCAGCAAGGGTCGATCGAGGCGGCGCTCAAGCCCCTCGGCGTCGGGGTGACCTGGGTCGAGTTCTCGTTCGGCCCGCCGCTCCTCGAGGCGATCAGCCTGGGGGCCCTCGATCTCGGCCAGACCGGGGACGCGCCGCCGGTCTTCGCGCAGGCCGCCGGGTCGCCCCTCGTCTACGTGGCGGCCCAGGAGGCGGCGGGCTCGGGCGCGGCGGTGCTGGTCCAGAAGGATTCGCCCATCCGTACCCTGGCGGATCTGAGGGGCAAGCGCGTCGCCTTCGCCAAGGCGTCGAGCGCCCACAATCTCACCATCGCTGCGCTGGAGAAGGCGGGGCTGACCTACCGCGACATCGAGCCGGTGACGCTCGCCCCGGCCGATGCGGCCGCCGCCTTCGCCCGCGGCAGCGTCGATGCCTGGACGATCTGGGACCCGTACTTCGCCATCGCGGAGATGCAGCCGACGACCCGGGTGCTGGCGCTCGCCACCGACATCGCCAAGCCCAACAACTTCTTCCTCGCCCACAGGACCGTCGCGACCGAGCGCGCCCCGGTGCTCGACGCGGCGCTCGAGGCGCTGTCCGGCGTGGCGCGCTGGTGCGAGGCCAACCGCGGCGAGGTGGCCGCCCTCCTCTCCAGGGGTACCGGCGTGCCGCTCACCGCGACCCGCCGGGCGGTGGACCGCACCGACTACGTCATCGGCCCGATGACCCCGAGCGCCATCGCCGAGCAGCAGCGCGTCGCCGACCGCTTCCACGCCCTCGGCCTGATCCCGCGGCCGATCCGGATCGCCGACGCGCTCCGCACGCCCGCCTCCCAGAACGGCTGATCCTCCCATGTCCGCGATCTCCCGGCCCGCCCTCCCTTCCCCCGCCTCGGTCGCGCGCCGCCTCGCCCCCTGGCTGCTCCCGGCCGCGATCCTCCTCGGCTGGCAGGCCGCCGGCTCGGCCGGGCTGGTCTCGACCCGGCTGATGCCGGCTCCCCTCGACGTGGCGGCGGCCGGCTGGCGGCTGGCCGAGACCGGCGAACTCTGGACCAATCTCGGCGTCAGCTTCCTGCGGGCGGCGAGCGGCTTCCTCATCGGCGGCGGCATCGGCTTTTTCCTCGGGCTCGCCAACGGGCTGTCGCGCCTCTCCGACAGCCTCACCGACACCACCGTGCAGATGATCCGCAACATCCCGCACCTGTCGCTGATCCCGCTCGTCATCCTGTGGTTCGGCATCGGCGAGGAGGCCAAGCTCTTCCTGGTGGCGCTCGGCGTGTTCTTCCCGATCTACGCCAACACCCTGCACGGCATCCGCTCGGTCGATCCGCAGCTGGTCGAGATGGGCCGGATCTACGGCATGTCGCGGCCCGAGCTCTTCTGGCGCGTGGTGCTGCCCGGCGCCCTGCCGTCGGTCTTCGTGGGGCTGCGCTACGCGCTCGGCATCATGTGGCTGACGCTCATCGTCGCCGAGACGATCTCGGCCTCCTCCGGGCTCGGCTACATGGCGATGCAGGCGCGCGAGTTCATGCTGGTCGACGTCGTGGTGCTGGCGATCCTGATCTACGCGCTGCTCGGCAAGGTCGCCGACCTGGCGACCCGCCGGCTCGAGCGCGCCTGCCTCGCCTGGAACCCCGCCTACCGCGCCGCCTGACCCCCCGCCCGCGTCCAGAATCTCCGCACCAGGATCTTCCCACATGTTCGCCAGCACCCTGCGCCGGTTCGAGGGCGCCCCCGCCGCCCGTGCGAACCTGCGCCGCGAGGCCATCGACCGCGAGATCGCCCGCGACCGGGCCGCTCCCGGCCTCGGCCTCACCCTGCGCGGCCTCTCCAAGAGCTTCGACGGCGGCAAGCCGGTCATCGACGGGCTCGACCTGCACATCCCGGCGGGCCAGTTCGTCGCCGTGGTCGGGCGCTCGGGCTGCGGCAAGTCCACCCTGCTGCGCCTGATCCTCGGCCTCGAGGCGCCGAGCGCCGGCCGCGTCGCGGTCGAGGACAGCCCGCGCGGCGACGCCCCGCGCCGGATCATGTTCCAGGAGCCGCGCCTCCTGCCCTGGGCCAGCGTCCTCGACAACGTCGCGGTCGGCCTGCGCGGCGGCACGGCGGCGGAGCGGCGTGCCCGCGCCGCATCGGCGCTCGCGGAGGTCGGCCTCGCCGAGAAGGCGGAGCAGTGGCCCGCCACCCTCTCGGGCGGCCAGCGCCAGCGGGTGGCCCTCGCCCGCGCCCTCGTCAGCCGTCCGGGGCTGCTCGCCCTCGACGAGCCCCTCGGGGCCCTCGACGCGCTCACCCGCATCGACATGCAGGCGATGATCGAGCGGATCTGGCGTGCGCAGGGCTTCACGGCCCTCCTCGTCACCCATGACGTCGCCGAGGCGGTGGCGCTCGCCGACCGCATCCTCGTCGTCGAATCCGGCCGCATCGCCCTCGACGTGGCGGTGCCGGTGCCCCGCCCGCGCCGCCGCGGCGACCCGGAGCTGGCGGCCCTCGAAGGCCGCATCCTCGACCACCTGCTGGATGGGCGGGGTTGACGGATCGTTCGGAGAACAATCGGACGAAACGCCCGCTTCGCCCCACCCGCAACCTCATCTTGAGGTGTCGGCGATCATAGATCGCACACGATCGCAGATCGACTGACCTCGAGGGAGGGCTCCAGCTAGCCCTGAGACTTCTGGAGCCCTCCTTCGAGGCTCCCTGCGGTCGTGTGCGATCTATGATCGCCGACACCTCAGGATGAGGCCGCGGGTGGGAAAACTCGATCACTGCCGCCGAACAGGCGCTCCTCTTTCCCGGAGTCTTCCCCATGACCGGCCAGACCGACGTCCTCTGGTTCCTGCCCACCCATGGCGACGGCCGCTATCTCGGCGCCCAGGAAGGCGCGCGCGCCGTCTCGCTGCCCTACCTGCGCCAGATCGCCCAGGCCGCGGACGAGCTCGGCTATTACGGGGTGCTGCTGCCGACCGGGCGCTCGTGCGAGGATTCCTGGGTCGTCGCCTCGGCGCTGGCACCGCTCACGCAGCGCCTGCGCTTCCTGGTGGCGGTGCGGCCGGGCCTGCAATTGCCCTCGACCGCCGCCCGCATGGCCGCCACCCTCGACCGGATCTCGGACGGGCGGCTCCTCATCAACGTGGTCACGGGCGGCGACCCCGTGGAGCTGCGCGGCGACGGCGTCTTTCTCGGCCACGACGAGCGCTACGCGGTGACCGACGAGTTCCTGCGGGTCTGGCGCGCGCTCCTCTCCGGCGAGACCGTGACCTACCGGGGCGAGCACCTGCAGGTCGAGGACGGCCGGCTGATCTTCCCGCCGGTGCAGACACCCTACCCGCCGCTCTATTTCGGCGGCTCGTCGCCGGCCGGGATCGAGGTCGCGGCCGACCATTGCGACGTCTACCTGACCTGGGGCGAGCCCCCGGCCGGCGTGGCGGAAAAGATCGCCCGGGCCCGCGAGGCGGCCGACAAGCGCGGAAAGACCTTCTCGTACGGCATCCGCCTGCACGTCATCGTGCGCGAGACCGAATCCGCGGCCTGGGAGGCGGCCGAGTCGCTGATCTCGCGCCTCGACGACGCCACCATCGCCAAGGCGCAGGCGACCCTGGCGCGCCAGGATTCCGTCGGCCAGAGCCGGATGATGCAGCTTCACGGCGGCCGGCGCGACAAGCTCGTGGTCTCGCCGAACCTCTGGGCCGGCGTCGGCTTGGTGCGGGGCGGGGCGGGCACCGCGCTCGTCGGCTCGCCCGACCAGGTCGCCGACCGGATGAAGGAATACATCGATCTCGGCATCGACCGCTTCATCCTCTCCGGCTACCCGCACCTGGAGGAGGCCTACCGCTTCGCCGAGCTTGTCTTCCCCAAGCTCCCCTTGCGCAGCACCACCGGCCGGGCGGCGACCAATGCCCGCAACGACGGCCCGTTCGGCGAGGTGATCGCCAACGACATCGTGCCGACCCGGGGCGTCTCGGCGCATTGAGGGTGGTTCACGGCCCGCTCCGCCCGGAGCGGGCCGCCGCGACCGACGCCCCGATTCGGCACCCGGGAATTCGGCGCCAAACTCCCGGCACGCGCAGGCCCGCCCGGCCCCCTACCCGGCGCGCACCCGGATCGCCTCGCGATACACCGCGGCGGAGCGCAGGATGTGGCGGCTCAGGATCGCCAGCAGGGCCTCCGCCTCGCCCGCCGCGAAATGCCCGATCATCGCCGCGTGCTCGGAGAACGAGGTGTCCTGCTCGTGCAGGCGCGGCACCGAGAGATGGGCGCGCAACGCCGCCACCTGCCAGGCGATGGATTCGTAGGCCTTCGCCAGGTAGCCGTTGCCGCACTGGCCCAGGAAGCTGGCGTGGAATACGGTGTCGGCCCGGGCATAGGCGCGGCCGTCGCCGGCCCGGCGCGCCTGCTCCATCGCCGCGTGGGCCGCCCGCAGGCCTGCGAGCGCCGCTTCCGGCGCGACCGCGAGGCTGAGTCGGACCGCCTCGCTCTCGAGCATCAGCCGGAACGCCGCGAGCTGGTCGACGTCGTCGGGCGAGGGGTCGAACACGAAGGTGCCCTTCTTGGGCACGATCACCACCAGCCCCTGCGCCTGGAGGCGCGTCAGCGCCTCGCGCATCGGCGTGCGGCTCACCCCCATGGCGAGGCCGACGCCGTCCTCCGGCAGGGCCTGGCCGAAGGCGAGTTCCGCGTTCACGATGGCGTCGCGGATGCGCTCCTCGACCGCGGCGGAGAGCGATTTCGGAACCTTGAGATCGAGCTGGATCGACGGCATGCCGGCTTATCGCACAGGCCCATCCCGTCCGCGACCGGCACATCTGTTGTATCCAAGGTACGATAGACTTGATTGCCGCTCGTGATTGCGGCACGCTCCCGGGCAACGATCGAATCGCCGGGAGGGGCGTCATGGAAGGAAGCATCGCGGCCCGTCCGCTCCGGGCCGGCCTGCCGGATGGGCTGGCGCAGACGCTCGCCGACCTCCTCGGCGACCGCTTCACCCGCGGCCTGCCCGAGCGCGAGCATCACGGCCGCGGCGAGTCCTATCACCCGACGCGGCCGCCCGACGCGGTCTGCTACGCCCTCACGACGGACGAGGTGTCGGCCATCGTGCGCGCCTGCGCGGGCCACCACGTTCCGGTCATCCCGTTCGGCGGCGGCACCTCGCTGGAGGGCCACGTCGCGGCGCTCCACGGCGGCGTCTGCCTCGATCTGAGCCGGATGACCCGCATCGCCGCGGTGCGGGCCGACGACCTCGACGCGACGGTGGAGGCCGGGGTCACGCGCCAGCAGCTCAACGCGCATCTGCGCGACACTGGCCTGTTCTTTCCCGTCGATCCCGGCGGCGAGAGCACGCTGGGCGGCATGGCGGCGACCCGGGCGTCCGGCACCAACGCGGTGCGCTACGGCACGATGAAGGACAACGTCGTGTCCCTCACCGCCGTGATGGCGGACGGCACGGTGATCCGCACCGGCTCGCGGGCACGCAAATCCTCGGCGGGCTACGACCTGACCCGGCTGCTGGTCGGATCGGAGGGCACGCTCGGCATCGTCACCGAATTGACGGTGCGGCTCCACGGCATCCCGGAGGCGGTCGCGGCCTCGGTCTGCGCCTTTCCGAGCGTCGAGGCGGCGGTGGCGACCGTGGTCGAGATCGTCCAGTGCGGGGTGCCGATCGCCCGGGTCGAGCTTCTCGATCCGGTCACCATCGCGGCGGTGAACCGCCATTCGGGCACCGCGCTCACCGAGGCGCCGACCCTGTTCATGGAGTTCCACGGCACGGCGGCCGGCACCGCCGAGCAGATGGCGCTTGTCGGCGCGCTCGCCGAGGGCAACGGGGCGCTCGGCTTCGAGACCGCCGCCGATGCCGACGCCCGGGCGCGGCTGTGGCGGGCGCGCCACGACGTGCACTACGCGGTCCAGGCCCTGCGCCCCAACGGTCGGGTCTGGAGCACCGACGTCTGCGTGCCGATCGCCAGCCTGCCGCGCTGTCTCGCCGAGACCCGGGCCGACATCGCCGGCGCCTCGTTCCCGATCACCACGGTCGGCCATGTCGGCGACGGCAACTTCCATCTCGGCCTGATCGTCGATCCGTCGAGCGAGGCGGAGCTGGCGGAGGCCGCGGCGCTCAACGACCGGCTGGTGCGCCGCGCCATCGCCATGGACGGCACCTGCACCGGCGAGCACGGCATCGGCTCCGGCAAGGTCAAGTTCATGGACCTCGAGCACGGCGCGGCGATCGGGGTGATGCGGGCGATCAAGCAGGCGCTCGATCCGCTCGGCATCCTCAATCCAGGCAAGGTGCTGCCGGACGAAGCGGACTGAGCGCCGCCACGACAGCCGCGACGACCAAGAATCACAGCCAAGAAACACCACGACAAACGAAGGGGAACGCCCGATGACACCTGCCGTCGCCTCACCGCCGTCGGACACCGAGGCCGCCGTCGCCACCGCCCGGCGGCGCCTGGTGCCGTTCCTGGTGCTGATGTACCTGCTGGCCTATCTCGACCGCGCCAACGTGGCATACGCCAAGCAGGCGCTCCAGCTCTCGACCGGGATCTCGGAGGCGGCCTTCGCCTTCGCGGCGGGCATCTTCTTCATCGGCTACGCGGTGTTCGAGTTGCCGAGCAACCTGATCCTGCACCGGGTCGGGGCGCGGGTCTGGCTGTCGCGCATCATGGTGACCTGGGGCCTGCTCGCCGCCGCCATGGCCTTCGTGCAGGGCGACACCTCGTTCGCGCTGCTGCGGGTGCTGCTCGGAATCGCTGAGGCCGGCTTCTTCCCCGGCGTGCTGCTCTACCTGACCTACTGGTTCCCGGCGAAGGAGCGGGCCCAGATCCTCGGCCTGTTCTACCTGAGCCAGCCGCTCTGCTTCATCCTCGGCGGGCCGATCTCGGGCCTCCTCCTCGACATGCACGGCGCCTTCGGGCTGACCGGCTGGCAGCTGATGTTCCTGGTCGAGGGCCTGGCCGCCTCGCTCGTCGGCGTGTGGGCCTACTTCTACCTCACCGACCGGCCGCGCGACGCCGCCTGGATGCCGGCCCGCCAGCAGGCGGCGCTCGAGGCCTCGATCGCCACCGAGAACGCCGCCAAGTCGGCGCACGGCGCGGTCCATCTCGGTGCGATCTTCCGCAACCCGCTGCTGGCGCATTTCGCGCTCACCTACTTCTCGATCGCGATCTGCGGCTACGGCATCGCCTTCTACCTGCCGGCGCAGGTGAGCGCGCTGCTCGGCACCAAGATCGGCCTCGGCGTGACCCTCGTCACCAGCATCCCGTGGCTCTGCGCCTTCGCGGTCAGCGCGTTCTGGCCGGGCCTCGCCCAGCGCAGCGGGCGCCGGCGGACCTTCGCGGTCGTCTCGCTCCTCTGCGCCGGCCTCGGCATGATCGCGTCCGGCTACCTACCGCCGCTGGTCGCCGTGGTGGCGCTCTGCGTCTCGGTCGCCGGGCTGATCAGCGCCCAGCCGATCTTCTGGACCTTCCCGATGGGGTATTTCGGCGGCGCCGCGGCGGCCGGCGGCATCGCGGTCATCAACGCGATCGGCAATCTCGGCGGCTTCGTGGCCCCGAACCTCAAGGTCGCGGCCGAGGGCTGGGCCGGCACCGGCCTCGCCGGCCTGTGGGTGATCGGCGGCGGCGCGCTCCTCGCCTCGCTCCTCGTCGCGCTGATCCCGGCCCGGGCCGAGCTCAGGGACGAGGCCCGCACCGACGCCGTCGCCTCGAAGGGCGCCCTGGCATGACGGCCCGCACGAGCCCCGCCGCCCGGCTGCGCGCCGGGATGGCGGAGGGGATCGTCATGGCGCCGGGCGCGGCCGACGCCCTGACGGCCCGCCTCGTCGAGCGGGCCGGCTTCCCGGCGGTCTACATGACGGGCTTCGGCGCCACGGCTGCCCGGCTCGGCCTGCCCGATCTCGGCCTGATGTCGCAGACCGAGATGACCGAGCACGCCCGGATCATGACCCGGGCGGTGACCATCCCGGTCGTCGCCGACGCCGATACCGGCTATGGCGGGCCGGCCAACCTCCACCGCACGGTGCGCGAATACGTCCAGGCCGGGGTGGCGGCGATCCACCTGGAGGATCAGGTCGCGCCAAAGCGCTGCGGCCAGCTCGCCGGCATCCGCCTCGTCGACGCCGAGGAGAACGCCCGCCGTCTCGCCTGCGCCCTCGAGGCGCGGGGCGAGGACGACCTCCTGGTCATCGGCCGCACCGACGCGCTGCCGGCGATGGGCCTCGACGAGGCGGTCCGCCGGGCCGCCCTCTACGCGCAGGCGGGGGTGGACCTCGTCTTCGTCGACGGGGTCAAGCGCGTCGCCGAGGTCGAGGCGATCGCCCGCGCCGTGCCGGGGCCGAAGGTGGTGTCGATCGTCGACGGCACCGAGGCGGTGGCGCTGACGGCCGCCGACCTCCAGGGGATGGGCTTCAGCCTCGCCTTCTACGCGCTGAGCGCCCTGTTCTCCGCCGTACGGGCGATGGAGGAGACCCTGGCGGCGCTCCGGCGCGACGGCACGCCGAGCGGTCGCGCCGACGCCATGACGAGCTACGGCGCCTTCGCGGATCTGGTCGATCTCGCCGGGCACCAGGCGCGGGCGGACCGGTTCGGGGGTTGAAGGGGAGCCGGGGATGTCTCCGTCTCGACGCAAGTCGTCGAACCGTTCTCTCCCGTTCCCAGGCTGGAAAGAGCGGGGCCGCCTTGGGTGATGACGCGGCGCGCGTCCCCTCTCCCGAGGGGCAGGGCCGCCGCATCCAGGCGAAGTCCGTACGGGTGCGCTGGCTCGCCGGCGGTACCCCGGTTGCGCACGAGGGTGTGCTGGAGATCGGCGGGATCGAGGAGGCGCGGGGTCCGGCAGAGGCAATCGTGCCGGGGCTGCCCCCCCTCACACCACCGGGTTCACCAGTTCCTCCCCCCGCCGCAGCCGCCCGAGATTCTCGATGAGCAGGGCGATCACCCGGCCCTCGTAGAGGCTCGTCTCGCCGGCGCTGTGGGGCGTGACGATCACGTTCGGCATTCGCCAGAACGGCGCGTCGGCCGGCAGCGGCTCATCGTGGAAGCAATCGAGGCCGGCGCCGGCGATCCGGCCCTCGGTCAGTGCGCGGGCGAGCGCGTCCTGGTCGACCACCCGGCCGCGGGCGACGTTGATGAGCAGCGCGCCCGTCTTCATCGCCGCCAGCGCGGCTTCGTCGATGAGGTTCTCGGTCTCCGGCGTCAGCGGGCAGGCGAGCGCCACCACGTCGGCCTCTTTCAAGGCCGCGTGCAGCCGGTCCGGAGAAAAGACCGCCTCGACCGGGTCGCCCGCCTCGAGCGGGCGGCGGCGCAGGCCGATCACCCGCATGTCGAAGGCCTGGCCCAGCCGGGCGATGCGGGTGCCGATGCGCCCGAGCCCGATCACCAGCAGCGTCCGGCCGCCGAGTTCCTGCTCGCGCCGAGCCGGATCGGCAATCATCGGCCGCCAGGTCGCGGCGGCCTGGTTGCGCAGGGCTTCCGGCAGGCGGCGGGTGAGGCCGAGCATCAGCGCGAGCGCATGCTCGGCCACCGCGCGCTCGTTGCCGCCCTGCGCGCTGGCGAGGCGGATGCCGCGCGCGCGCAAGGCGTCCTTCGGGAACTGGTCGGTGCCGGCGCTGACCGACTGGATGAAGCGCAGGCGCGGCGCCCGCTCCAGGAGGGCGTGCCGCCACAGGCCCGAGACCACCAGCACCTCGGCCTGCGCCACCGCCTCGTCCAGTGCCGCGGCGTCGCGCACCTCGACGAAGGGCCCGGACGCGCCCGCCGCCCGGTAGGCATCGCCGAGGCGATAGGCGGCGTGGGCAAGGACGATCGGGCTGGCGGGGACGGTCATCGGCGGGCGGCTCGCGATCTCGCTGGGAAGGCTCGGAGTTCACACCGGGGCCGGATCCGAGGCAAGGCATGACGCCACGCATGCAAGAAGGCCCGCCCCCGCTTGCGCGGGGACGGGCCTCACGGCTCGCGAGAGCGGGCTCCCGAACGGGGCGGAACGGGAGTCCGGCTCGATCAGCGGCCGTAGACGTACGGGGCGGCCGGGGCGTAGCCCGGGGGCACCTCGCGAACGAGCACGCCGCGGTCGTCGCGCGGGTAGACGACGACGCTGCCGGTGCTGTCGACGGACGGGACGCCGCCCGGGGCGCCATAGGCGCGCTCGATGCCGCCGAGCGGGCCGCCGGCCTGCGAGCCGGAGCGGTTGTAGGGCGAGCCGCCCTGGGCGAAGGCGGGGGCGGCGGCGACGGTCAGCAGGGCAGCCGCGAGGGCGAGACGGGTCTTCATGTCGGTACCTATCAGTCAAAGGGGACCGCTGAGCGGTTTCGCAGCGTCAACCGTCGTGCCGGCAAAAGGTTCGCTGCGACATGTGCGCTGCCGCACGCGGCCGCATCTAGGCGGTCCGGCCACCCGGATTAGTTTGGAGCCCGTCTAGCCTGGAGGCCGACGCATGAGCTTCGACATCGTCCTGACGGTGAACGGCACGCGGCGCACGATCCCGATACCGGATCCCCGCGTCACCCTGCTCGACCTGCTGCGCGAGAGCCTGCACCTGACCGGCGCCAAGAAGGGCTGCGACCGCGGCCAGTGCGGCGCCTGCACGGTGCTGGTCGACGGCCGGCGGATCAATTCCTGCCTGGCGCTGGCGGCCAGCCTCGACGGGGCCGAGATCCTGACCATCGAGGGATTGGCCGAGGGCGACCGCCTGCACCCGGTGCAGGAGGCCTTCATCGCCCATGACGGGTTCCAGTGCGGCTTCTGCACCCCGGGCCAGATCATGAGCGCGGTCGGGCTGATCCGCGAGGCCCAGGCCGGCGACGACCCCGAGCGAGTGCGCGAGGCGATGAGCGGCAACCTGTGCCGCTGCGGCGCCTATGCGGGCATCACCGAGGCGGTGCTGGAGGCCCAGAAGGCCTTGAGCCAGAACGCCCCCACCACCCGGCAGGGAGAGGCGGCATGATCCCGTTCGAGTACGTCCGCGCCACCGACGTGGCCGAGGCGGTCGCGGCCGGGGCCGCGCCCGGCGCGGCCTATCTCGCCGCCGGCACCAACCTCCTCGACCTGATGAAGGGCGGCGTTGCCCGCCCGACCCGCCTCGTCGACATCACCCGGCTGCCCGGCCTCGCGGCGGTCGAACGACGGGACGACGGCGGCTTGCGCATCGGCGCGCTCGCCCGCAACAGCGACCTCGCGCACGATCCCGCCTTCGCCGAGGCCTATCCCGCGGTGGCCGAGGCTCTGCTCTCCGGCGCCTCGGCGCAGCTGCGCAACGCGGCGACGGCGGCCGGCAACGTGATGCAGCGCACCCGCTGCGCCTACTTCACCGACCCGGGCAGCGCCTGCAACAAGCGCCGGCCCGGCAGCGGCTGCGACGCCATCGGCGGCGAGACCCGGCTCCACGCGATCCTCGGCTGGACCGAGGCCTGCATCGCCACCCACCCGTCGGATTTCTGCGTGCCCCTCGTCGCCCTCGACGCCGGCGTCGAGATCGCCGGGCCCGCCGGCACCCGCCTGGTGCCGCTCGAATCCTTCCACCGCCTGCCCGGCACCACGCCGGAGCGCGAGACGGTGCTGGAGCCCGGCGAGCTGATCACCGCGCTCGTCCTGCCGCCGGAGGCTGCCGCCTTCGCCGGCCACAGCCGCTACCTCAAGGTCCGCGACCGCACCTCCTACGCCTTCGCGGTGGTCTCGGCAGCGGCGGCCCTGCGGCTCGAGGGCGGCCGCATCGCCGAGGCGCGGCTGGCCCTCGGCGGCGTCGCGCTCAAGCCCTGGCGGTCCAGGGACGCGGAAGGCCTGCTCGCCGGCCGCGCGCCGGACGCGGCCGCCTTCCGGGAGGCGGCGGACGCCGCGCTGGCCGGGGCAAGACCCTCCGGCGACAACGCCTTCAAGATCGAGCTTTCTCGCCGCCTCGCGGTGCGGGCGCTGACCGCCGCCGCCGCCGGCACGCCCGCGCGCCTGCCCGCGCTGCCGGGTTCCGTCCTCGCCCCCGCCCCGGAGGCCGCGCATGTCTGAGACCGCTCTTCGCCCGATCCGCCACGGCTCGAATCTCGGCCAGCCCCTCACCCGCCGGGACGGCATCCTGAAGGTGACGGGCGCCGCTCCCTACGCCGCCGACCGCCACCCGCCCGGGATGCTCTATGCCGTGATGGCGGTGAGCCGCATCGCCCGCGGCCGGGTCACCCGCCTCGACGTCGCGGCGGCGCAGGGCCATCCCGGCGTCGTCGCCGTGATGACGCCGCAGAACAAGCCGGCGCTGGCCCAGCACCCCGACGAGAAGCACGACGGCTTCACCTTCCGGCTCGACCTCCTCCAGGACGACCGGGTGCGCTATGCCAACCAGCCCGTCGCGGTGGTGATCGCCGAGACCCTGGAGGCCGCCACCGAGGGCGCCGCCCTGCTCGATCCGGCCTACGAGGTCGAGGCGCCCGCGGTCGGCCTCGACGGGGCGGAGCCCTACACGCCAGAGGCGATCGGCGTCGGCGACCCGGCCGACATGGAGACCGGCGACGTCGCGGCCGGCCTCGCCGCGGCGGCGCGCACCGTCGCGGCGATCTACGAGACGCCCGCCCAGTACCACAACGCGATGGAGCCCCACGCCGTCGTCGCCACCTGGGACGGCGACCGGCTCGACCTCGACATGCCCTCGCAGGGACTGGCGATGGCGCAAGCGCGCATCGCCGGCCTGTTCGGCATCCCGCCCGCGAACATCCACATCCGCAGCCCGTTCCTCGGCGGCGGCTTCGGCTCGAAGGGGATGATCGCCGGGCCCCAGGTGCTCGGCATCATGGCGGCCCGCCTCGTCGGCCGGCCGGTGAAGCTCGTGATGAGCCGGCCGCAGATGTTCGGCCCGGTCGGCCACCGCGCCCCGACCCGCCAGACCCTGCGTCTCGGCGCGGCGGAGGACGGGGGCCTGACCGCCCTCGATCACGAGACGCTCACGGCGACGAGCACCTTCGACGACTTCGTCGAGCCGAGCGGCGGCGTCTCGCACACGCTCTACGCCGCCCCGGCGCTCGCCACCCGCCACCGGGCGGTGCGGCTCGATACCGGCACGCCGCTCTTCATGCGTGCGCCCGGCGAGGCCTCGGGCAGCGCGGCGCTGGAGGCCGCGATCGACGAGATGGCCGAGGCCTGCGGCATGGACCCGCTGGACTTCCGCCTGCGCAACTACGCCGAGACCGAGCCGGCCTCCGGCAAGCCCTTTTCCTCGAAGGCGCTGCGGGCGTGCTACGCCCAGGGCGCGGCGGCGTTCGGGTGGAGCAAGCGCCCGCTAGCGCCGCGGCAGATGCGCAATGCCGACGGGCTGCTGGTCGGCTGGGGCGTCGGCACCGCCACCTTCCCGGCGCTGATGTTCCAGGCCGAGGCGGTGGCGGTGGTGAGGGCCACCGGCGCGGCCTCGGTGGCGATCGGCGCCATCGACATGGGGCAGGGGGCCTGGACCGCGCTCGCCCAGATCGCCGCGGAAGAGCTCGGCCTTCCCATCGACGCGATCGACTTCCGCATCGGCTCCTCGGACCTGCCGAACGGCGGCATCGCCGGCGGCTCGGCCCACACCGCCACCGCCGGCACGGCGATCAAGGCGGCGGCAACGGATGCGATCGCGCAGCTGACGGCGCTCGCGACGCAGGACCAGCGCTCGCCCCTCTACGGCGCCGGCAATGCCGGGGTGATCGCCCGGGACGGCCGCCTGGTGCGGCGCGACGACGAGACCCGGTCCGAGAGCTTCGCCGACATCCTGACCCGGGCCGGCAAGGACGCCGTGGAGGGCAAGGGCGCGGCCGGGCCCGACGCGGCGCGGGAGCACTACGCCATGCACGCCCACGGTGCGGTCTTCGCCGAGGTGACGGTCGATCCCGATCTCGGCCAGATCCGGGCGACGCGCCTCGTCGGCGCCTTCGCGGCCGGGCGGATCATCAACCCGCGGCTGGTGCGCAGCCAGTATTACGGCGGGATGATCTGGGGCGTCTCCTTCGCCCTGCACGAGCAGGCGGTGATGGACCCCCGCACCGGCCGGCCGATGAACGCCAACTTCGCCGAGTACCACGTGCCGGTGAATGCCGACGTGCCCTCGCTCGAGGCGATCCTGGTCGAGGAGGAGGATCCCCACGTCAACCCGCTCGGCATCAAGGGGGTGGGCGAGATCGGCGTGACGGGAAGTGCCGGGGCGATCGTCAACGCGATCTGGCACGCGACCGGCAAGCGGGTGAGGACGCTGCCGGTGACGCTGGACAAGCTGCTGTAGGGCCCCCTTCGGCGAAGCGGGGTCCGGTTCGTCGAAAGAAGACGCGATCGGGCGCCGCTCCGGGGAACCGGCGGCGACCCGATCGGCGGCGATCACGCGCCGGCGGCCAGCACCCGCTCGGCCGCCGCCCCGAGCACCCGCACGCCGAGCGCCAGGTCCTCCTCCCGGGTGTCCTCGCTCCAGTGATGGCTGATGCCGCCGATCGAGGGCACGAACAGCATCGCGGCGGGCATCACCTTGGCGACGTTCTGGGCGTCGTGGCCGGCGCCCGAGGGCATCGCCTGCCAGCCGCCCGGGCACAGGACCTCGGCGGCCTGCGACAGGGCGTCCATCAGTCCGGGATCGCACAGGGCCGGGCTGTTGCGGGAGATCTCCTCCAGGGTCGCCGTGCAGCGCTCGCGCCGGTTGCTCTCGCGGATCAGCGCCCGCAGCGTCGCCTCCATCCGCTCCAGCACCGGCACCGACACGTCGCGGAACTGGAAGAGAATCTCGGCCCGGCCCGGGATGATGCTCGGCGCGCCGGGATCGAGGGTGATGCGCCCGGTGGTCCAGGTGCTGCGCTCGCCGCAGATCCGTGGAAACGCCTCGTCGATGGCCGAGAGCAGGCGCACGGCGGCGAGCCCCGCGTCGCGCCGCTCCGCCATCGTGGTGCCGCCGGCATGGTCCTGCGCGCCCTCGATCACGATCCGGAACTGCCAGATCGCCACGATGCCGGTGACGACGCCGAGGCGCAAACCGGCCGCTTCGAGCTGCGTGCCCTGCTCGATATGCATCTCGAGGAAGCCGCGGTAGCGCCCGGCCTCCAGCTGCATCCGCGGCAGTCCGGCGAGGCCGGCCGCCTGCAGCGCCTCGCGCAGGGGCGTGCCGTCGGTGCTGTTGCGGCTTTCGTCGATCGCCGCCTCGGTGACCTCGCCGATGGCGGAGCGGCTGCCGAGGAAGCCGACGTCGAAATGCCCCTCCTCGTCGGCGAAGGCGCAGACGTCGACCGGCAGCCCGGCCCGGGCGAGCGCGATCCCCGCCACGACGCCGAGCGCCCCGTCGAGCCAGCCGGCCTCGTTCTGGCTCTCGATGTGGCTGCCGACGAGGAGATGCGGCCCCGCGCCGGGATGGCGCCCGAGCACGGTGCCGACCCCGTCGATGGTGGGAGCGAGCCCGCATTCCTCCAGCCGTCGCATCAGCCAGCGCCGGGATTCCATGTCCTGCGGCGAGTAGGTCGGACGGTGCACGCCGGTGCGGAAGCGGCCGATCGCCCGCAACGCGTGGAGGTCCTCGAGAAAGGCCCGGGTGTCGATCTCCGCCATGGTCCTCGCCGTCCTCGCCGGGGCTCGCGCCGCGCCGAAGGGAACGACGCGGCGCGGGATGGAGCACGATCCGTACCACGGGAGTGTTCAAGATATAACAAACTGGGACCTGACCTGCCCGCCTCGCGTGCCTGCAGGCTGGATAAACGGGCCGGAGCGGTGCGGTTCAGCCGCCCGCCGCCACGAACGGGGCGGGGCGATCATTCAGGGTACACACAGAAAGGTACTTTCAGGATGAGCAAGCCATTCGGTCTGGCGGCGGCCGCCCTCGTGCTCGCCGCCCTCTCGATCGCACCGGCCTCGGCGCACGGCCGTCACCACGACCACCATCATGGCCGTCACCCTCATGGGCATCATCATGGGCATGAAGGCCGGCATGGGCATCACGGCTGGGACGGATGGCACCGGCACGGGGATCGACACGGGGGCGGTCCGCGGATCTACGTCGACCGGCGTCCCGTCGTCGTGCGGGGTGGGGCCCGGCCCGTCTTCATCGATCGGCGCCCGATCTATGATCGGCGCCCGATCCTGGTCGACAGCGGGCCGCGCCGCGTCGTGGTGGCGGGAGGCTACCCGGCCTACGCGCCCCGCCCCGGCTACGGCTGCTCGACCCGGCAGCGGGTCGGCCTGACGGAGTGGGGGATGCGCAAGGTCGTGACCACCCGGACCTGCATCGTTCCGTAAAAGTCCCGCCGCATGAATCGAGGCGGAACCAAGGCTCGACCGCACGGACCTTGGTACCGGGCCCTGATCCGGAACCACGCGACCGCGGACCGGATTTATCCCCGGCAACGCGGCGGCGACGCCACCGCGCGGCACTCGCCCTCCCGGGCGTTTCCTCCCTGGACTTCGGGCCGCCCGACGAGGGCGGCCTTTTTTCGTCGGCGAGGATCGCTCGGGCGCCGCCCTCAGGCCGTCGCCCACTCGTCCTTGGCCTCGGCGGTCGTGCGGTTGAGGCGCACCTGCCCGTCCTCGACGCTGGCGATCGAATCGACGTGGATGAAGTGGTGGTGGCCGCCGGCCTCCGGGTCGGTCTTCGTCAGCTTGATCCGCTGCCCGTCGAGATGATCGATCGTGCCGACATGGCCGCCGTCGGAGCCGACGACGGGCATGTGCTCCTTGATGCGGCTGGTCTCGATCATCGCGTGCTCCTGTGCTGGTGCGGCGATCAACGAGAATACGGGGGGTGAGTTCCAAGCGCTCCGGGAGGCCCCGCGGCCGCCCGGAGCGGGGTGGGATCAGGCCCCCGGCACCACGACCTTGCCGTCCTCGCGGCGCCACAGCTTGAGGGGGTTGCCGGTGCGCAGGGCCGCCGGCAGCAGGGCCTCGGGCAGGTCCTGATAGCTCACCGGGCGCAGGAAGCGGTCGATGGCGAGGCTGCCGACCGAGGTGGTTCGCCCGTCCGAGGTCGCCGGATACGGCCCGCCATGCACCATGGCGTGGCCGACCTCGACGCCGGTACCGAAGCCGTTGACCAGGATGCGCCCGACCCGACGCTCCAGCACCGGCATGAGCGCGCGAGCCGCATCGTGGTCGGCCTCGTCGAGGTGCACGGCCGCGGTCAGCTGGCCCTCCAGCCGCTCCAGCACCGCGCGGATCGTCGCGAGGTCGGGGCAGCGCACGACGAGCGAGGCGGCGCCGAAGACCTCCTCGGCGAGGGTGTGGTCGGCGAGGAAGGCTTGCGCTGTGGTCGAGAACAGGGCCGCCTGGCCCTGGTTCGTGCCGCCGGCGAGTCCGCGCGCCAGCGTGGTCACGGCGGGGTTGGCCTCGAGCGCCGCGACGCCGGCGCAGTAGGCCTTGTGGATGCCGGGCGTCAGCATCGTGGCGGCCTGGATCTCGGCCAGGGCGGCGGAGGCCGCGTCCAGGAAGCTGTCGAGGCCCGGGCCCTCGACCGCCAGGATCAGGCCCGGATTGGTGCAGAACTGGCCCGAGCCGAGGGTGAGCGAGCCGGCGAAGGCCCGGCCGATGTCGCGGCCGCGAGCCTCGAGCGCCGCCGGCAGCAGGACGACCGGGTTGATGCTGCTCATCTCGGCATAGACCGGGATCGGCACGGGGCGGGCGGCGGCGGCCTGCATCAGCGCCACGCCGCCGCGGCGCGAGCCGGTGAAGCCGACCGCGGCGATGCGCGGATCGGCCACCAGCGCCTGGCCGACCGGGATGCCGGCATCGAGCAGCAGCGAGAACACGCCCTCGGGCAGGCCGCATTGCTTCACCGCCGCCTGCACGGCGCGGCCGACGAGTTCGGAGGTCCCGGGATGGGCCGGGTGGGCCTTGGCCACCACCGGGCAGCCGGCGGCGAGCGCGGAGGCCGTGTCGCCGCCCGCCACCGAGAAGGCGAGGGGGAAGTTCGAGGCGCCGAACACCGCGACCGGGCCGACGGCGATCTGGCGCAGGCGCAGGTCGGGGCGCGGCAAGGGCTTGCGCTCGGGTTGCGCCGGGTCGACCCGGGCCTCCAGGAAGCCGCCGTCGCGCACCACCCCGGCGAACATCTTGAGCTGGCCGACGGTGCGGCCGCGCTCGCCCTCGAGCCGGGCGCGGGGCAGGCCGCTCTCGGCCATGCAGCGCACGATCAGCTCGTCGCCGAGGGCGAGGATCGCCTCGGCCACCGCTTCCAGGAAGCGGGCACGGTCCTCCAGCGCGGTCTCGCGGTAGGGGTCGAAGGCCTCGGCCGCGAGGGCGCAGGCCCGGTCCACGTCGGCCGGCGTCGCCGCCGCGAAGGCCGGCTCCAGGCTGTTTCCGGTGGCGGCCTCGACCGCCCGGAAGGTCTCGCCCTCGCCGCGGCGGGAGGCGGCGCCGATCAGGTTCTCTCCGGTGATCCGCATGGGTCGCGTCCTCTCCTGTGATGCGCGACCGCCCGGGCGGTCGGCGTCGTGTCGTTGGTGGGGCTTATGCCCCGGGGCGTGGGGAGGATCCACCGGGGCGGGGCGTGAAAGTCCGGGCGGTCCCCGCTGCGACCGTCTGTCCGGGGCGCTTGCCGTGAGGCCCCGCGGACCGATCTGCCCACGACCGGCGTCAGCTCCGAGGCCGGGACGAAGGACCCGATGCAGATTCATCTCGACGCCGTCGGGGGCGTGGCCGGCGACATGGTCGCGGCGGCGCTCCTCGACGCCTTTCCGGAGCACGAGGCGGGGGTGCGCGAGAGCGTGGCGCGGGCAAGCCGCGGCCGCACCGCCTGCACGCTCCTCGCCCATGGCGACGGCGTGCTCCAGGGCCGTCGCTTCGCCGTCGCCGGCCCCGAGGGCGAGGCGCCCGACCGCCCGGCGGACGACCACGGCCATCACCACCACGATCACCATCATCACGGCGACCACACCGCCCATCACCACCATGACCGTCACCACCATCACGGCGGCGGTCACGCGCACCGGCACTGGTCCGCGATCCGCCGCGACCTGGAGGGGAGCGGGCTGTCTCCCTCGGTGCTCGCCCACACGCTGGCGATCTTCGGGCATCTCGCCGAGGCCGAGGCGCGGGTGCACGGCATCCCGGTCGCGGACGTGGCGTTCCACGAGGTCGGCGCCTGGGATTCGATCGCCGACATCGTGGCGGCGGCGCACCTGATCGATGCGATCGGCGCCACCCGCTGGTCGGTCTCGGCCCTGCCCCTCGGCTCGGGGCGGGTGATGACCCAGCACGGGCCGCTTCCGGTCCCGGCGCCCGCGACCGCGCTCCTGCTCGAAGGCTTCCTCACCCTCGACGACGGCGTGCCGGGCGAGCGGGTGACGCCGACCGGCGCGGCGATCCTGCGCCATCTCTGCGGTGAGCAGCCCAGGAAGAGCGGGCCGCGCCGGCTCCTGCGCAGCGGCCTCGGCTTCGGCACCAAGGTGCTGCCGGGCCTGAGCAACGTGCTGCGGGTGCTGGCCTTCGAGGAGCAGGGCGAGACCGGCTCTCCCGGTCACCGCGAGCTCGGCATCATCGAGTTCGAGGTCGACGACCAGTCGGCCGAGGACCTCGCCATGGGGCTCGACCGGTTGCGGGCGCACGACAAGATCTTCGACGTCGTGCAGATGCCGGTCTTCGGCAAGAAGGGCCGGATGATGACCCATGTCCGGGCGCTCGCCCGGGCCGACGCGATCGAGGAGGCGATCGAGGCCTGCTTTCGCGAGACCACCACGATCGGGCTGCGCCACCACACCGTCTCGGGGGCGGCGCTGACGCGGCGCCTCGACACCGTCGAGGTCGCGGGCCGGACGGTCCGGGTGAAGAGCGTCGCACGGCCGGGCGGGCGGACCGCCAAGGCGGAATCCGACGACGCCCTGGCGACCGAGGGCCACGCCGCCCGCCAGGCCCTGCGCCGCGAGGCCGAGCGCCTGGCCCTCGCACTGCCGGAGGACGGGCGATGAGCGCCACCCTCGCCTCCGTCCTCGACGGGCTCGGGCCGATCGCCGTCGCGGTGAGCGGCGGGGTCGACAGCCTGACGCTGGCGACGATCGCGCATCGCACCAGCCCTGAGCCGCCCCTGATGGTGCACGCCGTCTCCCCGGCCGTGCCCGGCGAGGCGACCGCGCGGGTGCGGGCGGAGGCCGCCCGCGAGGGATGGCGGCTCCGGGTGATCGAGGCCGGCGAGTTCGCCGATCCGGCCTATCGCGAGAATCCGGTCAACCGCTGCTTCTTCTGCAAGACCAACCTCTACGGGGCGATCCGGCGGGTGACCGGGCGCCAGATCGTGTCCGGTGCCAATCTCGACGACCTCGGCGAGTACCGCCCGGGCCTCGACGCCGCCCGCGAGCACGGGGTGCGCCACCCCTTCGTCGAGGCGGGGTTCAGCAAGGCGATGGTGCGGGCGCTCGCCCGCGACCTGGGCCTCGGCGCAGTGGCGGAGCTGCCCTCGGCGCCCTGCCTGTCGAGCCGGGTCGAGACCGGCATCTGGATCGAGCCCGAGACCCTGGCCTTCATCCACGCCGTCGAGCGGCTGGTCGGCGAGGATTTGACGGCGACGGGCGCCGAGAGCGGTCCCAGGAGCGCGGTGCGCTGCCGGGTGCGGGCCGCCGGTATCGTGGTCGAGCTCGATCCCCACAGCCTCGCCGGCCTGCCCGATGCGAGGCGGGCCGATCTCGGCCGCCGCATCGCGGCGCGCGCGCCGGCCCGGCTCGCCGCAGCGCCGGTCTCCTTCGCGCCCTACCGCACCGGCAGCGCCTTCCTGACGGGGGGGCCGGCCCGATGAGCCTTTCCGACGAATTCACCCTCGACTTCGCCCGACCCGAGCGCATCGGCCTCGAGGAGGCGGTATTCGCCGCCGGCAAGTCGCCGGCCCAGATCGACGCCATCCTGGCGGCGGCCGACGAGCGGGGCGCGCGTTTCCTCGTCACCCGCCTCGACCCGGAGCGCCACGCGGCCCTCCGGTACAGGGACCGGCTCGATTACTGCGCGGTCTCGCGTACGGCGTTCTTCGGCGCGGCGCGTCCGGTCGAGGGGCCCGCCCGCATCGCCATCGTGGCGGCCGGCACCTCGGACGTGCCGGTGGCCCGCGAGGCCGAGCGGACGCTGGCCTACCAGGGCCATGCCACCACGCTGATTGCCGATGTCGGGGTCGCCGGCCTGTGGCGGCTGACCCGGCGGGTCGAGGAGATCCGGGCCCATCCGATCGTCATCTGCGCCGCCGGCATGGATGCGGCGCTCCCCAGCGTGCTCGGCGGCCTCGTCGCCGGCGCGGTGATCGCGGTGCCGACCTCGGTCGGCTACGGCGTCGCGGAGGGCGGGCGCGCCGCCCTCGACGCGGTGCTGGCGAGCTGCGCGCCCGGCATCGCGGTCGTCAACATCGACAACGGCTACGGCGCGGCCTGCGCGGCGCTCCGCCTGCTCCACGCGGCGAACCGCCTGACGGAGTCGTCCCGATGAATCCCGCTCAAGGAGAAACGCCATGGAACGTCGCAGCTTCCTGCAGGGTGCGGCCCTCGGGGCCGGTCTCGCGGTCTCCGGCTCCGCGGGGGCGGCCGTGAACGCCCCGCCCGCCCCGTTGCCCACCACGCGGCCCAACGACCCCGCCGACCTGCCGCTCGTCACCGATCCCGGCGAGCGCCGGGGCGAGATGCTCTACCGGCCCTTCGGCCGCACCGGCGAGAAGATCTCGGCGATCGGCATGGGCGGCTTCCACCTCGGCAAGTCCGCGGTGACCGATGCCGAGGCGACGCGGCTGATCCACGAGGGCGTCGACCGCGGCATCACCTTCATGGACAATTGCTGGGACTACAACGAGGGCCGCTCGGAGGAGCGGATGGGCATCGCCCTCGAGCAGGACGGCTATCGCAACAAGGTCTTCCTGATGTCCAAGATGGACGGGCGGACCAAGCAGGAGGCGATGAAGCAGATTGACCAGTCGCTGCGCCGCCTGCGCACCGACCGGATCGACCTCGTGCAGCACCACGAGATCCTGCGCTACGACGATCCCGACCGGGTCTTCGCCGAGGGCGGCGCCATGGAGGCGTTCCAGGAAGCCAAAAAGGCCGGCAAGCTGCGCTATATCGGCTTCACCGGCCACAAGGACCCGCGCATCCACCTGCAGATGCTCGAAGTGGCGGCCGAGCGCGGCTTCCACTTCGACTCCGTGCAGATGCCGCTCAACGTGATGGACGCGCATTTCCGCAGCTTCGGCCACCTCGTGCTGCCCTACCTCGTCCAGAACGGCATCGCGGCGCTCGCCATGAAGACCTTCGGCGACGGGGTGATCCTGAAGAGCGACGCGCCGATCAAGCCGATCGAGTACCTGCACTTCTCGCTCAACCTGCAGACCTCGGTGGTCATCACCGGCATTCAGAACCAGCGCGACCTCGACCAGGCCTTCGAGGCGGTGAAGACCTTCAAGCCGATGGACAAGGCGACGGTGGCGGAACTGCTCACCCGCAGCCGCCCCTACGCGCTGGAGGGCAAGTACGAGCTGTTCAAGACGAGCGCCACCTTCGACGGCACCGCCAAGAACGCCGCCTGGCTCGGCGAGGACGTGCCGGGGGTGAAGAAGCTGGCGCCCACCATGGAGTGAGGGCGGCGCATTTAAGACACAACCATGACGGCTGCCGGCGCGTTGACCCTGCGTCTTCCCGCCGGCACGACCTAGTCGTCAAGGATGGCCGCCCCCATGAACGAACCGTCCACCCCGCACCGCAACCCGTCCGCCGAACTCCACACGATGAACGAGCGGTTGGCCGCCTGGGCCGCCTGCGCCACCGAGGACAGCCCGGCGCTGATCGAGCGCTTCGAGGCGATGGGTTACGCGGTCCGCGGCAAGACCCGCGAGGAGGTGGAGGCGGTTTTACGCTGCCCGCCGGAGCGGGCGGGGCGGGGGTGAACGAGGCGTGTCTTCGCGCTCGCCGCGCGACCGTCTGCCGTCCTGCATCGCACCGCGTAAAGGCAGCACCGCGTCGCCTGCGAGGTGGACGGGCCCTGCCTCGCCCACGGCGACGGAGCGCTCTGCGCGATCGGCCGCCTTCGCGGTACAGGGCGGGAGGTTCACGAGAGATGCGGAGGCGACCAGCCCTGCGCTGACCATCCGGGCGAGGATCGGCGTCATCGGACCTCCGGGAAGCTCACGCCGGCGAGGCGCTCGGATATCTCCCACAGCCGCGCGGCCGCCGCCTCGTCCAGCGCCTGGGAGGGGATCCGCGCGGGGCCGGGCGCGCCGCGGGTCTCGCCGAGGCGGATCGGGCCGTAATAGCCGCCCGCTTTCGCCGCCGGCGCGGCCGCGGCGTAGAGGGTCGGCAGCGCGCCCTGCGCGACGGGCTGGAACAGGAACCACAGGAGGCTCCGCGCCAGCCCGCCGACGCTGCGGGCGCCGGCGCCGTTCGGCAGCAGATCGGTGCGGGCGATGCCCGGATGGGCGGCGAGGCTGGCAAGGCCCCATCCCCCGGCATCGCTGCGGCGCTGGAGTTCGAGGGCGAACATCAGGCAGGCGAGCTTCGACTGGCTGTAGACCGCCATCGGCCGGTAGGCGCGCTCCGACTGGAGGTCGTCGAAGGCGATGCGCCCGCTGCGGGCCGCGACGCTCGACAGCGATACGACCCGCGGGGCGCCGGCCCGGCGCAGCAGCGGCAGCAGGCGCGCGGCGAGGGCGAAGTGGCCGAGATGGTTGGTGGCGAATTGCAGCTCGTGGCCGTCGGCGGAGACCTGCCGCGTCGGCGGGGCCATCACGGCGGCGTTGTTGATCAGGAGGTCGATCCGGTCGCTTCTTCCCGCCATCCGCTCGGCGAAGGTGGCGACCGAGGCGAGGCTCGCGAGGTCGAGGGGCTCGAACGCGACCCGCGCCTCCGGCACCGCCTGCCGGATGCGGGCGAGCGCCGCCGCGCCCTTGTCCGGGTTGCGCCCGGCGACGATCACCTCCGCCCCGGCGCCGGCGAGCGCCAGGGCGTCCTCGAGGCCGAGGCCCCCGGTTCCGGTGACGATCGCGGTGCGTCCCGCCTGGGACGGCAGATCGGCCAGCGTCCAGCCCGACATGGTCGCGACTCCCTTTCACCGAGTGCATGATCGCACTCAGTGCAAATTTATTACTGCACCGGGTGCAACTTTTCAAGGGGGGAGCGTCGTGCGAGAAGGCCGCATGGAGAGCGAGTCTGGACAGCCCGTGAGCCTGCGCGCGCGCAAGCGCCAGGAGACGCTGCGGCGGATCGCCGAGACCGGCCTGCGGCTGTTCGGCGAGCGCGGCTACGAGGCGACGACGCTCGACGCCATCGCGGAGGCCGCCGGCATCTCGCGTCGGACGTTCTTCTCCTACTTCCGGTCGAAGGAAGAGATCCTGCTGGACTGGCAGATGCGGGGTTTCGGCGCGCAGCTGCGCGAGGCGGTGCTGGCCCAGCCCGACGCGGCGCCGGTCGACGTCGTCCGGGGCGCCATGCTGCACCTGGTGGCGGGCATCCGCACCCAGGAATTCATCAGCATCGACCGGGTGCTGCGCGCGAACGAGACCCTGCAGGCACGCAAGCAGGCGACCTACGGCCTGCACGAGCGGGCCTTGCACGAGGCCCTCGTCGAGCGCTGGCCGGACCCCGCCCGCAGCCAGGCCTTGCGCCTCGTCGCGATGGTCTCCCTCGGCGCGATGCGGCTGGCGATCGAGGCCTGGATCCAGGCCGGCGGCGACCGGAGCGCCGCCCCGTTCCTGGAGGAGGCCTTCGCGCAGATCAGGGCCGAGGTCTGCGGACACTCCGGAACGAGCAGGGAGCTATCCGCATCGTGATGCTCTGGCCTTCAGTTCACCCCACCCGCAACCCCGCGGCGATCTCCCGGATCGCGTCCCACGCCGTCATCACGTCCGCCCGCGTCGTATTGGTCTGGCCGACCTGGAAGCGGAGGACGAAGCGGTCCTCGTGGCGGGTCTGGGTCAGGTAGGTGCGGCCGTCGTCGTTGATCCGCTCCAGAAGCCGGGCGTTCAGCGCGTCGAGGTCGTCCGCACCAGCACCGGTGCCAGCACCGGCACCGGTGCCGGCACCGGCAGGGGCGTAGCGGAAGCTGAACAGGGACAGGACCGGCGCCGAGGTCAGCTCGAAATCCGGGTCGGCGTCGATGATCCCGGCGAGTTCCCGCGCCCAGGCGACGTGGGCGCGGATCATCTCCCGCAGCGTCTCGACGCCGTAGGAGCGGATCACGAACCACAGCTTCAGGGCCCGGAAGCGGCGCCCCAGCGGGATCGACCACTCGTTGTAGTCGACGACGCCGTCGCGCCCGAGCGTGCGCAGGTAGGCGGGGCGCAGGCCCAGCGTGTCGGTCAGCGCCTTCGGGTCGCGGACGAAATGGGCCGAGCAGTCGAAATGGGTGAACAGCCACTTGTGCGGGTTGAACACCAGGCTGTCGGCGAGCTCGGCGCCGCGCATCAGGTCGCGGAACTCGGGACAGATCATCGCGCTGCCGGCCCAGGCGGCATCGACGTGGAGGAACACCCCGTGCCGCTGTGCCACCGCGGCGACCGCCTCGATCGGGTCGCAGGCGCCGATGCCGGTGCCGCCCAGGCACGCGACGATGGCGGCCGGCACCCGCCCGGCCTCCCGGTCGGCCCGGATTGCCGCGTCGAGGGCGTCCGGGTCCATGCCGTGGAGCGGGCCGGTCACGGGGATCCGCACCAGGTTGGCGTCGCCGATGCCGGCGATGCGCACCGCCTTGTCGACGGAGGAATGGACCTGCTGCGAGGCGTAGACCCGCAGGGCCGGTCCGCCCGCGAGGCCGCTCGCGTTGCCGGTGAAGCCGAGCGCCCGCTCGCGCGCGGTGAGGAGGGCGGCGAGCGTCGCGCCCGAGGCCGAATCCTGGATCACGCCGGAAAAGGCTTCCGGCAGGCCGATCATCTGGCGCAGCCAGTCCATCACCCGGGTCTCGAGCTCGGTCGCGGCCGGCGAGGTCTGCCAGAGCATGCATTGCGCGGCGAGCGCCGCGGTGACGAACTCCGCCACCAGGGAGGGCGGGCTGGCATTGGCCGGGAAGTAGGCGAAGAAGCGCGGGTGCTGCCAATGGGTCATGCCCGGCATCACCACCCGGTCGAGATCGGAAAAGATCCGCTCCATCGGCTCGCCCGCGGCGGGCGGGGTCTCGGGCAGCTGGCGGAAGATCTCGCCGGGGGCCACCTGCGCCCGCACCGGCCGCTCGCCGACGCCTTCGAGGTAATCCACCGACCAGTCGGCGGCCCTGTGCGCCCAGGCCCGAAACGTCTCGTCGTCCATCGCGTCCGCGCTCCTCCCGACGGCCCGGTCTTCCGGTGCCCGGACGGGGGTCTAGAGCATTTTCCGACGAAGTGGATGCCGGTTCGTCGACGAAAATGCGGCAAAATCAAAAACCTAGAGAGCTTCGCGATTGCAACGCGATCGTGAAGCGCTCTAGCAGGTTTCGAGGAGCGCGCCTCCCCGCGCCGGGCCCGGGGCCGGCAATCGAGGCCGGGGCGCGGCAGCAGGCGTTTCCCGGCGGACAGTCCATCGCGCGGGCGATCCACTTGAGCGCCCCACCGAAACATGCCACGCTCAATCAAGCGAGAAATATTTTCTGTTATTTAACTAATTTACGGTTGTAATGATCGAGTATCGAATCATTTCAGCGTGGTGCCGCAGGTCGTTTGCATCAATTTATCGATGATGGATTGGATTGTCGCCATCTGTTTCGGGACTTCTTAACACGTCGTGTTAGTTCATGGGGCGGAGACGAGAGGAGCGGGATGTTCGGCAGACGCACCCAGGCGAGACCGTCCGGCACGCTGACCCAGCGCCATGCCCGCATGAACCGCGACGGGGCGGACCAGGACACCTGCCTGATCTCTCTCGGCGATCAGCCGGTCTCGTTGCTGGTGCGCCTCCAGCCCGTCACCGCCGCGCCGGAGCACCGCCACAAGTGGCGCGTGGCCGAGACCTACGGGCCCTGCCGGGGCCTCGCCCGCGCGCCGCTCTTCGATACCCCGGACGCGGTGATCGACTGGATCGCCCACAGCCTGCCCGACCCGACCCCGCGGCCCTGGCTGGACGCGCACCTGCTGCCCTGAGGCCCGCCCGCCCGGCCGCGGACGCATCGACGAGCGCCGTCATCCCGCCGCCATGGTCCGCCGGGTAAGCTCCCGGGTCGCATGACAGGGAGCGCCGAGGGGACCCGATGACGCAGCCGTCGCTGAACCGTTCGCAGCAGGCCGAGGCGGCCGAGGATGCCGGCTCCAACCCGAGCCCGAACCCGACCCTCGGCGAGGTCGTGGCCCGGCGCTTCGACCGGCGCGAGATCCTGCGCGGGGGCCTGGCCGCGAGTCTGGCCGTCTCGGCGATCTCGGCGACGCTCGCGCCCCGGGCCGTCGCGGCGGCGACACCGGAGACATTCCCGTTCCGCGAGCTGCCGGCCGGCGCCGACGAGCGCCACCATGTGGCGGAGGGCCACGACGCCGAGGTGCTGATCCGCTGGGGCGACCCGGTCCTGCCGGGCGCGCCGGCCTTCGACCCGCACAAGCAGAGCGCCGCCGCGCAGGCGCAGCAATTCGGCTACAACAACGACTTCCTGGGCTTCTTCCCGCTACCCGGCGCGAGCGACCCGGCCGGCCACGGCCTCCTCGTCGTCAATCACGAATACACCAACGAGGAGCTGATGTTCCCCGGCCTCGGCCGGCAGGACGGCAAGGCGGCCTTCGCGGGCATGAACCGCGATCTCGTCGACATCGAGATGGCGGCCCATGGCGGCTCGGTGATCGAGGTCAAGCGCGAGGACGGGCGCTGGCGCGTGGTGCCGGATTCCCGGTACGCCCGCCGCATCACCGCGACGACCCCGATGCGGATCGCCGGCCCCGCCGCCGGCTCGCCCCGCCTGCGCACGGGCGCCGACCCGGACGGCACCCAGGTGCTGGGCATGCTCAACAACTGCGCCGGCGGCGTGACCCCGTGGGGCACCTGGCTGACCTGCGAGGAGAACGTTAACTACTACTTCCAGGGCCGCCTGGCCGAGGGTTCGCCGGAGGCCCGCAACCACAAGCGCCTCGGCATGCCGGGCAACCTCTACGGCTGGGCCCGCTTCCACGAGCGCTTCGACCTGGCCAAGGAGCCCAACGAGCCGAACCGCTTCGGCTGGGTGGTCGAGATCGACCCGTTCGATCCGACGAGCGTGCCGGTGAAGCGCACTGCCATGGGCCGCTTCAAGCACGAGGGCGCGGCGGGCGCGATGGCGCGCGACGGCCGCTACGTCGTGTTCCAGGGCGACGACGAGCGCTTCGACTACGTCTACCGCTTCGTCACCGGGGACCCGGTGAACACCGCCGACCGGGCGGCCAACCGCGACCTCCTCGACCACGGCACGCTGTCGGTCGCCAGCTTCGACGCGGATGGCCGCGGGACCTGGCTGCCGATCGTGTTCGGGCAGGGGCCGCTGACGCCGGAGAACGGGTTTCGCGACCAGGCCGACGTGCTGGTCGAGACCCGCCGGGCCGCCGACCTCCTCGGAGCCACCAAGATGGACCGGCCGGAGGACGTCGAGGCCAACGCCAAGACCGGCAAGATCTACGTGATGCTGACCAACAACACGCGTCGCAAGGCCGACCAGGTCGATGCGGCGAACCCGCGGCCCGACAACCGCTTCGGCCACATCGTCGAGCTCTCGCCCGAGGGCGGCGACTTCGCGGCCGACGCCTTCGCCTGGGAGGTGCTGGTGCGCTGCGGCGACCCGTCGGTCGCGGCGGTCGGCGCCACCTTCTCGTCGGCGACGACGAAGGACGGCTGGTTCGGCATGCCGGACAATTGCGCGGTCGACGGAGCGGGCCGACTCTGGGTCGCCACGGACGGCAACTCGCCGTCGAAGACCGGCCGGGCCGACGGCATCTGGGCGATGGAGACGGAAGGCGCCCGCCGCGGCACCGCCAAGCACTTCTTCCAGGTGCCGATGGGGGCCGAGATGTGCGGCCCCTACTTCACCCCCGACGACACCACCTTCTTCGTCGCCGTGCAGCATCCCGGCGAGGCCGACGAGGAGGATCCGAACGCCGTGCCCGCCACCTTCGAGAACCCGGCGACCCGCTGGCCGGACTTCGACCCCGCCCTGCCGCCGCGCCCGGCGGTGGTAGCGATCACGAAGCGGGGCGGGGGGAGGGTGGGGGCGTAGACGCCCCTCGGGCCCGCAGCCTCCCTCGCAGGGCCATGCCCGCCGAGGGAGGCGCGTCGCAGCCGGTCCGCCGGACGGGCAGCGATCCGCGATGCCGCGGATCGGCCAACCTTGGGCCGGAACGCGGGCTGCCGTTCCCGTGTCCGCCTCCGCGCGAGACGAAGGGCGGCGGACTGGGGCATAAGGCGGCGATGACCACCGTCCACGACTTCGCCCCCGCCGCCCCGGACGGCACGCCCCACCCGCTGGCGCAGTACCGCGGGAAGGTGCTGCTCGTCGCCAACACCGCCTCGGCCTGCGGCTTCACCCCGCATTATGCCGGGCTGGAGGCGCTGTGGCGGCGCCACCGCGATGCCGGCCTCGTGGTGCTGGGCTTTCCCTGCAACCAGTTCGGCGCCCAGGAGCCGGGCGATGCGGCGGAGATCGCCCGGTTCTGCACGACGACCTACGACGTGACCTTCCCGCTCCTCGCCAAGGTCGCGGTGAACGGGCCCGGGGCCGAGCCGCTCTTCGCCCATCTCAAGCAGGCGAAGCCCGGGCTCCTCGGCACCCGGGCGATCAAGTGGAACTTCACCAAGTTCCTGGTCGGGCGCGACGGTCGGGTGATCGCCCGCTTCGCCCCCCGGGTGACGCCGCAGGCGCTGGAGGCGGCCGTGGTGGAGGCGCTGGCGGCGCGGGCGTGAGGCCATCATCCGGCCAAAATGGCCGAGCTAGACCTTCGGGGTAACGACAGCCCGTCGCGTGCCGGACCCGGGCTCCCGAGGCCCGCCCAGGATCCCCCGAGGACTCCCATGCCGCTTTCCCGCCGTACCCTGATCGCCGCCTCCCTGGCGGCGCTCCCCGCCCTCGCCCCGGAGGCGCGGGCGCAGGCCGACGGCCAGTGGCGTGCGATCACCGGCGACAACGGCCAGCCGCTGCCCAACACCCGCCTGCCGGGCGAGCTCGTCTCCGAGATCGGGCGGCTGCGCGGCGTGACCTGGATCGGGCCGCGCGAGGCCTCGGTCACCCTCTTCGAGTTCTTCGACTACAACTGCCCCTGGTGCCGGGCGGCGGCGCGCGACCTCGACGATCTCGTCAGGGCCAATCCGGACCTGCGCATCGGGCTGATCAACAATCCGATCCTGTCGGTGCAGTCGGCCCAGGCCGCCAAGGTGGCGCTGGCCGTGCAGCGAGCCGGCGGCTCGGCGGCGACCGCGGGGCTCTACGCCGCCCTCCTCGGGCCCGGCACCGCCGGGCGGATCGACGGGACGCGGGCGCTCGAGGCGGCGGCCCGCCTCGGCCACGACCGGGCGGCGATCGAGCAGGCGGCGGATTCCGACGAGGTGCGCGAGGCCTTGAAAAGCCAGATGCGGCTCGCCGCGAATCTCGGCCTGCACGCCACCCCGTCCTACGTCGTCGGCACCGCGGCCTTGCTCGGCTATCCGGGACCGAAGAGCCTCGCCCGGGTGCTGGCCGCGGTGGCCGAGTGCGACGAGATCGCCTGCGCGAGCTGACTTCCCGGACCGCCCCGGCCTCCCGGACCGGCGCGGCCCGAAATTTTTCGGAAACCATCACGAAACCTCGCCCGTCCGCCCCGGTGCCGGCGCGGCCTTGCACGGCGCGGCGCCGGCGGGTTTTCGCGCGTGCCATCCGACCAACGTCGAAGGCGCGCCCCGGGTGAGGCCCGCGATGACGCGCGGAAGGCCCCCGGACCGGATTAAATCCAGGGCCCGCCTCGCGATTGGCGCACGCCCGCGCTCGCCTTGCGCCCCCCGAAAACCCATGCTAGGCCGGCGCCGCGCCGGGGGAGGGGGCAGTCTTCTCGCGCCGGAGCCTTTCCCATCATCGACGGGCCGCGCGCCGCCGCCGCTCCTTTTCAGGCCGGCGCGATGCGGCCGGACCCGTCGGGCCAGGACATGAAGAGAGAGCGCTGGTGGCTCAGAACGCATCGGAATCGGGTTCTCCCCTGGCGGGCGTCGCCGGGCGGTACGCCTCGGCGTTGTTCGAGCTCGCCCGCGACGAGCGGGCCGTCGACGCGGTGGCGGAGGGGCTGGACCGGTTCGACGCCCTGCTGACCGAGAGCGACGACCTGCGGCGCCTGGTGCGCAGCCCGGCCTTCTCGGCCGAGGACCAGGTCAAGGCGATCGACGCGGTGCTGGCCAAGTCCGGCATCCAGGGGTTGGCCGCCAACTTCATCCGCCTCTCGGCCGCCAACCGCCGGCTGTTCGCCCTCCCCAACATGATCCGCGCCTACCGCGAGCTGGTACGCGAATCGAAGGGCATCGTCCGCGCCGAGGTGCGGCTCGCCGAGAAGCCCTCCGACGCGGTGCTCCAGGACATCAAGGCGTCGCTCAAGGACGTCGCGAAGGCCGAGATCGACCTCGACCTCCGCATCGACCCGAGCCTGATCGGCGGCATCGTCGTCAAGCTCGGCTCGCGCATGGTCGACGCCTCCCTGCGCACCAAGCTCAACAGCATCCGCCTGGCGATGCAGGGCGCCCGCTAAGGGCCCCGCCGCACCCGCCGCCTCCAGAACAACGCCCGACACGAACGAACGAGGGAAGGTCCAGATGGACATCCGTGCCGCCGAGATCTCCGCCATCCTGAAGGAGCAGATCAAGAACTTCGGCCAGGAGGCCGAGGTCACCGAGGTCGGTCAGGTCCTGTCGGTCGGCGACGGCATCGCCCGCGTCTACGGCCTCGACAACGTCCAGGCCGGCGAGATGGTCGAGTTCGAGTCGGGCGTGCGCGGCATGGCCCTGAACCTCGAGCAGGACAACGTCGGCGTCGTGATCTTCGGCTCCGACCGCGAGATCAAGGAAGGCCAGACCGTCAAGCGCACCGGCGCCATCGTGGACGTGCCGGTCGGCAAGGGCCTGCTCGGCCGCGTCGTCGACGCGCTCGGCAACCCGATCGACGGCAAGGGCCCGATCGTCGCCGAGAAGCGCAGCCGGGTCGACGTGAAGGCCCCGGGCATCATCCCGCGCAAGTCGGTGCACGAGCCGATGGCGACCGGCCTCAAGGCGATCGACGCCCTGATCCCGATCGGCCGCGGCCAGCGCGAGCTGATCATCGGCGACCGCCAGACCGGCAAGACCGCGGTCGCCCTCGACACCATCCTGAACCAGAAGCCGGCCCATGCCGGCACCGACGAGAAGGCCAAGCTGTACTGCGTCTACGTCGCGGTCGGCCAGAAGCGCTCCACCGTCGCGCAGTTCGTGAAGGTGCTCGAGGATAACGGCGCGATGGAATACTCCATCGTCATCGCCGCCACCGCCTCGGACGCCGCCCCGATGCAGTTCCTGGCGCCCTTCGCCGGCTGCGCCATGGGCGAGTACTTCCGCGACAACGGCATGCACGCCGTGATCGTGTACGACGACCTGTCGAAGCAGGCCGTGGCCTACCGCCAGATGTCGCTGCTGCTGCGCCGCCCGCCGGGCCGCGAGGCCTATCCGGGCGACGTGTTCTACCTGCACTCCCGCCTGCTCGAGCGCGCCGCCAAGATGGGCGACGCCGCCGGCAACGGCTCGCTGACCGCGCTGCCGGTCATCGAGACCCAGGCCAACGACGTCTCGGCCTACATCCCGACCAACGTGATCTCGATCACCGACGGCCAGATCTTCCTCGAGACCGATCTGTTCTACCAGGGCGTGCGCCCGGCGGTGAACGTCGGCCTCTCGGTGTCGCGCGTCGGCTCCGCCGCCCAGACCAAGGCGATGAAGTCGGTCGCCGGCAAGATCAAGGGCGAGCTGGCGCAGTACCGCGAGATGGCGGCCTTCGCCCAGTTCGGCTCGGACCTCGACGCCTCGACCCAGAAGCTGCTCAACCGCGGCGCCCGCCTGACCGAGCTCCTGAAGCAGCCGCAATTCTCGCCGCTGAAGATGGAAGAGCAGGTCGCGGTGATCTACGCCGGCGTCAACGGCTACCTCGACACGATCCCGGTCAACCGGGTCCGTGCCTTCGAGGACGGCCTGCTCTCGACCCTGCGCACCCGCCACGCCGACCTGCTCGACACGATCCGCTCCTCCAAGGAGCTGTCGGCCGACAGCGGCGCCAAGCTCAAGGGCGTGGTCGAGTCCTTCGCCAAGTCCTTCCAGTAAGCCTCCGGCTCGACACCAAAGGACCCTCCGATGGCGAGTCTGAAGGACCTGCGCAATCGCATCACCTCGGTGAAGGCGACCCAGAAGATCACCAAGGCGATGCAGATGGTCGCCGCCGCCAAGCTGCGCCGCGCGCAGATGGCGGCGGAGAGCGCGCGGCCCTACGCCGAGCGCATGGCGCAGGTGCTCGGCAACCTCGCCTCCAACCTGACGCCCGGGGCGGAGACGCCCCGGCTGCTCTCCGGCACCGGCCAGGACCGCACCCACCTGCTCGTCGTCTGCACGGCGGAGCGGGGCCTGTGCGGCGCGTTCAACTCCTCGATCTCGCGGCTCGCCCGTGACCATGCCCGGCGCCTGATGGCGCAGGGCAAGACGGTCAAGATCATCTGCGTCGGCAAGAAGGGCTACGACGTCCTGCGTCGCGAGTTCCGCGACCAGATCGTCGAGCTGATCGAGCTGCGCGGCGTGCGCCAGCTCGGCTTCGAGAACGCGGAAGGCATCGCCCGCAACCTGCTCGGCCGCTACGACGCGGGCGAGTTCGACGTCGCGACCCTGTTCTACTCGCGCTTCCGCTCGGTGATCGCCCAGATCCCGACGGCGCAGCAGATCATCCCGGCCGACATCGCCCCGACGGACGCCGCCCCCGCGGTCTCCTCCGACGCGGTCTACGAGTACGAGCCCGGCGAGGGCGAGATCCTCGCCGCCCTTCTCCCGAAGAACCTCACCGTTCAGATCCTTCGGGCGCTCCTGGAAAACGCCGCCTCCGAGCAGGGCGCGCGCATGGGCGCCATGGACAGCGCCACGCGCAACGCCGGCGAGATGATCAAGAAGCAGACCTTGATCTACAACCGGACGCGCCAGGCGATGATCACCAAGGAGCTGATCGAGATCATCTCGGGCGCCGAGGCGCTCTGACCGCACGCAATCAGGGATTAGCATCATGGCGAACACTGCCACCCCCGTCGCCGGCTCGACCAACACCGGCCACATCACCCAGGTCATCGGCGCCGTCGTCGACGTGCAGTTTCAGGGTCACCTGCCCGAGATCCTGAACGCCCTCGAGACCAAGAACAACGGCAACCGCCTCGTCCTCGAGGTCGCCATGCAGCTCGGCGAGAACACCGTCCGCTGCATCGCCATGGACACCTCCGAGGGCCTGGTCCGCGGCCAGGAGGTCACCGACACCGGCTCGCCGATCCGCGTGCCCGTCGGCGCCAACACGCTCGGCCGCATCATGAACGTCATCGGCGAGCCGATCGACGAGGCCGGCGAGATCAAGACCGAGTCGCTCCGCGCCATCCACCAGCCGGCCCCGTCCTACGCCGAGCAGTCGACCGAGGCCCAGATCCTCGTCACCGGCATCAAGGTGGTGGACCTGCTCGCCCCCTACGCCAAGGGCGGCAAGATCGGCCTGTTCGGCGGCGCCGGCGTGGGCAAGACCGTGCTCATCATGGAGCTCATCAACAACATCGCGAAGGCCCACTCGGGCTACTCGGTGTTCGCGGGCGTCGGTGAGCGGACCCGCGAGGGCAACGATCTCTACCACGAGATGATCGAGTCCAAGGTGAACATGGACCCCAAGGAGCACGGCTCCGCGGAAGGCTCCAAGTGCGCCCTGGTCTACGGCCAGATGAACGAGCCCCCGGGCGCCCGTGCCCGCGTCGCGCTGACCGGCCTCACCGTCGCCGAGCACTTCCGCGACGAGGGCCAGGACGTGCTGTTCTTCGTCGACAACATCTTCCGCTTCACGCAGGCGGGCTCCGAGGTGTCGGCGCTGCTCGGCCGCATCCCGTCGGCGGTGGGCTACCAGCCGACGCTCGCCACCGACATGGGCGCCCTGCAGGAGCGCATCACCACCACCACCAAGGGCTCGATCACCTCGGTGCAGGCGATCTACGTGCCGGCCGACGACCTGACCGACCCGGCGCCCGCCGCCTCGTTCGCCCACCTCGACGCCACGACCGTGCTGTCGCGCTCGATCGCCGAGAAGGGCATCTACCCGGCGGTGGACCCGCTCGACTCGACCTCGCGCATGCTGTCGCCGGCGATTCTCGGCGAGGAGCACTACACCGTCGCCCGCCGCGTCCAGCAGGTGCTGCAGCGCTACAAGGCGCTCCAGGACATCATCGCGATCCTGGGCATGGACGAGCTGTCCGAGGAGGACAAGCTCACGGTGGCCCGCGCCCGCAAGATCGAGCGCTTCCTGAGCCAGCCGTTCCACGTCGCCGAGATCTTCACCGGCTCGCCGGGCAAGCTCGTGGCGCTCGAGGACACCATCAAGGGCTTCAAGGGCCTGGTGGACGGCGAGTACGACAACCTCCCCGAGGCCGCCTTCTACATGGTCGGCTCGATCGAGGAGGCCAAGGAGAAGGCCCAGCGCCTCGCCGCCGCGGCCTGATCGGCAGCGATAAGACGGGCCCGGCTTGAACGCCGGGCCCTTTCGCGCGCGTCTGACGAAACCGGAAACGACCTGACCCCATGGCCACCTTCCAGTTCGACCTCGTCGGCCCCGAGCGGATCCTGTATTCCGGCGCGGTCGATGCCGTGCAGCTTCCGGGTTCCGAGGGCGAGATGACGGTGCTGCCCGGGCATGCGCCCGTGCTCACCACCCTCAAGACCGGCATGCTGGTGATCACCGAGAGCCCGCAGAAGGGCAAGCGGGTGCTGGTGCGCGGGGGCTTCGCCGAGATCAACGCGACCTCGCTCACCGTGATCGCGGAGCGCGCCACCCCGCTCGAGGAGCTGACGCCGGCGATCATCGATGCCGACATCGCGGCGGCCGAGCTCCTCTACGACGCCACCGACGATTACGACCGCAAGATCGAGATCGAAGGCCAGATCGCGCAGCTGCGCGAGGCCAAGGTGGCGCTGAGCTTCTGATCCTCGCGCCTTTCGGCGACGAGCGACCGTTCCTCGAAGGGCGGCGGAGCCTCACGGCTCCGCCGCCCTTCTCGCGTTCAGGGTTTGGCCGCGGCCATACCCGTGGCGGCGACCGGGATCGGCGACAGGCGGATCCACGGCACCCGGCCGGGCGCGAAGGCGTCGCGGGCGCTCCTGCGCCACAGCGGCGGGGCGTGGTCGCCGACGAGCAGGATCTCGGTCCCGGGATGGGCCACCGCGAGGCGGGCGACCGCCTCGAACACGTCCTGCCACACCTCGACCATGGCGCAGACCTCCCGGTCGGCGAATCGGCTCTCCGGCTCGCCGCAATGCTGGCGCGGCGTGCCCGTGCCGGGCGCCACCGGGACGTGCGAGGACAGGGTGAGCCAGTAGACGAAGGCCGGCCCCGGGGCCGCCATCTCGACCGCCATCGCCTGCGCCACGTCGGTGTCGCAGGCACCCGGGAAGGGGCCGCCGCAGGGATGGGGAAAGCGGGGCTCCAGCGCCTCGGCGAAGAGGCTGTGCTGGAAGCCGGCTTGCGGGTACCAGCGTGCCCGGTGGTAGAAGCCGGCATGGAAGCCGTGCAGCGAGACCGTGCGGTAGCCGCGGGCCGCGAACCGCTCGGGCAGGCAGGAAGGGGCGTCGCGCAGGAAAGCCTCGTCGTAGGTGCGGTAGGTGCCGCACAGCTCGCGCATCTCTCCCGACGCCGTCGCGCCGAAGAAGGCGGTGGTGCCGGTGGCGACGGTGTAGAGCCGGCGCAGGTCCGGAGCCTCGAACGGCGCGGCGAGGATCGCCCGCTCAGCCGGGTCGCGCAGGAGGCCCAGGCTCTCGACCACCACCATCACGACGCGGCGGGGTGGATGCGCCCGGTCGGGCAGGGCGTCGAAGCCGGAGGCGAGGCTCGCCGATTCGAACGGATGGCCGAGGCTCGCCAGCGCGCCGAAATCGTAGGCCGTGGTGCCGTTGGCGAGCCCGTCGCCGATCATCAGCGCGGCTGCCGCCGCGGCGAAGACCGCGCGGCTGCCCCGGCGCATCGCCGGCCCCGCCCGCACCAGGAACGCCAGGTAGGCGAGGTTGATGGAGGCTGCGGACACCGCGCCGGCCGCGTAGGCCGGGGTCGCGAGGAGCGAGGCCAGGACGCCCGGGTCGAGCGCCCGCCAGGTCGCCTCGAAGCCGAGGAAGAACATCCGGCCGACGACCTCGATAACGTCGAACAGGACCGTCGCGAGGCCGAGCAGAGCCAGGATCCAGCCGCGCATCCGCCCGCCCAGCAGGGCGACCGCCGCGTAGAGCGCGATGGCGCTGGTCCGTGCCGGCACCCCGGCGACGGTGCTGGCGGTCAGGGCCAGGATGTTCGGGAGCAGCAGACCGCCGGCGAGCAGCAGCAGATCCGATCGGCCCAGTCGCAACCTTGTCGGGATTCTTCGGACGAACTGGAACATGGCCAGCCACGGCAAGAGGTCGTTGTCGCGAGGACACGACCATCCCTAGCCCGGCCTTGGTTAAGGTCGTCCTCGGAGTTGGCGGGATTTCGTGGCTGACCGAAGGTTATCCGCAGTGATCCGGGGCGGGTCGGCCCGGATCTATGGATCGTCTGCCAATGATTGGCGCACGATCGATCCGTTGCGGCACCGTCCCGGGGACACTGCTACGGGGTCACGCCTCGTCGCGCAGCACCCGGCGGATGATCTTGCCGGTGGTGGTCAGCGGCAGGCTCGTGCGGAAGGCGATCTCGCGGGGGTATTCGTGCGCGGACAGGCGGGTGCGCACGAAGGCCTGGATCTCGGCCGCCAGCGCGTCCGAGGCGGCGTGGCCGGGGCGCAGCACCACGAAGGCCTTGACGATCTCGGTGCGCACCGGATCGGGCTTGCCGACCGCCGCGGCGAGCGCCACCGCCGGGTGGCGCAGCAGGCAATCCTCGACCTCGCCGGGGCCGATCCTGTAGCCCGACGAGGTGATGACGTCGTCGTCGCGCCCGACGAAATGGACGTAGCCGTCCGCGTCCATCCGGCCCTGGTCGCCGGTGGTCATCCAGTCGCCTGAGACTCCATCGCTCACGAACTTGCGCTCCGTCGCCTCCGGGTCGTTCCAGTAGCGCAGGAACATCACCGGGTCGGGGCGGGCGACGGCGATCTGGCCGGTCTCGTCGACGGCCGCCGGGCTTCCGTCCGGGCGGATCACCGCGACCCGGTGGCCCGGCACCGGCCGTCCGGTGGAGCCCGCCCGCGCCACGCCCAGGGCCGCGCAGGAAGCCAGCACCAGGTTGCACTCGGTCTGGCCGTAGGCCTCGTTGATGGTGAGCCCGAGCGCCTGCTCCGCCCAGTGGAAGGTCTCCGGCCCCAGCATCTCGCCGGCCGAGGCCAGGGTGCGCAACGAGCGCAGGTCGAAGCGCCGGCGCGGCTCCTCGACGATGCGGAGCATCCGGAGCGCGGTGGGCGGCACGAAGGCATTGGCGACCGCGAGGTCGGCCATCAGCCGGAAAGCCTCCTCGGGATCGAACTTCTCCGCCTTGCGCGCCACCACGGCGACGCCGTGATGCAGGCTCGGCAGGAGCGCGTTGAGCAGCCCGCCGGCCCAGGCCCAGTCGGCCGGCGTCCACATCCGGTCGCCGGGCTTCGGCATGAAGTCGTGCATCATCGAGAAGCCCGGCAGGTGGCCGAGCAGCACCCGGTGGCCGTGCAGCGCGCCCTTCGGCGGGCCGGTGGTGCCGGAGGTGTAGATCATCAGGGCCGGGTCGTCGGCCCGGGTGTCGACGGGCGCGAAATCGGCCGAGGCCGCCCCCACCAGGTCGGCGTAGCCGAGCGCGCCGTCGCCGGCCCCGTCGGTCGAGATCACCAGGGCGAGGCCGGGCAGGGCGTCGCGCAGGGTCGCCAGCTTGGCGACGCCCCCCGCATGGGTCACCACCGCGGTCGCGCCGGCATCCGACAGGCGGTGCAGCAGACCTTCCGGCCCGAACACCACGGCGAGCGGCAGCGCGACGGCGCCGAGCTTGTAGATCGCCAGGTGCGCCACCACCACGGCGGGGGATTGCGGCAGCAGCACCGCCACCCGGTCGCCCGCCCGGACGCCGTGGGCCCGCAAGCCGTTGGCGAGGCGGTTCGAGGCCTCGGCGAGGGCGGCGTAGCTCCAGGTCTCGACCCGGCCGGCCGGGTCGACGTCGAGGATCGCCGGGCGCGTCGGGTCGGCGGCGGCCCAGCGGTCGCAGACGTCGACCGCGATGTTGTAGCGCTCCGGGATCCGCCAGCGGAACCCGGAGACGAAACCCTCGTACGAGGTGGGGATCACGCCTCGCGCGGCGGGAACCCGCCCTCGAAGACGAAGTCGGCGAGGGGGTGGCGGCCGTTCGGGGTCTCGCGGGCGCGGGTCTCCTCCGGCAGGGTCGCCGGATCCGCCTTGCGGCCGACCGCGAAGGCGGCCTCGACCCGGTGGTGCGGCGGCAGGTTCAGCGCGGCCGGCGCCCGCTCGTGGTCGAAGCCGGTCATGCCATGGGCGTGCCATCCCATCTTCACCGCCTGGAGCTGGAACAGCGCCGAGGCCGTGCCGGCATCGAAGGAGGCGCTGTAGGAGGGCTTGAGCCCGTCCGGGGTGTTCATCATCCCGTTCGAGGCCAGGAACACCAGCGCGCCGGCATTCTTCACCCAGCCCTGGTTGAACGGCACCAGGAGCCCGAACAGCGTCTCCCAGGCCGGGGTGTCGCGAAGCGCGTAGGCGAAGCGCCAGGGCTGCGAGTTGTAGCCCGAGGGAGCCCAGCGCGCCGCCTCGATCATCGTCATCAGGTCGGCCCGGGGCACGGCCTCGCCGGTGAAGGCGCGGGGCGACCAGCGCTCGAGGAAGAGCGCGTCGATCGGGTGGTCGGCGGTACGGGAATTGGCGGATGTGGTCACGGGCGGAAGGATCTCCGTGGAACTCGCGCCGTCCTGCCAGCAAGCGCGACGGTTGTCACGGCCCGCCGCCCCGGACTTCCGGGGGACCCGACCCGCGGAAACCTCATACCTCCGGCGGTGTTGTCCCCCACATGCCGGATCGGCCGCGACAGGAGACTTCCATGGACAAGACGGATCGGGCGCGGCCCAGCTTGCGCGACTTCGACCCCTATACCGACCGCAACGGCCAGGACATGGGGCAGGACTCCCCTCTCGATGTCGGCGTGCCGCCGCGCACGCAAGCCGACATGGCCCACGACCCGATGGGCCAGGCCCGGGACGCCCGCGTCGCCTCCGACTTCAACCGCCTCGACGCGATCGGCGCGACCGACAGCAGCCAGGCGACCGAGGACGAGACCCCGCCCGAGAACCTGCGCCGGATCAGCGACCCCTCGACCGGCGGGCCTGCCGCCCAGAGTCCCGCCGCGAAGGAAGCCATCGACCGGGCGACCGCCGCGGTCGGCAAGGACGAGGGGGAGTGAGGCGATGACGAGGAAGCCCGACGACGTGGTGGGCAGCCGGGGCGAACCCGCCGTCGGCGGCGGCCACCAGACTCCCGAGCAGGCGGCGATCACCCGGCAGGAAGGCGGCGGCCGCGACGAGGCCGAGCTGAAGAAGGACTGGTCCTCCGCCGGCACCCCCGGCCGCCCGCCGGTCTCGGTCGGCGGCAGCTCCGGCGGTCATTCCGACCAGATCGCCGCGCAAGGTCCGCACGAGGGCCGCAAGGTGGCGGACGGCGAATACCGGACCGAGAAGACCGGAGGCGAGACCGATGGTTGAGGAGAGCGAGATGGCCGAGCGCAGGGACGAATCCGCGGAGCGGGACAAGGCGCGCCGGGACAAGATCACGGCCGACGACCTGAAGGGCGTGGCGGCAGTGCCGCAGGACGGCGACGGCGAGGCCAACACGTCGGGCGCCAATGCGGGCGACCGGCAGAAGGTCGAGGCCGATCCGGGGACGGGTTGAGCCGTCTGGAAAGTCGGGGGGACGAGAAAGTGTCTCCCCTTCCCGCCCCCGGGGAGGGGAGAAGACCCGCGCCCGCTTCTCGAGGATCTTCGACCTGCCCGAACCAACCTGTTCCGTGTGATTGCTTGCGGCGACGCCTCTGCGGGCGCAAACGGATGCCGTGACCGACTCCGTCCTCTCCCCCTCCGCCCGTTCCGCCCCCTCCGAGCTCACGCCGGCCCGGAGAAGACGGGCGACGGCCGCGATCCTCGCCGGCGTCGCGCTCGCCACCCTCGACACCGCGATCGCCAACACCGCGCTGCCGACGATCGCGGCCGATCTCGGCGTCGATCCGGCGGATTCGGTCTGGATCGTCAACGCCTACCAGCTCGCCGTGGTGGCCACGCTCCTGCCGATCGCGGCGCTCGGCGAGATCGTCGGGCAGAGGCGGGTCTATCTCGTGGGCCTGGCACTGTTCACGGTCGCCTCGCTCGTCTGCGCGCTCGCCTGGTCGCTGCCGGCGCTGGTGGCCGCCCGGGTGCTCCAGGGCGTCGGCGCCAGCGCCCTGATGGCGGTCAACGTCGCACTGATCCGCTTCGTCACCCCGCCCCACCAGCTCGGGCGGGGGATGGGCCTCAACGCCTTCGTGGTGGGCGTCGGCTTCGCCCTCGGGCCGACTGCGGCCTCGCTGATCCTGCTCGTGGCATCCTGGCCGTGGCTCTTCGCCGTCAACCTGCCGATCGGCCTCGCCGCCCTGGCGCTCGCCCGGCGCGCCCTGCCGGAGACCGGGCGCTCGGGCCACGCCTTTGACGGGGTCGCCGCGCTCCTCAACGCCGCGACCTTCGCGCTCCTCGTCCTCGGCCTCGGCGAGGCCGCCCATGCCGGGCCGCTCTGGCGCGTGCTCGCCGAGTTCGCCGGGGCGCTCGCCTGCGGCGCCCTGCTCCTGCGCCGGCAGGCCGGCCACCCGGCCCCGATGCTCGCCGTCGACCTCTTCCGCCGTCCGCTCTTCGCGCTGTCGGCGGCGACCTCGGTCTGCTCGTTCGCCGCGCAGGGCCTCGCCTTCGTATCGCTGCCGTTCCTGTTCCAGCACGCGCTCGGGCATTCGCAGGTCGAGACCGGCTTCCTGATGACGCCCTGGCCCCTGGTGGTCGCCCTGATGGCGCCGGTCGCCGGCCGCCTCTCGGACCGCTACCCGCCGGGTCTCCTCGGCGGGATCGGCCTCGCGCTCCTCGCCGTCGGCATGGCCTCGCTGGCGCTGCTGCCGGCCGCGCCGGACGTCTGGGGCATCGCCTGGCGGATGGCCCTGTGCGGGGCCGGCTTCGGCTTCTTCCAGGCGCCGAACCTGCGCGCCATCATGACGAGCGCGCCGGCCGCGCGCTCCGGCGGCGCCAGCGGCATCGTCGCCACCTCGCGGCTCGTCGGCCAGACCACCGGGGCGGCCCTGGTGGCGGCCTGCTTCGCGCTCGCCGCCGCGCACGGCCCCGTCCTCGCGCTCGGCCTCGGCGCCGCCTTCGCGGGCGTCGCCAGCCTGGTCAGCCTGTCGCGCCTCGCGCTCGAGCGGGAGTGACGCCCGGGCGGGGAGGGCTGCCTACCCCCGCGCCAGCACCTTGCCGGGATTCATCAGTCCCTGCGGGTCGAGCGCCGCCTTGATCCGGCGCGCCAGCGCCATCTCGTCCGGATGGCGGTGGCGCGCCAGCTCGGCGACGCGGTACTGGCCGATGCCGTGCTCGGCCGAGATGCTGCCGCCGTAGCGGTCCACCACCCCGTGGACGAGGCCGTTGATCGCCTCCGAGGCATGCTCCGGCCCGATCAGGACGTTGTAGTGGATGTTGCCGTCGCCCATGTGGCCGAAGGCGTTGACGCGGGTGCCGGGCGCGCCGGTCTCCAGGACCCGGCCGGCCTCGTCGAGGAAGGCGGGGATCGCGGTGATCGGCACCGAGACGTCGTGCTTGACGCTCTTGCCCGCGCGCGCCTCGCACTCGGTGACGTGCTCGCGCAGGGCCCAGAGGTCGGCGGCCTGGCGGCCGGATTCGGCCAGCACGCCGTCGAGCGCGTCCTCGCGCTCGAGCGCGGTGCCGAGCACCCCCTCCATCGCCTCGCGCAGGCCCGAGAGCGACGAGGCCGCCTCGATCAGCACGGTCCAGCCCGCCGTCCCGACCGGGCTCCTGAGGCCGGCATGCGTCTCGACGAGGGCGAGCGAGGTGCCGGAGATCAGCTCGAAGGCCTGGATGCTGTCGCCGATCTCCTCCTGCGCCAGGGTGAACAGGCGCAGGGCCGCCGCCGGATCGGGCACGGCGAGCAGCGCCGTCGCGGTGTGGCGCGGCTTGGGCACGAGGCGCAGGACCGCCGCCGTGACGATGCCGAGCGTCCCTTCCGTGCCGATGAAGAGCTGCTTCCAGTCGTAGCCGGCATTGTCCTTGCGCAGGGCCCGGAGGCCGTCGACGATGCTGCCGTCGGCGAGCACGACCTCGAGGCCGAGGACGAGGCCGCGGGTCATGCCGTAGCGCACCACGTTGATGCCGCCGGCATTGGTGGCGATGACGCCGCCGACCAGCGCCGAGCCCTCTGCCGCGAAGCTCACCGGCAGCAGCCTGCCGGCTGCCTCGGCGGCGTCCTGCGCCAGCTTGAGCACGCAGCCGGCCTCCGCCGTCAGCGTCAGGCCGACCGGATCGACCCCCCGGATCGCGTTCATGCGGGCGAGCGACAGCACCACCTGCGTGGCGGAGCCGTCCGGCACCGCGCCGCCGGCGAGCCCGGTATTGCCGCCCTGCGGCACCAGGGCGGCCCCGGCTTCGGCGCACAGCCGCACCACGTCGGCGACCTCGGCGGTGGAGGCGGGGCGCACCACGCAGGCCGGCCGGCCCGGAAACAGGCGCCGCCAGTCGATGGCGAAGGGCGCCATGTCGGCCTCCTCGGTGAGGAGGCCGGCGGGGCCGAGGCGTGCCCCGAGGCGGTCGATCAGGGACTGGGTCATGACGGCATTCTGGGCTGACGAATTCACGGCTGTCGAGATCATGCCGGGGCCCTCGCGCGGGAGGCCCCGCCGGTCAAGGGCGCATGCGCAGGAAATCCGCCATCAGGGCGAGCTGGCCCTCCAGCATCGGCAGGCCGGGATGGGTGCGGCAGCCCCGCGCGGCGGCGGCCGCGAGGAGCGGGGTCTTCGCCGGCTGCATGATGATCTCTGCGACGAGCTGACCGGCCGCGAGACCGGCGGGGTCGAGCGGCAGGGGATCGTCCGGCCGCAGGCCGAGCGAGGTCGCGTTGACCACGAGGTCGTGGCCGGCCGGATCGGCGGCGCTCGCGAGCGGCAGGGCGGGATGGAGCCGGCGCAGGCGCGCGAACAGATCCTCGACTCGCGCGGGCGTGCGGTTGTGCACGGTGAGGCGGCCCACCCCGGCCTCGGCGAGCGCGAACGCGATGGCGTTCGCCGCGCCCCCCGCTCCGGCGAGATAGGCGCTCGCTCCCCGCGGGTCGTGGCCCGCCGCCCGCAGGCCCGCCACGAAGCCGGCGCCGTCCAGGATCTCGCCGACGAGGCGGCCGTCGGGCTCGCGCCGCACCGCGTTGACGGCGCCGACGAGCCGGGCCGCGTCGCTCACCGCGTCGAGGAGCGGCACGATCGCGGTCTTGTGCGGCACCGTGACGATGGCGCCGCCGAAGCTTTGCGTCGCCCGCAAGCCCGCCACCACCGTGGGAAGGTCGGCGGCCGCGACGTGGAGCGGCACCATCACCCCGTCGACTCCGCGCTCGGCCATCAGGCGGTTGAGGCCCTGCGGCGCCTTCACCTGGGCGATCGGGTCGGCGAGGATCGCGAAGACGCGGGTGCGGCCGGTGATCTCCGTCACGGTGTCTCTCCTCCGAAGCGCTCGGTGCGGATCGTGGCCGCCGGCACCCCGGCATCGACCAGGAGGTCGGAGACCGCGGAGACGAAGGGATTGCTCCCGCACACGAAGGTGTGGGCCGGGGCCCCGAGGGCGGCGAGCGACTCGCCGATCCGGGCGGCGTCGATCCGCCGGCCGCCGGGCTCCCGGGTCAGCGCCAGCCGCAGCCCGAATCCCGGCTCCCCGGCGTCGCGGCGGATCAGCTCGTCGCGGGCGATCACGTCCGCGGCGGTGCGGGCGGAGTAGAGCAGCAGGGCCGGCACGTCGGGCGCGGCCTCCGCCCGATGGCGCAGCATGGCGAGCAGCGGCACCACCCCGGAGCCGCCGCCGACCAGCAGCAGCGGCCCGCCCTGGGCCGGCTCCCAGACGAAGGCGCCGCCGATCGGCCCGCGCAGCTCGATCGCGTCGCCGGGCTCGGCCACGTCGGAGAAGAAGCCCGAGACCTCGCCGTCGTCGAGGCGCTCGATCAGGAGGTCGATCGCCTCGGGGCGCGTCGGCGAGGAGGCGATCGAGTAGCTGCGCTGCGCCTGGTAGCCGTCCGGCGCGGTCAGCCGCACGTCGACGTGCTGGCCGGCCCGGAACGGCCGGTCCCAGCCGACCGCCAGGGTGAGGCGCCGCACCCGCGGCGTCTCGGGAGCGGCGGCGACGATCCGGGATTCCTGCCAGATCAGGGCCATCGCGGAGCCTCATGGCGCGAAGGCCCTGCCTCGAAGACGGGGAGGGCTGCGATCGAGGATGTCGTCCCACCCGCGACCTCATCCTGAGGTGTCAGTCGATCGACGATCGACTGACCTAGAAGGAGCCTTCCAGACATCACGGCGACGGCTGGAGCCCTCCTTCGAGGCCCACTGTGTGGGCACCTCAGGATGAGGTCGTGGACGGGACGGAGGGAGTCGCTCAAGGCGTGCGGAGCCTCAATCGCCGGTGAAGCGCTGCTCGCGCCAGGGATCGCCGTACATGTGGTAGCCGCGCAGCTCCCAGAACCCGGCCTCGTCCACTTTCGTGAAGCGCAGGCCCTTCACCCACTTGGCGCTCTTCCAGAAGTAGAGGTGCGGCACCAGCAGGCGGGCGGGTCCGCCGTGGTCGGGCGTGATCGGCTCGCCGGCGTAGCGGGTCGCCACCATGGCCTTGCCCTCCGTCAGGTCGGCGACCGGCACGTTGGTGGTGTAGTCGTCGTAGCCCTCCGCCAGCAGGTAGGCGGTCGGCGCCGCGATCCCGGCCGCCGCCAGCAGGTCGTCGATCGTCACGCCCTCCCAGTCGGTGTCGAACTTCGACCACTTGGTGACGCAGTGGATGTCGCCCTTCCAGCGGGTGCGCGGCAGGGCCTCGAACTCGGCCCAGGTCCAGCTCTTGAGGGGCTTCGATCCCTCCCGCAGGGTGAAGCTCCAGCGGGCCGGATCGATGCGCGGCGTCGGGCCGAGCTGGAGAACCGGGAAATCCTCGGTCAGGTACTGGCCCGGCGGCAGGCGCTCGGCCTCCGGCCGCGGCGGGCGGCGCCCCGTGAACCCTCGCGTCACCATCGCGTGCCTCCTGTCCTGCCCGGCCCTCGACGGCCGGGATCAGCCGGCCTCACCATCGATGATCCGCCCGATGGCGTCGAGGAGGGAGGTATCCTCGCCGGCCATCCTGTCCATCCCGGCCATGCGGGCGATCACGGTGGCGGCGACCCGCTCCTCCACGGTGCCCTCCGCGTAGGCGAACAGGATCGCGGCGCGCTCGCCGTCGCGGTGGCAGCGGCCCTCGATCTGGCTGAGCTGGATCGCGCTGTGGCGCATGTCGTGGACGATCAGGCTGCGCGGGCGATCGCCGCCGGGCAGTTCGTTGCGGTGGAGCGAGATCGATTCGGTGACGGTGAACACCACCGCGTCGAGCTCGCCGCGCTGGAAGGCGACCCGCACCGTCTCGTTGGCCTCCGCCGTCCGCGTGCCGTCGATGGTGCCGGCGCGCCAGCCGCGGCCGGTGAAGGCCTCGACCAGGGCCGCCCCGGTCTCGAGGAACGCCACCGAGACCGCGACCTGCTCGCCGGCCTGCAGCAGGTCCTCGGCGAGGTCGACCGTGCCGGCGACCCGGATCAGGCTCGCCTTCTGGCGGAAGCGCAGGTCCGCCGCCCAGCCGGCGGCACGCCGGTTCGAGCCGCCGGCGAGGCCCCATTCGCGGCGGAATTCGCGCCAGGTCGCGTCGTAGAGCCGCTGGTCGGCGGGCGAGAGGGCGGTGGGGGCGAGGTCCCGCTGCACCTCCGGCCAGCCGGCGATATCGGCCGGGCGGCGGCGCAGCCCGATCGCGTCCGGGCCGCGATAGAGCAGGCCGGCCATCGTCTCCTGGTCGCGGGCATTCGGCTCCCACGACCAGTTCTGCCAGCGCCCCTTGGCCCGGCCGATCTTGAGATGCTGCATCAGGGCGCGGAAGTCGGCGGTGGTCTCCACCGGCCGGCCGACGGCGTGGCCGAGCAGCGCGCCGAGATAGGACAGCTCGTGCGGCGCCTGGCCGGCGGTGGCGCTGGCATAGACCGTGAAGGCGGCGGCCTCGGCCATGCGCCGGCAGGCCTGGCCCTGCTGCGAGGTCGGGTTGCGCAGGCGGTGGGCCTCGTCGAACACCACCAGCGGCCAGACGCGCTTGGGCCGGCCGAGCTTGGCGAGTTCGTTGTTCTTCGCCCGCACCGAGCGGCGGCCGCTCGCGGCCGGCAGCGCCAGCAGGGACTTGGTGCGCTCGTAGTTGAGGAGCGTCACGTCCTTGTCGGCGAGACCCGAATCCCGGATCGTCCGGCGCCATTGCGGCATCGCGCCCTTCGGGCAGACGATCAGCACCGCCCGCTCCGGCATCGCCGCGATCGCGCCCCAGACCGACAGGGTCTTGCCGAGCCCGGTCATGTCGCCGAGGAGGAAGCCCGGCCGGCCCTCGGCCCGCGCCGCCAGGATGGCGCGAATCGCCTCGACCTGGTGCGGGCGGGGGACCAGGCGGGGGGCGTCGGATTCGGGTGTCATGGCGCCCCTATGCCGGGGGGCGGGGCCGGGCTCAAGCCTCGCCCGGGTGCGACGCCTTTTTCGCGCCCACCCCGCGCATCGGCGCCGCCGACGCGGTATCGCGGTGGAACGCCACGACGGAGGAACCGCACGATGAGCCGCCGCATCGCCCTGATGGGCCTCGGCCAGATGGGCCGCCCGATCGCCCGCCACCTCGCCGCGAAGGGGGAGGGCGCCGACACGGTGGTGGCGATCGATTCCGACCCGGCGCGGGTCGCCGGGCTCGACGGGCCCGGGCTGGTCGCGACGACCGATAGGGCGGCGGCGGCCGGCGCCGACGTGCTGATCCTGTGCCTGCCCGACGGCGACGTGGTCGAGGCGGTGCTGCTCGGGCCGGACGGGCTCGCGGCGCGTCTCGCGCCCGGCGCCCTGGTGATCGACCTGAGCACCATCGCGCACGCGACGGCGGTGCGCCTCGGCCGGGCGCTCGCGGATCGCGGCCTACGCTTCCTCGACGCCCCGGTCTCCGGCGCGCCGGCCGGCGCGGAGGCCGCGACCCTCACGGTGATGTGCGGCGGCACGCCGGAGGACTTCGCCGCGGCCGAGCCGCTGCTCGCCCGGATCGGCACGCAAGTGCTGCACATGGGCCCCCTCGGCAGCGGGCAGCTCACCAAGACCGTCAACAACGTCATCTACGACATCAACATCGCGGCCCTGGCCGAGGTGCTGCCGATGGCGGTGGCGATGGGCCTCGACCCGGCGCGGCTCGCGACCGTGGTCACCACCGGCACCAGCCGCAGCTACGCCTCGCAATACTTCGTGCCGCGGATCCTGCAGGGCACGTTCGACGAGGGCTACCCGCTGGCCAAGGCCTACAAGGACCTCGTCAGCGCCGCCGCGGTCGGGGCGGAGGGCGGCTTCCCGCTGCCGGTGACGGCCGCCGCCACCGCGACCTACCAGATGGCTCTGCGCCACGGCCACGGCGCGCGCGACAAAGGCGCGATGATCCTGCCGTTCGAGGCGATGCTCGGCGTCGCGGTCCGGACGCCGCCGGAATAGGGACGTCCGCCGGCGGTCCTGCTACGCGTTGCGAGCCCGCCCGCCCCTGCGCTAGAGAGCTTCACGATCGGCTGCAATCGCGAAGCTCTCTAAGCCTTTGTTTTGTCGCATTTTCTCCGACGAACCGGTTTCCACTTCGTCGGAAAATGCTCTAAGCCGGCCTCGACCCCGCGCAGGAGCCCATCGCCCATGCAGACCTTCGATTCGGACGGCGTGCCGATCGCCTATGTCGACGTCGCCCCCAAGGAAGGTGCGGGCGATCCGATCCTGCTGATCCACGGCTTCGCGTCGAACCACGCGGTCAACTGGGTCAACACCTCCTGGGTGCGCAGCCTGACCGGGGCCGGGCGGCGGGTGATCGCCCTCGACAACCGCGGCCACGGCCGCAGCGGCAAGCTCTACGAGCCGGAGGCCTACGGCTCCGACCTGATGGCCGAGGATGCCCGCCGGCTCCTCGACCATCTCGAGATCCCCCGCGCCGACGTGATGGGCTACTCGATGGGGGCGCGGATCACCGCCTTCCTGGCCCTCGCCCACCCGGACCGCGTCCGCTCGGCCCTGCTCGGGGGCCTGGGCATCCACCTCGTCGAGGGGAGGGGGCTGCCCCCCGGCATCTCGGAGGCGATGGAGGCCCCCTCCCGCGACGCCGTCACCGACCCGACGGCGCGGATGTTCAGGGTCTTCGCCGAATCGACCGGGAGCGACCTGCGCGCGCTCGCCGCCTGCATGCGCGGCTCGCGCCAGACCCTGTCGCGGGCGGAGGTGGCGCAGATCGAGGTGCCGGTGCTGGTCGCGGTCGGCACCACCGACACCGTGGCGGGTTCGGGCCCGGCGCTCGCCGCCCTGATCCCGGAGGCGAAGGCCCTCGACATCCCCGACCGCGACCACAACCTCGCCGTCGGCGACAAGGTGCACAAGGCCGGCGTGCTGGCGTTCCTCGACGCGCGGCCCTGACTCGGTTCGAGACGTCGACCGCCCGCAGGGCCGCGCGCCCGGACCGGACCGGACCGGACCGCGCGCGGATCGCCGATGCGGCCGACCTCGCCGACGACGAGGCGGCGCGGCGGGCCGCGGGAGCGCCTCAGCGGTAGCCCGCCGCCTGCAGCTCGAAGAGTTCGGCGTAGCGGCCGCCGCGGGCCACGAGGTCGGCATGCGTGCCCTCCTCCAGCACCTGTCCGCCGGAGAGCACCACGATCCGGTCGGCCCGGCGCACGGTGGAGAAGCGGTGCGAGATGAGGAGCGCGGTGCGGCCCGCCGCGAGGTCGGCGAAGCGGCGGAAGATCTCGGCCTCGGCCGCGGCGTCGAGCGCCGCCGTCGGCTCGTCGAGGACCAGCATCGCGGCGTCGCGCCGGTAGGCACGGGCGATCGCCACCTTCTGCCACTCCCCGCCCGACAGCTCGACCCCGTCCTCGAAGCGCCGGCCGAGGCGCTGGTCGTAGGTCGCCGGCAGCCGCTCGATCACCGCATCGGCGAGCGCCCGCCGGGCGGCGGCCGCGATGCCCTCGCGGTCCTCCCGCGCCTCGATCCGCCCGACCGCGATGTTGTCGCCGGCGGTGAAGTCGAACCGCAGGAAATCCTGGAAGATCACGCCGATCCGGGCGCGCAGGGACTCGATGTCGTATTCGGCGAGGTCGCGGCCATCGAGGAGGATGCGCCCCTCGGTGGGGGCGTAGAGCCGCGCGAGCAGCTTGACGATCGTGGTCTTGCCGGCGCCGTTCTCGCCCACCAGCGCCACCACCTCGCCGGCCCCGATCGCGAGCGAGAGGTGGCGCACCGCCCAGCGGCTCTGGCCCGGATAGCGGTAGCCCACATCCTCGAACACGAAGCCCGTGCGCAGGCGCTCCGGCACCGGGTGCGACCCGGAGCGGATCGTCGGCGCGATGGTGAAGAACGAGAAGAGGTCGTCGAGGTACTGGGCCTGGCCCATCACCTGCGAGGCGCCGAGCAAGAGCCCCTCGACGAGGCCGCGCAGCCGCAGGAAGGCGCCGCCCAGGAAGGTGAGGTCGCCGACGGTGAGCGTGCCGGCGAGCGCCTCCCCGGCAATGACCAGGTAGGCGGCGTAGTAGGCGAGCGTGCCGAGCGTCGCGAAGGTGCCGCCGGCGAGCGCCCGGTGGCGGGCGAGCTCCCGGTTCTCGGCGAGGAGCCGGGCGGCGAGGTCGCGGAAGCGCGCGGCGAGGTGGGCGGCGAGGCCGAACAGCTTCACCTCCTTGGCGCTCGCCGCGTCCGCCCCGAGGTAGCGCAGGTAGTCGGTCTCGCGCCGGTCCGGGCTGCGGCGGAAGGCCAGGCGGTAGCCGCGGGCGTTGAAGTGCAGCTCGTTGAGGAAGGCCGGGATCAGGGCCAGCACCAGGAGCAGCACCAGCCCCGGCAGCATCGTGCCGACCGCGACCGCCAGCGTGATCGCCGTGACGAGGTCCTGGAGCTGGCCGAGCAATTGCCCGATCAGGTTCGAGCGCCACGCCACCTGGCGCCGGGCCCGCTCGAGCCGGTCCTGGATCGCGCTGTCCTCGAACTGCTCGAGGTCGAGGGCGGCGGCATGCGTCATCAGGCGCAGGGACGTGGCGTTGCCGACTTTCTCCGCCAGCACGCCGTCGACGTAAGCGGTCGCCCGCCCGAGGAGGTCCGACAGGACCGCGAGCCCGAGCTCGATCCCGACGAGCATCCCGAGATGGTGCAGCCGCGGATCGGCGAGCCACCCGGCCTCCGGCGGCGGCCCGGCACGTCCCGCCACCACGGCGTCGACCACGAGCTTGGCGGTGTAGAGCATCAGCGCCGGCAGCCCGGCGCGCAGGAGGCGCAGAGTGAGGCTCGCCGCCGTCAGCCGCGGATCGGTCGCGAGCGCGAGGCGAAACAGGGCGGGCAGGTGGCGCAAAGGCCCGAGCCGGGCGCTGGCGGCGCGGCGCAGGCGATCGAGGCGGCTCTCGGCGGGGGTGTCCATGGGGGCGGATATAGGTTGGCCGGCCCCGCTTTCGCCGGCCGCACCACGTCCTGGAACCGGCGCACCCGGCCCCTCCCCCGCAGAGGCCGGTTTGTCCGGGGAAAATCCCTACAAGAATCGAGCGCGGGATCCCCTCTCCCGTGTGGGAGAGGGGTAGGGGTGAGGGTGTGACACTTCTGAATAAAGCTCGGGCCATCGTGCCGGCAGCGGGACGGCTCAAGCTTTCTGCGGAACCGTAGCACCCTCACCCCCGGCCCCTCTCCCACACGGGAGAGGGGAGGCGCACTATTCTCTTCCCGACAGCCCCGCCCTCTGCGGGGGAAGAATTCGGGCCCGCGAAGCGTGACCACGGTTCGGGAACTTCGCCGTGTGCCCCGCGTCGACTCAGGCCAGGTTTCACGAAGGATCCCCCCATGCCGGCCCGCTTCCTCGCCCCTCTTCTCGCCCTCGCGATCCTCGCCCCGCTCCCCGCCCTCGCCCAGGTCAGCGAGACCGGCACCGGCGGCGGGCCGGCCTCGACGATCAAGGCGCCCAACACCGCCGGCACCGGGCAGACGGTGCCCAAGCCCGGCGCGCTCGGTCCGAACGAGACCGCCACCGTCTCGCCGCAGATGCGCCGGGAGGCCAAGCGCGAGGACGCGATCATGAAGGGCATCTGCATCGGCTGCTCGAAGTAGCGACCGGTCGCGGACCAGACCTGCACGGAAGGACTTGCGGGAGACGGGCCGGCGGCGGCATGACGCGAGGGAGCCTCCCTTAGAAGAGTTCCCATGCCCGCCTATCGCTCCCGCACCACCACCCACGGCCGCAACATGGCCGGCGCCCGCGGCCTGTGGCGCGCCACCGGCATGACCGACGCCGATTTCGGCAAGCCGATCATCGCGGTGGTGAACTCGTTCACGCAGTTCGTGCCCGGCCACGTCCACCTCAAGGACCTCGGCCAGCTCGTGGCGCGGGAGATCGAGGCGGCGGGCGGCGTCGCCAAGGAGTTCAACACCATCGCGGTCGATGACGGCATCGCGATGGGGCACGACGGCATGCTCTACTCGCTGCCGTCCCGCGACCTGATCGCCGATTCGGTCGAGTACATGGTCAACGCGCACTGCGCCGACGCCATGGTGTGCATCTCGAACTGCGACAAGATCACCCCCGGCATGCTGATGGCGGCGCTGCGCCTCAACATCCCGGTGGTCTTCGTCTCCGGCGGGCCGATGGAGGCCGGCAAGGTCAACGTCTCGACCGGCATCAAGAAGGTCGACCTCATCGACGCGATGATCGCCGCCGCCGACGACCGCGTCTCCGACGAGGACGTGCAGGTGATCGAGCGCTCGGCCTGCCCGACCTGCGGCTCGTGCTCGGGCATGTTCACGGCGAACTCGATGAACTGCCTCACCGAGGCTTTGGGTCTCTCGCTGCCCGGCAACGGCTCGGTGCTGGCGACGCATGCCGACCGCAAGCGCCTCTTCGTCGAGGCCGGCCACCTCATCGTCGATCTCGCCAAGCGCCACTACGAGCAGGACGATTTTTCGGTTCTGCCGCGCGCCATCGCCTCGATGACGGCGTTCGAGAACGCCATGACCCTCGACATCGCCATGGGCGGCTCGACCAACACGGTGCTGCACCTCTTGGCCGCCGCCTACGAGGGCGAGGTGCCCTTCACCATGGCGGATATCGACCGGCTGTCGCGCCGGGTGCCCGTTTTGTGCAAGGTCGCCCCGGCGGTGGCCAACGTCCACATGGAGGACGTGCATCGTGCCGGCGGCATCATGGCGATCCTCGGCGAGCTCGACCGGGCCGGCCTGATCGACACCAATGTCGGCAATGTCGGTTCCGGCACCCTCAAGGAGGCGCTGGCGCGCTGGGACGTCGCCCGCACCACCAGCGAGAGCGTGCGCGAGTTCTACCGCGCGGCGCCGGGCGGCATCCCGACCCAGGTCGCCTTCAGCCAGGCCTCGCGCTGGGACGAGCTCGACCTCGACCGCGAGGGCGGGGTGGTGCGCGATTCAGCCCACGCCTATTCGCAGGATGGCGGCCTCGCGGTGCTCTACGGGAACCTGGCGGAGGACGGCTGCATCGTGAAGACCGCCGGTGTGGATGCCAGCATCCTCAGCTTCTCGGGCCCGGCCCACGTCTTCGAGAGCCAGGACGCCGCGGTCGAAGGCATCCTGGGCGGCAAAGTCAAGGCCGGCGAGGTGGTGCTGATCCGCTACGAGGGCCCCCGCGGCGGCCCCGGCATGCAGGAGATGCTGTATCCGACGAGCTACCTGAAGTCGAAGGGCCTCGGAAAGGCTTGCGCGCTCGTCACCGACGGGCGCTTCTCGGGCGGCTCCTCGGGCCTGTCGATCGGCCACGTCTCGCCGGAAGCAGCGGAAGGCGGCCTCATCGGCCTCGTCGAGCAGGGCGACCGGATCGAGATCGATATCCCGAACCGGCGCATCCACCTCGCGGTCGATGCCGCCGAGATCGAGCGCCGCCGCGCGGCGCAAGCCGCGAAGGGCTGGCAGCCCGCCGCGCCGCGCAAGCGCAAGGTGAGCGCCGCGCTGCGGGCCTTCGCCAGCATGACCACCAGCGCCGCCCACGGGGCCGTGCGGAAGATCTGACCCCATGACGGTCGTGCGGCTGACGCCCAGCGAAGCCCGCCGGGTCGCCCTGGCGGCGCAGGGGTTTCACGCCGCACGCCCTGCCAAAGCCGGTCCCCGGCACCTCGCCGCCACGATCGACCGTCTCGGCCTGCACCAGATCGACAGCGTCAACGTCTTGGTGCGGGCGCATTACCTGCCGGCCTTCTCGCGGCTCGGCGCCTACGACACGGCCCTCCTCGACCGCCGCGCCTGGGGCCCCAGGCGCGACCGGCGGCTGTTCGAGTACTGGGCGCATGAATGCTCGCTCCTGCCGCTCAGCCTGCAACCCCTCCTGCGCTGGCGCATGGCCCGGGCCGATCGGGGCGAGGCCGGCTACCGGGCGATGCGGACCTTCGCCACCGAGCGCCGGCCCGAGGCGATGGCGTTGCTCGCGCGGCTTCGCGACGAGGGCCCGCTCTCGGCCTCCGACATCCAGACCGGCCGGGCCGGCTGGTGGGAATGGAGCGAGCCCAAGCGCATGCTCGAATGGCTGTTCTACGCCGGCCACGTCACCACGGCGACGCGGCGGCGCAGCTTCGAGCGGGTCTACGACCTCACCGAGCGGGTGATCCCGCCGGACATTTTGTCCTTGCCCGATGTGCCGGAGGCGGAGGCGCAGGCCCAGTTGGTCGCCCTCTCCGCCCGGGCCCTCGGCCTCGCCACGGCGTCAGAACTCCGCGACTATTTCCGCCTCGACGCGCCGGACGTCGCCGCGGCCATCGCCCGGCTGGTGGAGGAGGGCATCCTGCTCCCGGCCGAGGTGCCCGGCTGGCCCCCCGCCTACCTCCACCGCGACGCCAAGATCCCCCGCCGTGTCTCGGCCCGAGCCCTGCTCGCCCCCTTCGACCCCCTGGTCTGGGAGCGCGCCCGCACCGAGCGCCTGTTCGGTTTTCGCTACCGCATCGAGATCTACACCCCGGCGGCGCAGCGGCAGTATGGGTATTACGTGCTGCCGTTCCTGTTCGGGGAGGAACTGGTGGGGCGGGTGGATTTGAAGGCGGATCGGGCTGGGGGACGTCTCCTGGTGCATGCGGTGCATTGGGAGCCGGGAAGGGCGGATGGGGCGCGGGAGGCGTTGGGGGTGGAGTTGGGAGTTTTGGCGGGATGGTTGGGGTTGAAGGAAGCAGTCAGAATGATTCAGTTTGACGCAGCACCGGAATATTTAATGAAATAGAGTTTCTCCGTCAATCCTTTCGGAGTCGATGTCGGGATACGCTTGTGCTCGCTCGCTATAACGCCCGACGCATTCTTATTACAATAATATATTATTTTGTAGTACCACGTTACCTGCATTAATATCTAATATAAATTTGCATTTTTAGCTATGATGTTTGTGCTCACTCCTCGCATTAATAGATTACGATTTAGCATTATTTATAATATAGTGAGCTTTTGGATCTCGTTGATATTCTCCGGGAACGAATAACAGAACGCCTTTCTTGGTTAGACGCTCAAGATCTTTCTTGCTTGTAGCCCAAGTCCTTCCAGTCAGCCGCTGAGCTTCAGAAACTTGGATACTTTTATTTCTAAAAGCGTATGCGGCAATTTTTATTTCGTGCTCTTGAAGCGATTTCCATAACTCAGCGCCAAAAAATTGCGTCACATCTTTGTCAGTTGATCTCTTTCTAGATTCATGATCATTGCGAAGCGTCACTCTGACAACCACGCCATATATTGCTTCTTGCTTAAATTGGGGATCTGGGAGCCCCCAGCCCTGCATACTCTCTCGAATACGGCGGGTTCCTTCTCTCGCCATCAGTACATAACCAAGGTACCTAAGGGCGTCCATAGTGTGATGGTTACGCGACGCCCGCGTGTTATATATTGTATTTTCGTTAACCGGGGGTACGAACCCACCTGGACTTTCAATTTCCAATCTTCCGGGGAAAAATTTTATGGTAATTTCCGTTCCGCTAAAACTATAAGAGCGATGTACGCAGGCGTTTATCAATGACTCATGCCACGCCCATTTAGGATATTCAGGAGTTGTTACAAATTTTCCGTCTTTATTTAGCCAAGTAACATCGTAATTTAGCTCTTCAATTAGCTCTGTCGATCCTGCGATAATTGTGACGAGATTGCCCTCTACAAACTTGTCGCGTATAGGGCTGTATGTTTCGCCAGTACCTTCATGATCTGTCGAAAATCTTTGAATACGTACTCTGCATCCCGGAATAGTACGTAGCGGATCCTTCGCAGCCAGCAAAACCAAACTATTAAGAGGAACTATATTTTGACCATCGCTTGATATAAGATGCCGGTCAAGCAAAACCTCTTCGTTTGATCACTTGTTGCGACCTTCACGGTGCCTGAAATTATCACAAAAATCATTTATTATCTTAATGTCGAAATCATCTGGATATTTATACGGTGCTTTCTCCATTTCAAATGATAGTTCTTGCCGCGTTGCCCGGAAATCACGCTTCTCTTCGTCGCTCATTTTATGGCGAGAGTCGCCATAGCGTATCCACGCCTCGCCCTTATTCGTCTCAACAAGTCTTCCAACATACGGTATGTAAACGGCAATACAAAAATCTTCTTTCCCATCTATCGTGACAGGAACGTTTTTGAAAACTGGCTTAGCTTGTGGACACATTTTGGTGTGACATTGTTCCAGTCTGTTTCGCAGATTAGTGCCAGCAGCAGTACACCCAGTAGCTTCGCCCTTGGAGGTAGCACCAAATACGATGGTTCCACCATCAGGAGTGTTTGAGAAAGCGCTAAGATAAGTTGCAAAATCTTCGAAATGCACTTTTTCAGCGCGTTTATATTCAACTCGGCGATCTTCCCCAAGGAAGCTCATCAGGCGCTGACTTAGCCGCACCCAAATATCGCGCGGCGCCCATAGCGCGGGGTTCTCCCCTAGCTGGTAGGGAGTATCAAATGGTAGATCGAGCTGCCCTTCACCCACGGCGTCACTTCATATAGTAGGTCGAGCCTGACTCGACACGCTACATATGGGGTGTCGAGCTATGCTCGACACCCCAGTTCGATAGCTGCTCGCTCGTGTCACGGCGAACTGGCACTTGATACGTCAGCCTTTTACCGACCGCTACCTCGAACACCCATTCCGCACCTTCAAGAATGTAAGCAATAAAAATAAATCACTTACTACACGTCGAAAGCAGTAAATTCCATGTAATGGCAAATATTTCAGCACAGCAACGCTGCTAAATGCATTCTATATTGCGTTGATTAAGGCTGTACCCATTCCTCAACTTACCTCCACCTGCACCACCCCCGGCACCGCCCTGAGCGCCCCCGCAATCTGCGGCGTCGCCTGATACTTCCCCCCCAGCTTCACCTCCACCTCCCGCTCTCCGCCATCGAGGATCAGGATCAGCGACACCTCCCCCTCCCCTTTCACCTGCAACCGCTGCTGCACGCTGGAGATCGGGCGCTCGTCGCGCAGGTAGATCCGCATGCCCTTCTGGTGGCGGGCGGCGGCCTGGTCGAGGGGTTCGCAGGTCTGGATGCGGGCGCGGACGTCCTCGCCCTCGGTGCTGGCCTGGAGCTGGAGCACCAGGGCGGCGCCGGGTTCCAGCATGTCGCGGTAATGCGAGAGGCCTTCGGAAAAGATGATCGCCTCGAAATGGCCGGTCTGGTCGGAGAGCGTGACGATGCCGAGCTTGTTGCCGGTCTTGGTGCGGCGCTCGGCGCGGTCGAGCACGCTCGCCGCGACGCGGCCGACCGTCGAGGTGCCGGCGCGGACCGAGCGGCAGAACTCGGCCCAGGTCTGCACCCGGAGCTTTTGCAGGAGGTCGCCGTACTCGTCGAGCGGGTGACCGGAGAGGAAGAAGCCGACCGCGTCGTATTCGCGCTTGAGCCGGTCGGCCATCGGCCAGTTCTCGTAAGCCGGGATGCGCAAAGCCACCTCGGCGGCGATCACACCGCCGAACATGTCCATCATGCCGACGGTCTCGGCCTCGGCCGCGCCTTGGGCGAGACGCATCATCGGCTCGACGGCGGCGAAGGCCTTGGCCCGGTCGGGCTCGATCGCGTCGAGGGCGCCGGCGGCGACGAGGTTTTCCAGCGTGCGCTTGTTGACCTGCTTGGGGTTGAGGCGCCGGGCGAAGTCGCCGAGATCGCGGAAGGGTGTGTCGCCGCGGGCCTGGACGATCGCCTCGACGGCGGCGCGGCCGACGCCCTTGATGGCGGCGAGCGCGTAGCGGATCGCGCCGTCATGCACCTCGAAGACGACGCCGGAGCGGTTCACGTTCGGCGGCTCGACCTTGATGCCGAGGCGCTGCGCGTCCTGGCGCAGTTCGGCGAGCTTGTCGGTGTTGTCGATGTCGAGCGACATCGAGGCGGCCATGAACTCGACCGGAAAGTTCGCCTTGAGATAGGCGGTCTGGTAGGTGATCAGCGCGTAAGCCGCGGCGTGCGACTTGTTGAAGCCGTAATCGGCGAACTTGGCCAGAAGGTCGAAGATCTCGTTGGCCTTGGCCTTGTCGAGGCCGCGCTCGACCGCGCCCTTCACGAAGCGGTCGCGCTGGGCGTCCATCTCCGCCTTGATCTTCTTGCCCATGGCGCGGCGCAGGAGGTCGGCGTCGCCGAGCGAGTAGCCGGCCAGGACCTTGGCCACCTCCATCACCTGTTCCTGGTAGACGATGATGCCGAAGGTCTCGGCGAGGATCGGCTCCAGCTTCTCGTGCGGGTACCAGTTCTTCTCGTTGCCGGCGTCGCGGCCGAGCTTGCGCTCGCAATAGACCGGGATGTTGGCCATCGGGCCCGGGCGGTAGAGCGCCACCAGCGCGATGATGTCCTCGAACCGGTCGGCGCTCATCTCGACCAGCGCCTTGCGCATGCCGGCCGATTCCACCTGGAACACCCCGACCGTCTCGCCCTTGCGCAGGCGCTCGTAGGTGTATGCGTCGTCGATCGGCAGCGACGGAAGATCGACCTCGATCCCGCGCAGCTTCAGGAGGTCGGTCGCGGCGCGGAGCACCGTCAGGGTCTTGAGGCCGAGGAAGTCGAACTTGACGAGGCCCGCCTGCTCGACCCACTTCATGTTGAACTGGGTCACCCGCATCCCGGTCTTCGGATCGCGGTAGAGCGGCACAAGCTCTTCCAGCGGCCGGTCGCCGATCACCACGCCGGCGGCGTGGGTCGAGGCGTGGCGGTGCAGGCCCTCGAGCTTCTTGGCGATGCTCATGAGCCGCGCGACGACCGGCTCCTCCTCGATCGCGCTCTGGAGCTTCGGCTCGCCCTCGATGGCCTGCGCCAGCGTCACGGGATTGGCCGGGTTCTGAGGCACCAGCTTCGTCAGCTTGTCGACCTGGCCGTAGGGCATCTCCAAGACCCGGCCGACGTCGCGCAAGACGCCGCGGGCGAGCAGGGTGCCGAAGGTGATGATCTGGCCGACCTGCTCCTCGCCGTAGCGCTCCTGGACGTAGCGGATCACCCGCTCGCGGCCCTCGACGCAGAAATCGATGTCGAAATCCGGCATCGAGACGCGCTCGGGGTTGAGGAAGCGCTCGAACAGCAGGCCGAAGCGGATCGGGTCGAGATCGGTGATGAGGAGCGACCACGCCACCAGCGAGCCGGCGCCCGAGCCGCGGCCCGGCCCGACCGGGATGTCGTGCTCCTTGGCCCACTTGATGAAGTCCGAGACGATCAGGAAGTAGCCCGGGAACTTCATGTTGGTGATGACGCGGATCTCGTATTCGAGCCGGTCGCGGTAATCCTTCTCCGTCAGGCCCTCGGCCGGGCCGTGCTGGCGCAGGCGCTCGGTCAGGCCCTCCTCGGCCTGGCGGCGCAATTCGGCGGCCTCGTCGGGGGCGATGTCCTTCGCGACCGCGGTCGTGGCGGCGGCCACCTGCGCCTGGAGGGCGGCGCCCTCCGGCGTGCCTTGCGCGGGCGTCGTCAGGCTCGGCGCGCCGAAGCTCGGCAGGATGGGCTTGCGGGTCCGCGCCCGGTAGGCGCAGCGCATCGCGATCTCGACGGTGGCCTGGAGCGCGTCGGGCAGGTCGCGAAACAGCTCGGCCATCTCGGCGCGGGTCTTGAAGGCGTGGCGCGGGGTCAGGCGCCGGCGCTTGTCGTCGGAGACGAGCCGCCCCTCGGCGACGGCCAGCAGCGCGTCGTGCGCCTCGTAATCCTCGGGCTTGGCGAAGTAGGGCTCGTTCGTCGCCACCAGCGAGAGGCCGTGCCGGTCGGCGAGCCGAATCAGCTCGCCCTCGACGGCGCGCTCGTCGGAGAGGCCGTGGCGCTGCAGCTCGACGTAGAGACGGTCCTCGCCGAAGGCGCTTTTGAGGGATTCGAGGCGAGCGAGCGCCAGTTCGGGGCGGTTGGCGCGCAACGCCGCATCGACCGGGCCGCCCATGCCGCCGGTGAGCGCGATCAGGCCGCCGGCGCAGTCCTTGAGCGCCTGGGCCGAGACCCGCGGCACCTCGCCGAGGTGGTTGTCGAAATAGGCGCGGCTGGCGAGCCGCAGCAGGTGGCCGTAGCCGGTCTCGTCCTTGGCCAGCAGCACGATGTGCGGGTGAGAGGCGTTGAGCTTGGCGTTCGCCTCCGGCGCCTCGAAGGCGACGCTGAGCTGCATCCCGGCGATCGGCTGGATGCCGGACCCGGCCGCCTTCTCGGAGAATTCGAGCGCGCCGAACAGGTTGTTGGTGTCGGTGAGCGCCAGGGCGGGCTGCCGGTCGGCGCCCGCGGCCTTCACGAGGTCGCCGATCTTGAGCGCGCCCTCGAGCAGGGAATACGAGGAGTGGACGTGCAGGTGGACGTAGCCGACGGGCTTCAGGATCTGCAAGGCGACTCTCGCGCTGACATGAGCGCGGCAGGATTCCCCCCGAGGCCTTAAGAGTCACGGCTGCCGGCGCACCACCGGCGCGAAATCCACCGGATTCGGGCCGAACGACCCGGGCCGTGGCCCGTGGGCCACGGCGCGCAAAGCCGGGTCGGCTCAGTGCATCGGCGAGAGCGCCACCGCCCACAGCACCACCGCGCCGGTGAGCAGGCCCATCGAAGCGACCTCCGTGACAGCGAGGAGGATCTTGCGTATGTTCATGGTCTGTCCCCTTTCGACGCCCGTATGTTTGTTCTTGTTTTGTTCCATGTCAAAGGGGGCCGGGGCCGAATCCGGTCGCGGTGGTGAACGGAGCGTTGACGGGGCACCGCCACCCCGGACGCATGTGTCGCGGGGATGGGTCTCCGGGGGTATGCGGTCGGTCGCGTTGCGGGTCGGTCGTCCGCGGCCTATTTAGGCGCAACCTTGGCGGTGGGCCGCGCGCCCGCCGGCATCATCGGTTTTTCGTTCTTCAAGCACGAGGTGGCGCATGGCGCGCGACGTGTCCGACGCGACCCCGCTCAGTGCGCGGTCCGAGCTGATCGAGTGGTTTTCGGCGGGCGAGAAACCGCACGACGCCTTCGCCATCGGGACCGAGCACGAGAAGGTCCCGTTCTACCGCGCCGACCACGCGCCGGTGCCCTACGAGGGCGAGAACGGGATCGAGGCCCTGCTGGAGGGCCTGCGGGGGCTCACCGGCTGGGAGACGATCGAGGATGCGGGACGGGTGATCGGGCTGTCCGCGGTCGAGGGCGGCGGCGCGATCTCGCTCGAGCCCGGCGGCCAGTTCGAGCTCTCGGGGGCGCCGCTGCCGGACGTGCATGCCACCGCGCACGAGCTGAGCCAGCACCTCGACGCCGTGGGCCGGGCCGCCGATCCCCTCGGCATCGGCTTCCTCACCCTCGGCATGAGCCCGAAATGGACGCGGGAGGAAACGCCCGTGATGCCGAAGAGCCGCTACCGCATCATGAAGGGCTACATGCCCAAGGTCGGCTCGCTCGGCCTCGACATGATGCTGCGCACCGCCACCGTGCAGGTGAACCTCGACTTCGCGTCCGAGGCCGACATGGTGACGAAGATGCGGGTCGGGCTGGCGCTGCAGCCGGTGGCGACCGCGCTCTTCGCCAACTCGCCCTTCACCGACGGCAAGCCGAACGGCTTCCTGTCGCGCCGCTCCGAGATCTGGCGCGACACCGACCGCGACCGCACCGGCATGCTGCCCTTCGCGTTCGACGACGGCTTCGGCTACGAGGCCTACGCGGACTGGCTCCTTGACATGCCGATGTACTTCGTCAAGCGCGGCGAGACCTACCACGACGTCAGCGGCGCCTCGTTCCGCGACCTGATGGCAGGGCGGCTTTCCGCCCTGCCGGGCGAGCGCGCCACGGTGTCGGACTGGGCCAACCACGCCTCGACCGCCTTCCCGGAGGTGCGCCTCAAGCGCTTCCTGGAGATGCGCGGCGCCGATGTCGGCGATGCCGCGATGATCGCCGCGCAGGCCGCGTTCTGGACCGGGCTCTACTACGACCAGGGCGCGCTCGACGGCGCCTGGCAGCTGGTGCGCGAGCTCTCGGCCGAGGAGCGCGAGACGATGCGCGCCGAGGCGCCGCGCCTCGGCCTCGACGCGCCGGCCGGCAAGCGCACCCTGCGCGAGCTGGCCCGCGACGCGCTGGCGCTCGCCGAAGCCGGCCTCAAGGCGCGGGCGCGCCGCGACGCGCAAGGCCGCGACGAGACGCTCCATCTCGCCCCCCTCCAGGCCATCGCGGCGACGCGGACCCGGGCCGAGGATCTGCTGGCGGTCTATCACGGGCCCTGGAACGGCTCGGTCGATCCGGTCTTCGGCGCCTGCGCCTTCTGACCGCCCGGTCTACCGGCCCGGCGCGGGACGCGCGCCGGGCTTATGCTCAAGCTTAAATCGCCGGTTCCGTACCGTCGCCCCAGTCGATCCCCTGGCACCGGCTAACCGTAAGCGCGACCGGGGCCGCCTGACGGACGGTCAATTCTTCTCTCCCGATCCTGGAACAGACCCGGCCCCTTGCCCGTTCTTGAGGCCTACGAGGCACGTTCCTCAGACGCTTGGAGAGACGCAGACATGTCGCGCATCACCACCCTCGCCCTCGCGGCCGGCGCCGCCGCCGCCCTCACCGCCGGCACCGTCGGGGCGCAGGCCGCCCCGTTGCCGGCCGCCACCTCGGCCGCCGTCGCCGGCTCGGGCGCGACCGTCGACCAGGTGCGCTGGCGCGGCGGCGGATACTACGGTGGCGGCTACCGTGGCTATCGCGGCTACGGCTACCGTCGCGGCATCGGCGCCGGCGGCGCGCTGGCGGCCGGCGCGGCGCTCGGGATCATCGGCGGCGCCATCGCGGCCGGCTCGGCCTCGTCCTACGGCTATGGCTACCCGGCCTACGGCTACGGCGGGTACGGCGGCGGCTACGCCCCGGTCGGCGGCTATGGCTACGGCTACGGCTACCCGTCCTACGGCTACAGCTACCCGTCCTACGGCGGCTACTACGGCTACGGCTACTGATCGGCGCAACCCAGCCAGGCCGAGCCGGCTGGGTTGAGAAGGAAAGCCCGGCGCGGGACGCCCCCGCGCCGGGCTTTCTCGTGCGGGCCGGATGTGCTCCAACCATCGTCACGCGACACGAAACCGTCGCAAGGGGCGGCACAGGGCCGTCGCGGCGCGGTGCGGCAACTCGGGCGACCATGCGACGACACGACCTCGATCTGCGCGGGCTCAAATGCCCCTTGCCTGTCCTGCGGACGGCCAAGGCCCTGCGCGACCTCGCGCCGGGCGAGGGGCTGTCGGTACGCTGCACCGACCCGATGGCGGCCATCGACATTCCCAATCTGCTGCGCGAGCGCGGCGACCACCTCGATCGGATGCTGCGGGACGACGGGGTCCTGATCTTCGAGATCCACCGCCGGATCGGCGAGATGCCGCCCGGCGAGACCGGGGAGGATGCCGCGTGAGCCGGGACAGCCGGGACAGCCGGGACAGCCAGGACGACGCGCCGCGCATCGTCGGCACGCGCACGGTCTACGAGGGCTGGGCGCGCTACCTCGTGGCGGAGGTGCGGATGCCGGACGGCAGCCGGATCGGCCGCGAGGTCGAGGATCACGGGCCCGCGGTCGCGGTGCTGCCCTACGATCGCGAGCGCCGGGTCGCCCTGCTGGTGCGGCAGTTCCGCACGCCGCCCTGCTTCGTCGACGGCACCGCCTCGCTCCTCGAGGCGCCGGCGGGCCTGCGCGAGGAGGACGACCCGGAGGCCTGCGCGCGCCGCGAGGCCTTCGAGGAGGTCGGCCTCAGGCTGTCGATCCTCGAGCCCGCCGGTCGGGTCTGGTCGCTGCCGGGCCTGTCGACCGAGCGGATGGACCTGTTCCTCGCCCCCTACCGCGCCGTCGACCGGGAAGGCGCCGGCGGCGGGCTGGCGGAGGAGCACGAGAGCATCGAGGTGGTGGAGGTTGCCCTGGCGACGCTCGCCGCCGAGGCCGATGCCGGCGCCATCGCCGACATGAAGACGCTGTGCCTCCTCCAGACCCTGCGGCTGCGGCATCCCGACCTGTTCGCCGACCCGTCCGTCGCGACGGGGCGAGAACAGGACTAAGGAAAAGCCGCAACGCCGGCTTCCTGAACGGCCGGTGTACAAGCCTGCTCGTTCACGGGTTCGTGATCAGGGGTAGCGCGTCGTTCACCAGGTGTTAACTTTAGGCGGTTCCGATAGCCTCCGTCGCAGGGGCCTCGACAGGAGACGCCGATGTTCAACATTGGACCCTTCCACCGCGCGACCGGCCAGCCGGCCGGGTTCTACGACTCGCTGCTGCCGCTTGCGCCCGAACCGCTGGACAGTGCGCCGGCGAGGACGACGGAGGCCGCGCCGGCCCCTGCCGAGCCGAGCATGACCCGGCACGCGCTCTCGATGCTGGTCCTGCTCTGCCTCACGCTCGCCGTGCATTCGGCGGTCGGGTGGTGGACCCTGCCGGGCCGCGCGCCGACCCTGGCACCCTCGGCCCAGACCGCGCCGACGGTGCACGTTTCGAGCGTCCGCTCCCCGTCCTGAACGGTGGGGACGCGCTCTCCGATTGTTTCCGCATGATGTCGATGGCTGCCTCTTAAGCCGGCAACATTGCATCATAAGTGATCAACTTCACGTCTTCCTTGCCGAGGAGGCTCCGCGGCCTTTCTTGCGCGGCTGTACTTTGGTCCGATCGTGTCGAGATCCGGGCGGTTTCGTGCTCACCCCCCTTGCGCGCATCCCCCGAGTTGTTAACGTCACGTTCAAATCCAAGAAAATCAGTTGTGATTCGCGCAAGGGAGCCAGCGCATGTCCCACGTCATTCGCGTCAAGCCCACGCAGGACGGCACCTACACGGTCTATCGCGGCACGCTCGTGCTGATGAGCGGTCTGACCCGTGCCCAGGCCGAGAGCTACGAGGCCTCGCTCGCCCAAAGCGAGCGCAAGTCCGATCAGTCGATCCACTGATCTCGCGCCTCCGGCGCGGCGGGCCCATCCGTTCGTGCCTTCGAGACGGGCAAAGCCGGCCATTCGTCCGGCTCTGCCCCAACGTCACCCGCATCCCGCGCCCGACCCACCCTCACATGGGTCCTCGCTGGCGCCAGTGAAGACGCGGGCGGCGGGTCGTCCAATCGATCCGCCCTGCCGGCAAGATATGCCACCCGCGCCACGTGCGGCTGGCAGTGCGCGCACGCGATCGTCCCTCCGCATGCGGCATCCGCCGCGAGGACCGGCCGACCCGCGAGGCCGGCGGTCTCGCGGAGCCCGTTCGGCGGCCTTTTCCCGGGCGGAATTCCGGTCGTGACGTTCTCGTCGTGACGGTCGTTGGAGCCGGGTAAGCGCGGTCCGGATCTGCGCTGCGGATTCGGGGTCCGCAGCGATCGACCGGCCGGTCTACCGCGACCCCGCCGATCGCAGGATGTCCCGATCGATGCTGACGCCCGCTTTCGGGATCGCCCGCCCGGCCGCCCGGCATGGCTTTCCCATCGCCGGAAGCGGAGCGCAATGATCGACGAATCGTGCCGACGGATCCCCGGGACGACGCTCACTCCGCGCCCGGCCCCTTCCAACCGGTGATCGCGCCGTAGAACGGGCAGGAGGGCGTTCGGCGCGTCGGTCGCCGTGCCGGGGTCGCGATGAGCGCGCCCGGCTGGCGATTTCCGACAACGCGATCAGGCCGAGGCGCGGAGGCCGGTCAAACGCCGGTGCTGCTCGATGGCTGACGTTGCCGGTCTCATCCGCGAAGACCGAGGTTGCCCCGGCCGGCACCGGGACGGCGGGTCGGCCGCGAAGGCCCGTATCGCCCGGCGGCGTCCTCCTCGACCCGATGGATGTCGCCCATGCGGCCCAAAGCCCGCGATCTGGCCGATCCAGTGCCGGAGCGTCGCCACCACCACGGCGGCGACCCGGACGGTACCGGAGACTCGCGATTGCAGCCCGATGATGCCGATCACCGAGAACACGACGGCCCCCGGGAAGGTCGGGAGTGCGTTCTGCGAGGTCGAGTCGCGGATCGGGAGCCGCGTCGCGCGTCGCCCGCGGGCAACGTCGTCGAGCCGCAGGCGCTCGCCATCGCCGTGAGCGAGGGGGTGGTCACCGCCAGCATGCCGGACGCCGTGACCTGCAGGGTCGTCCCGACCGCGTCCCGTCCCAGCCGGCCGTGTACGCCTCCGGTGGGAGCGGGCCGACGAGCGCCGCGACTACCGCCAGGCCGACGCCGAGCAGGCCGATCAGCGCCGCTCGGAACCGGATCTGCTGGACGGACCCCCTGCCGATTCACGCCCGGCGGCCCGCTCAGCGGCCGATGCGCGCATGCCCATGCCTGCGACCCGACGGGCGCATTCGGGGCCGGCCGGCCTCAATGATCCGGCCCGCCGGGCGATCCTTCGTTCGGCTCGGCCCGGTCGCGGTCGAGCTGGCGCATCAGCTCGGCGAGGCGCGGATCGAGTCCTTCGTCGAGCACGGGCTCGTAGAGGGCCTGGAGGTAGCGGCCGAGCCGCTCCCGGCTCGCCGCGTCGAGGGTCGGGCTGCCGCCGGACGGCTCGCGCGACCCGGGCATGTCGGAATCGGATGCGATCATCCGTCCTACATTTGGCATCCGGCCCGGCCCGGCAAGTCTTGCCGGGTGCTCTTTCTCGTGGATCCGGCACGGATCAGGTCGTCATGCGCCCCCGATCCGGCGAGCAACCGCCCCGGGAAGCGAGACCGTCCGACGCAACCCCGGAACCGGCGCCGTGGGTCCCCCGTTTGCCGCCACATGTCGGCTGAAGCCGATCCATCCTGGGCCGATCCACCCTGGACGGCTCGCTCCGAGGGATTGCCGGATCCCAAGGATCGTCTCGCTATGCGAAGGGACTCCTCGACGATGCGCCTCGCCACCCCGCTCATCCTCGCCTGCGGCCTGTCCACCGCCGCCCTGGGCTCCGCCCTCGCCCAGGACCGGCCGCCAGCCCTCCTCATCCACGGCAATTACTGCGGCCCGGGCAACAATGCGCCGTTGCCGCCCGTCGACGCCCTCGATGCGGCCTGCGCCCGGCACGACGCCTGCACGCCCAGCGGCGGCCTGCCCTCGCCGGCCTGCAACGCCCGCCTGCAGCGGGAGGCCGCCCTGATCGCCCGGGATCCGCGCCAGTCGGCCGACCTGCGCGACGCCGCCGGCTTCGTCGCCTTCGCGGCCGGCATGATGCCCGCCCGCTCCCGGGTGGCCTCCGCCCCGGCGCTCCGCACGATCGGGCACACCGTCCCGGCCCCGGCGGTCGACGGGGACGACGAGTAGGGGCGATCCCGGATCGCCGGATCTCAGGGCCGGACGGCGACGCCCGTCAGCGCTTCCGACACGGCCCAGAGCCGCGCGCCCGCCTCGGGGTCGCGGGCATGGGGCGCGATCCTGGCCGGTCCCGGATCGCCGCGGATCTCCCAGGGGCCGTCCGGGCCGTAATAGCCGCCGCCCTCGGCCTCCGGCGCGGTGGCGGCGTAGAGGAGTGGCAGGGCGCCGCGCGCCGCGGACTGGCCGAGGAGCCCCAGGAGGCCCTTGCCGATGCGCGCCGCCAGCGGCCCGGCCCGATCGCCGCGCCGGGCGATCTCCGTGGCGGCGAGGCCCGGATGGGCCGCGAGCGACCGGGCGGACGAGCCGGCGGCGCGCAGGCGCCGGTCGAGCTCGAGGGCGAACATCAGCATCGCGAGCTTCGTCTGCCGGTAGGTCGCCTGCGGCCCGTAGCGGCGGCGGCGCTGCAGGTCGTCGAAGGCGACCACGCCCGACCGATGGGCGATGCTCGCCACCGCGACCACCCGGGCCGGCGCCCCGGCCCCGCTCCGCATGTGCGGCAGCAGCAGCCCGGTCAGGGCGAAGTGGCCGAGATAGTTGGTGGCGAATTGCCGCTCGAACCCGTCCTCGGTCTCCTCGCGCCGCGGCACCGCGGCAATGCCGGCGTTCAGGAGCAGGAGGTCGATCGGCCCGCCCTCGGCGCGCCACCCGTCCGCGAAGGCCCGCACCGAGGCGAGGCGCCCGGTATCGAGGAGGCGCCAGCCGACCTGCGCCCCGGGATGGGCGCGCCGGATCGCCCGCGCGGACGCCTCCGCCCGGCCGGCGTCCCGGGCCGCGATCACGACCTCCGCGCCGGCGCCGGCGAGCGCGAGGGCCGCCTCGTAGCCGATGCCGCTCGTCGCCCCGGTGACGAGCGCGCGGCGCCCGGCCTGGGGCGGGATCAGGGCGGTGGTCCAGGGCATCCGCGGGGGCTCCCGTGACGGGACGAGGAGTTGACGAGATGGGGGTGCGGCGGGCGGCGAAAAGGGGCGACGCACCGGCCGCACGGATCGAAACGGCGCGCTCGCACGTTCCTTGCACGCCAGAAGGATCCCGAGGACGCGAGAAACGACCCGCATGATCGGCCGGCTCTTCTCGACCCTGCGCGCACCGTCTCCCGGCGGGGATATCCCGCAGGACGCCGTCCTGGCGGCCCCGCCGGAGGACGCGGCCCGTTTCGCCCCGATGGTGCCGCTCACGCCCCCGCCCGCCGTCAACGACGATCCCGAGGGCGCCCTGTGCGACGCCGTCGAGGCGGCGTTGCGCGATGCCGGCTACCTGCCGGAGCCGCCGGCCGCGTGAGGGCATGCTGTCCGTCCGGCGCCGCTCACGGCGCCTGGAGGCTCGTGGCGATGCCGAGGCCGAGCGCGGTACTGCCGGAGGGGCGATACAGGGTGTTGAACGCCGCCTTGTCGACCAGCGTCGCGGCGCCGGGCTGGCCCATCTCGGCGTAGAACCGCCGCATGTTCTCGGTGCCGTGCGCGTTGAGCGTGGTGGCTTCGGTCCGGCTGCCAGGGCGATGCGCGGTGTGGAAGCCGAGGCCGGAGCGGCCCGACATTCCCTCGTAGACGTCCTCGCCGTGGATATAGTGGCGCCGCACGCCGCCGGCGAAGATCAGCGTGCAGGCGCTGTCGCACCGCGCGGCCTGCGCGTCGACCGCCGTGACGAGGCCAGCCCGGCGGATCGCCCGGCCGATGGCGATGCCCTCCAGCACCTTGCCGCCGCCGCTGTCGAGATAGACGACCCGCAGCGGCCGGGCGTGCGGTCCGGCGAGGAAACGGGCGAAGGCCTCGCCGTCGCCCGGCACGATGGAGCCGACGAGCGTCACCCGGTCGCCGCTCTCCGACAGGCTCATCGCGGGCGTGGGATCGGCCCCCGCGAGCGAGAGGGGCGCCGCGACCGCCAGAGCCCACCACCGCATCGCCGTTCCTCCTGCATGTCCGTCCAGATATCCTGACGTAGGGAGAGGGCGAAGACCAGCGGTCTCACGGCCAGACCTTGATCGAGACCTGCCGCCGCACGAGGTCGCGCTCGGAGGTGATCTCGCAGCCCCTGGTCCTGAGCGTGACATAGAAGAGCGTGGCGCTGTCCCCCACCGTGTCGAAGTTGCGGCCGGGCGCGGCGGGATCGATGAGGGAGGGATAGCTGACGAGCTCGCCGCCGGCTCCGCAGGGATCGTCGTAGAGGGTGGAGCCGGCGATCAGCAGGCGCGGCGCGTCCCAGGCCAGCAGGTCGCGCGAGGTGCTCCAGTAGATCCCCGAGCGCGGAAACACGCCGCCGGACGCAGCCTGGAACACCGCGATCCAGGCGCCGGTGCCGCGGTGGCGGCTGACCGAGCCGACCGGGGCCGGGAACGGCGCCACCGGGGCGCAGGTGCCGGTGGGTTTGGCGCCCTTGAGATAGGGGTTGGGAAAGCGGGCGGAAAAGTCCTTGCCGTCATGGGCGCGCCAGCGGGCGGGATCTCTCACGTCGTCGCTGCGAAACAGGCAGACGCCGAAGGGCTGGCCGGTCCAGCCGGTGGTCGAGGCGTAGAAGTAGCGGTAGCGTCCGTCGGCGACGATGTTCGAGGGGTTGAAGAAGCCGCGGTGGCGGCCCTGCTCGACCTCCTGGCGGAAGGGAGCCGCCGCCACGACCGTCGGGGGCGTCGCGCGGGTGAAGCTGCGCCCGCCGTCGGTCGAGCGGGCGGCCAGCACGGCGTTGTACCAGCAGGCGAGCACGCCGGTGGTGCGGCAGCGGCCGTGCTCGTCGGCGTGGTACTCCTCGTGCAGCAGAGCCTCGATCCGCCGGCCGTCCTCGGTCCAGGTGGCGGTGATCCAGGTCCTGTCGTCGAAGGCCTCGGGCTCCGGCTTGAAGGCGGAATCGAGCACGACCGTGCAGTCGAGCTTCAGGGTGTCGAAGTCGCGCCCGCGCAGGGCCCGGTTGCGGTAATGCATGCCGAACAGCGCGATCCCGCCATCGGCCTCGCGGACGGCGCGCGCGGGGGCGTCCGGCACGTCGTGCCCGTCGCAGGCGTCCCGGCCGGCCTTGAACACCGTGCGGGGCGCGCCGACCAGGGTCAGCGCCGAGAGCGGCGGTTCGGCGGCGCGGGCGGCGGCCGTCGCGGCCGCGACGCAGAGACACGCGAGGATGAGGCGGAGGAGCATGCGGCGTCCCTGGACTTGGCCGCAGAGCCTGCGCCAGAGTGCTTGAGGCTTGCTTGCGGCCTTTCCGCGAATCGAGCCGTTGTCCCCGCAAGGTTTCTCATCCCGATGCTGCTCCTGCTCGCCGGCCTCGTGCTCTTCCTCGGCACCCACGCCTTCACGATGCTGCGCGGGCCCCGCGCCGCCCTGATCGGGCGGGTGGGGGAGGGGCCCTACAAGATCGGCTACTCGGTCGCCGCCCTCGCCGGTCTCGTGCTGCTCGGCTACGGCTACGGCCAGTACCGGGCGCACGGCTATATCGAGGTCTGGTCGCCGCCGGTCTGGACCCGGCACCTCGCCCTGCTGCTGGTGCTCCTCGCCTTCATCTCCTTCGTCGCCGCCTACCTGCCGGGCCGGATCAAGGCGAAGGCGAAGCACCCGATGCTGCTCGGCGTGAAGATCTGGGCCACCGCCCACCTTCTCGCCAACGGCGATCTCGGCTCGATCGTCCTGTTCGGGACGATCCTGGCCTGGGCGGTGATGGCCCGCATCAGCGCCAAGCGCCGGGACGAGGTGCGGCCGCATGGCGGCCCCGTGGCTGCGCCGGCGGGCTGGCGCAACGACGCGCTCGCCGTGGTCATCGGCGTCGCCGCCTGGTTCGTCTTCGCCCGGGTGCTGCACTCCTGGCTCATCGGCGTCGCGGTCTGGCCCGGCCAGGCTTGAGTCCCGCGTCGGGCGCAATCGCTCGCCAGGCCTGACTTCCCGCCGGGACTGTGCTACGCGACCGGCCCTGTCGCACGGTCGCGGCGAAGAGCCCACCGGCTCACTGGTGGCGGCGAGCCAAGAGATCGAGCCAAAGAGATCATGAGCGAGAACGAGTTCATCCGCGAGGTCAACGACGAGTACCGGCGCGACCGCCTGGCGCAGATCTGGTCGCGCTACAGCGGCGTGTTCATCGGTCTCGCGGTGCTGGTGGTCCTGGGTGTCGGCGGCTGGCGCTACTGGCAGCACGCGCAAGCCCAGCAATCCGAGGCGGCGAGCCTGCGCTTCGAGGAGGCCCTGCGCCGCGCCAAGGACGGCACGCCGGAGGATGCCGAGAAGGCCTTCGCGGGCGTGGTCGCCGACGCGCCGTTCGGCTACCGCCTGCTGGCGCGCCTGCGCGCCGCGGCGGAGGCCGGCAAGGCCGATCCGGCGGCCGGCGCCAAGGCCTACGGGACCATCGCCGACGACAGCGCCGTGGGCCAGTCCCTGCGCGACCTCGCCCGCCTGCGCGGAGCGCTCCTCCTCGTCGACAAGGACGATGCGGGCGCGCTCAACAGCCTCCAGAGCCTCGCCGCCCCGTCGAGCGCCTTCCGCCACACCGCCCGCGAGACGCTCGGCCTCGTGGCCCTGAAGAAGGGCGACTTCGAGGGCGCCGGGCGCTGGTTCGACCAGATCGCCGCCGACCGCGAGACCCCTGCCGGCCTGCGCCAGCGCCTCGAGATCTATGTCGGCCTGGTGGCCGGCGGTCCCGTGCAGGTGACCGCGGCGGCGGCCCCGGCGCCGGCCGCGCCGCGCCCGCCGACCTTCCTGGGCACGCCCGCCCCCGAGCCGGAGACCCACGAGGACGCCCCGGCGACCTCCGACGCTCCTGCGCCCGAGGCTCCGGCGACGCGCTAGAGATCCCCGTAGCGCGGGGCGTTTCCGTCCCGCATCATGACTTCAGACACAGGGCGGCGCGCCTCGCGGCGTGCCCGCCCGCTGCTATTTTTAGGAAGACCTCCATGTCGATGCCCATCGTCGCGATCGTCGGGCGTCCCAACGTCGGCAAGTCGACGCTGTTCAACCGCCTCGTCGGCAAGAAGCTCGCCCTCGTCGACGACCGCCCGGGCGTGACCCGCGACCGGCGCGAGGGCGAGGTGCGCCTCGGCCACCTGCGCTTCCGCATCCTCGACACCGCCGGGCTGGAAGAAGCCGAGGCCGACTCGCTCGCCGGCCGGATGCGCGCCCAGACCGAGGCCGCCATCGCCGAGGCCGACGCGGTCCTGTTCGTGATCGATGCCCGCGCGGGCCTGTTGCCGGCCGACCAGCCCTTCGCCGAGCTGGTCCGCCGCTCCGACAAGCCGGTGATCCTGCTCGCCAACAAGGCCGAGGGCGGCGCCGGCATGGCGGGCGCCTACGAGGCCTTCGCGCTGGGCCTGGGCGATCCCGTCCCGCTCTCGGCCGAGCACGGCGAGGGCATGGGCGACCTCCTCGACGCGCTCGAAGCGGTGCTGCCGGAGCCCGACGACGAGGACGACGAGGAGGGCGGCGAGGGCAAGCCCCTTAAGGTCGCGATCGTCGGCCGGCCGAATGCCGGCAAGTCGACGCTGATCAACCGGATGCTGGGCGAGGACCGGCTCCTCGTCGGCCCCGAGGCCGGCATTACCCGCGATTCGATCTCGATCGACTGGGAGTGGCGCGGCCGCCGGATCAAGCTGCACGACACCGCCGGGATGCGCCGCCGCGCCCGGATCGACGACAAGCTCGAGAAGCTCGCGGTCTCGGACGGGTTGCGCGCCGTGCGCTTCGCCGAGGTCGTCGTGGTGCTCCTCGACGCCACGATCCCGTTCGAGAAGCAGGACCTCACCATCGTCGATCTCGTCGAGTCGGAGGGCCGCGCCCTCGTCATCGGCCTCAACAAGTGGGACCTCGTCGCCGACCAGCCCGGGCTCCTGAAGGACCTCAAGGAGAAGGCGACCCGCCTGCTGCCGCAGGTGCGCGGCGCCGCGGTGGTGCCGCTCTCGGGGCTCGCCGGCGAGGGCATCGACCGGCTGATGCACGCCGTGACCTCGACCGCCGAGGTGTGGAACCGGCGCATCTCGACCGCCAAGATCAATCAGTGGCTCAGCGAGGCGACGCAGGCCAACCCGCCGCCGGCGGTGTCCGGCCGGCGGGTCAAGATCCGCTACGCCACCCAGGTGAAGGCGCGCCCGCCGCACTTCGCCCTGTTCGGCAACCAGCTCGACGCGCTGCCGAAATCCTACACCCGCTACCTCGTCAACAGCCTGCGCGAGGCCTTCGAGCTGCCGGGCGTGCCGATCCGCCTGTCGCTCCGGACGTCGAAGAACCCGTTCGACAAGAGCGAGTAGCGGGGGGCGTCAGCGCGGCTTCTGGTCGGCGGGGAGGTTGCGGGCGTAGGCCTCGCGCTCCTCCTTGTCGCGGATCATCTTCTCGTAGGCCGCCTTGGCCTCGGGCGACACCGTGAGGGTGCGCGCCTGGGCGGTCTTGCGCTTGGGCGCGCGCTTGAACCGGTCGGTGGATTCGCTCATCGCTCGACAACCCGCATCTGACTGGTTGCCGACGGCTCTACCGTGTTCGCGCCGTCTTGGCGACGGACAATCGTCGACCGGCAATCCTCGCGATGGACAATCGCGGCGGCGAGCCTGACGTTGGGTCCGGCGGCGCCCGGGCGATCACGCCGGCGACCCGGCGGCCGATGGCATGCCGCGACCCGGGGCCCGCCGCGATCGAGCGCACGCCCGAGGATCCCGACGCCGCGCCCGCCGCCGGCAGCAGGAGCTATCATTCCGCCTTGCAGCCGAACGTAGAAATATTGTTCATATTCTCACGTGAATCGTCTCTACTTGATGTCTTGCCATCGAAGACGATCGATGGATGTTAGGATGCCGGGCAGTATACACATCTCTCCTTAACCCGCGAATCCCTAGCCTGGGGTCTTCGAAGCGTCCCGGACGTGCCGCCGAGCGGTCCGGGGCATTCCGCGATCGGAGACCGGACATGCGCGGCTTCAACGACCTTCCGCTGCTCGCCAAGCTCGCCCTGCCGGCGGCCCTCGTGCTCGTCGTCGCCCTCGGGCTGATCGGGCTCGCCCGCGGCGGCCTCGACGCCATGGGCCGGACGATGAGCGAGATCGTCGACGTGCGCACGAACCGGGCGGTGTCGGCGCTGCGGCTCGAGAACGCCGTCGCCGAGGCGGCGATCGCCCAGCGCAGCGTCATCATCGAGGGCAGCGACGAAGTCCGCCAGGCGCTGGCCAAGCAGCACCGGGCGGCGGAGGAGATCGCCGGCGCGCAGGCCGAGCGACTCGTCGCGCTGGCCGGGACCGACGACGAGCGCGCGCAGGACGAGGACCTGCACGCCCGCGTCGCCGACTACCTCGCCTTCTCGAGCAAGGTGGTGACGAACGCCCAGCAGGGCATGACCGACGTCGCCTTCGCGCTGTCGAGCGAGCAGGATGCCGGGCGTCGCGCCAAGGCCGCCGTGGCCATCGACGCGCGGGTGCAGGCGACCCTCGCGGAGCTCTCGGCCGCCCGGGACGCCGCCGAGGCCGCCGCCACCGCGACCAAGACCCGCCTGACCCTCTTGGCCGCGCTCGGGCTCGTCCTCGCCTTCTCGGTCCTCTCGGCCATCGCGGTCCTGGGCATCGCACGGCCGCTCGCCCGGACGACCCGGGCGATGAACGCCCTCGCGGCGGGCGACCTCGCGATCCCGGTCGCCGGCACCGGCCGGCGGGACGAGATCGGCGCGCTCGCCCGGGCGCTGCAGGTGTTCAAGGAATCGGGCGCCGAGATGCGCCGCCTGACCGAGCGGGAGGGCGAGCGCACCGAGGCGGCGGCCCGGCGCGCCGCCCTGGTCGACGGTCTCGCCCGGCAGTTCGAGGCCAAGGTCGAGAGCCTGTCCCGCGACCTCGCCGGGGCCGCCGGCACCATGGAGGCCGCCGCCCGCGGGATGGCGGCGGGGGCCGAGGCCGGGGCCGGGCGCACCGACGCGGCGGCGGGCGTGGCGCAGCGGACCTCCGGCCACGTCCACGCCGTCGCGGCGGCGAGCGAGGAGATGACCGCCGCGATCCAGGAGATCGTCGGGCAGGTCGTCCAGACCTCGCGCATGGCCGGACAGGCGGTGGAGGATGCCCGCCGCACCGACGCCACGGTGAGCGAATTGTCGGTCGCCGCCGAGCGCATCGAGCGCGTCGTCTCGGTCATCGCCGACATCGCCGCGCAGACGAACCTCCTGGCGCTCAACGCCACCATCGAGGCGGCACGGGCCGGCGCGGCGGGCCGCGGCTTCGCGGTCGTCGCCGCCGAGGTGAAGGCGCTCGCCGGCCAGACCACTCGGGCGACGGACGAGATCACCGGCGAGGTCGGGGCGATCCAGGCCGCGACCCGGGCCGCCGTCGCCGACATCCAGCGCATCGGCCGGGTGATCGGCGAGATGTCGGCCTCCGCCACTTCCGTGGCGGCGGTAATGGAGCAGCAGGGCGCGGCCACGCAGGAGATCGCCCGCAGCGTCGGCGAGGCGGCGCACGGCACCGGCCACGTCACCGAGACCCTGGGCGACCTGCGCCGGGAGGCCGGCGAGACCGGTGTCGCCGCCGGCCGGGTCCTCGAGGCGGCCCTCTCCCTGTCCCGCCACTCCGACGGGCTGACCCGCGAGGTCGGCGGCTTCCTGGCGGCCGTGAAGGCGGCGTGAGCCGTCTTCACCTTCGAGGATCCAGGCGGCGTGAGCCGTCTTCACCTTCGAGGATCCAGGCGGCGTGAGCCGTCTTCACCTTCGAGGATCCAGGCGGCGTCAGTCGTCTTCACCACCGGGGAACGAGGCGGCGCGAGCGCGCCTCACGCATCGAGAAAGGCGGCCGGCTCCTCCCGCCCGCCCGTCGGAACCGGCTCCCGCAGGTGTTCCGGGAAGGCCGAGACCCGTGCGCTGAGGAGCCGCCGCGACGGGTAGAGCGCCCACAGGGCGATCTCCGGTCCCGCGACGTCGCCCCAGGAGGCAACCCGGCCGGCGGCGAGGGTCTGCGACGAGGGAGACCGGCAGGCGCGCACCGCGTCGCGGATCGTCGCCGGCGACGACAACGCCGGCACCACCGCCGGAACGCTCGCCCTCTCGGCCGGGCGCGGACGGCCGGGGCTCGCCGCCGCCATCCGGTCGGGCAGGAAGGCCCGGTCGACCAGGCCCTCCTCCGGGGCCGGGTCGACCCGGATCGCCGGGTCGCGGCCCTGCCGGAACGGGCGTCAGTCCCGCCCGCGCCCCACCAGCCAGGCGGGGTCGAACCAGCGGTCGGCCTCGCCGTCGTAGGGCAGGCGGGTGATGTCCCATTGCTGGATGAACGGCGCATAGACGTTCCAGACCGCGATGCCGCCGCCGACATAGATCCGCCGGCCGGGATAGCGCGCCAGCACCGCCCGCGGGTCCTCGTGCGAGCGGATGATCGCGATGGTGCGGTCCTGGTAGGCGAAGTCCGGCACCGCCTCGATGGTCTTCGGCCCGGCGATCAGGACGTGGCCCTGCGTGACCGCGAAGAACCGCGCCACGTCCTCGACGTAGAGCGGATCGGTGTTGCCCTCCCAGGGCAGCCGGCCGTGGAGGCCGAGCTGGCCCCGCTGCCCGATGGCGCACATCGCCCGCACGTCGATCATCGGCTCTCCGCCCTCCCGGCCGCGGGCCCGGACGGGGCTCCGCCCCGCCTGATAGCCCGTCGGCCGGCCACCGGCCAGCCGGACTCCGCGGTTCCGGGGCCTACGATCCGGTGCCCGCCCGGGGCTGGGCGGAGACCTCCGCCAGCGCGGACGCCGGCACCGGCTTGCCGTACAGGTAGCCCTGGAACTGGGTGCAGCCCTCCTGGCGCAGGCAGGCCGCCTGCTCTTGCGTCTCGATGCCCTCCGCGGTGACCACGATGCCGAGGCTGCGGCCGAGACCGGTGATCGCCCGCACCACCGCCAGTGCCTCGCGGCTGTCGCAGATCCCGCGGATGAACGCCCGGTCGATCTTGATCTTGTCGAAGCGGAACGTGCACAGGTAGCTCAGGGACGAGTAGCCGGTGCCGAAATCGTCGAGCGCGATCCGGGCGCCGAGCCGCCTGAGCCGGCCGAGCGTCGTCAGGTTGTTCGACGAGGCGTCGAGGAGCACCGATTCGGTGATCTCGAGCTCGAGCCGGTCGGCAGGCAGGCCGGAGGCGTCGAGCGCCGCGGCGACCTCGGCGGCGAGCGCCGGGTTGCGGAACTGCGCCGGCGACAGGTTGACGGCGACGCGCCGGCCGCTCCCCCAGCGGCTCGCCTCCCGGCAGGCCTCGTTCAGCACGAAGGCGCCGATCGCGTCGATCATCCCGGTCTCCTCGGCGACCGGGACGAAGTCGAGGGGCGGGATCAGGCCGCGAACCGGATGGTGCCAGCGCAGCAGCGCCTCGTAGCCGACGGTCTCGCCGTCCTCCGCCCGCACGATCGGCTGGTAGTGCAGCGCCAGCTCGCGCCGGGCGATCGCGTCGCGCAGGTCGGTCTCGATCAGGCGGCGGTAGCGCGCGGAGGCCTCGAGGGCACCGTGGAAGCGCGCGTGCCGGCCCCGCCCGAGCCGCTTGGCCTCGTAGAGCGCGAGGTCGCCGCAGCGCAGCAGCTCGTCGGCGCTCGCGGCGTCCGAGGGCGCGAGCGCGATGCCGATGCTGACCCCGGGCGCGAAAGACTGGCCGTCGATCACGATCGGCCGGCGCGCCGCCGCGATCATCCGGTCGGCGAGCGCGGTGGCCTCCGCGGCGGCCCCCCGCACGGGGGCGACGACCGCGAACTCGTCGCCGCCGAGCCGCGCCAGGGTATCGCCCGGGCGCAAGGCCTCCTCGAGGCGCCGGGCGATGACCCGCAGCATCTGGTCGCCGGCCGGGTGGCCCATCGTGTCGTTGACGCCCTTGAAGCCGTCGAGGTCGAGGCAGAGCACCGCCGTCTCGGCCGCGCCGTGCGCCGACAGGGCGTCGCCGAGCCGTTGCCGGAACAGCTCGCGGTTCGGCAGGCCCGTCAGGCCGTCGTGATGGGCGAGGTGGTGGATCCGCACGCGGGCCGCGTGCTCGTCGGTGATGTCCTCGGCCACCAGGAGCGCGTGGCGCGGCTCGCCCTCCTCGCCGATCGCCATGGCCCGCATCGTCAGCGTGCGGCGGCCCCAGGGGGTGTCGACCGGGGCCTCGATCATCGGGGTGGCGCCGGGCGTCGCGAGGGCGGCCCGCAGCTGCGCGGCGAGGAGGGGAGGCAGCACCGTCGCGGCCGGGCGGCCGACCAGCTCGCCCGTGCAGCGGCACAGCAGCAGCTCGGCCTGCCGGTTGGCGAGCCGGATCAGCCCGGTCGTCGCGTCCTGGACCACGACGCTCGACGGGATGGTCGCGATGACGCTGTCGAGGAAGGCGGAGATCGCGCGGTGCTCGTCGCGGTGGCGCTCGGCCGCCTCCTTGGCGGCCATGATCCGCAGGTCCTGCTCGCGCGTCTCGGTCAGGTCGCGGGTGATCTTGGCGAAGCCGATCAGGGCCCCGTCCTCGTCCCGGATCGTGTCGATCACGACGTCGGCCCAGAACGAGGTGCCGTCGCGGCGGAAGCGCCAGCCCTGGGCCTCGAAGCGCCCGGTCTCGCGGGCCCGGTCCAGGCCGGCCTCCGGCAGCCCCGCCGCCCGGTCCTCGGGGCCGTAGAAGCACGAGAAGTGCCGGCCGACGATCTCGGCGGCCGCGTACTGCTTGGCGCGCTCCGCGCCGGCATTCCAGTTCACCACGCGACCGGCCGGATCCAGCATGTAGATCGCGTAGTCGGTCACCCCCTGGACGAGCAGCCGGTACAGGACATCGGTATCTGCGGTCACGGTCGTCCGTTCCGTCGTCGGGTCCGCCCCGGGGACACCGGTGGCGGGTATGCCTGCGATCGGGTGTCGGGCATGCCCGCTAATGCAACCTTAAACCCAGCCGCGGGTAGAAGAAAAAATTCAGTACTAGGATCTGCACCGAACAACTGGTAAAATGAACTATAAATGTTCAGATGGCTCAAGGACGTCGCCGCCGGAGCGTGACGGGCACGGTCTCCCGCGGGCCGTGCGGCGCGGCATACCTGCCGGCTCGCCCGGCGGAGGGCCGGGCGGGCTCTGCGTCGGAGCGGAATTGGCTCACCGACGATCGGCGACTCTCGTCAGGCCGGCTTCTGCGGCGTCAGGACGCGGCCGGTCGGGAAGTCGAAGATGGTGCCGCTCCCGGTCCAGTCCGGGCTTGCCAGCCGCACGATGTGGGGTGCCAGCTCCTCCGGGGTGCGCAGCGTCTCCGGGTCCTCGCCCGGCATCGCGGCCTTGCGCATCGCGGTGCGCAAGGGGCCGGGATTGAGCAGCATGGCCCGCACCGCCGTGGTCTCGGTCTCGGCCGCGTAGGTCCGCACCAGCGCTTCCAGCGCCGCCTTCGACACCGCGTACGGCCCCCAATAGGCCCGGCACGACGAGGCCGCACCGGAACTGACAAACACCGCCCGCCCCGCATCGGAGCGGCGCAGGAGAGGGTCGAGGGAGCGGATCAGGCGCCAGTTCGCCGTGACGTTGACGTCCATCACGTTCGCCCAGACCTTGGGGTCGATGTGGCCGAGCGGCATCAGCTTGCCGAGCACGCCGGCATTGCCGACGAGGATGTCGAGCCGGCCCCAGCGTTCGTTGATCGCCGCCCCGAGGCGGTCGATCGCGTCGTAGTCGCACAGGTCGAGGGGGACGAGGGTGGCCGAGCCGCCCGCCGCCCGCACGGCGTCGTCGAGCTCCTCGAGCGCGCCTTGCGTGCGGGCGACCGCGATCACGTGGGCGCCGGCCTCGGCGAGCGCCAGGGCCGCCGCGCGGCCGATGCCGCGCGAGGCCCCGGTGACGACCGCGATGCGATCCGCGAGGGATTTGTGGGCGAGAGGGGTGTCGGTCATCGGGTCGGTCGGCTCGGGATCGATCGGCTTGGCGGCGGCCTCCCCCGGGAGGACCGCCTCGGGTTCGGCCGCCTCGGGCTCAGTCGGCCTCGGCGAGGAGGGCCATGCGGCGCGGCGAGGCGACCGCGAGGTCGGTCAGCGCCGTCGGGTAGTCGCCGGTGAAGCAGTGGTCGGTGTATTGCGGGCAGGCCGCGTCCCGGCGCTCCTCGCCCATCGCCCGGTAGAGCCCCTCGATCGACAGGAAGGCGAGCGAGTCGGCGCCGATATACGCGCGCATGCTCTCAAGGTCGTGGGTGGCGGCGAGCAGCTTCTCCTTCTCCGGCGTGTCGATGCCGTAGAAGTCCGGGTGGGTGATCGGCGGCGAGGCGATGCGGAAATGCACCTCGCGGGCGCCGGCCTCGCGCATCATCCGCACGATCTTCACCGAGGTGGTGCCGCGCACCAGGCTGTCGTCGACGAGCACGATGCGCTTGCCCTCGACCGCGGCGCGGTTGGCCGAGTGCTTCATCCGCACGCCGAGCTCGCGCACCGACTGGGTCGGCTGGATGAAGGTGCGGCCGACATAGTGGTTGCGGATGATGCCGAGCTCGTAGGGCAGCCCGGTCTGCTGGGCGTAGCCGAGCGCCGCCGGCACGCCGGAATCCGGCACCGGGATGACGATGTCGGCCTCGGCCGGCGATTCCTTGGCGAGCTCCAGGCCGATGTTCTTGCGCACGGCGTAGACGCTCTTGCCGTTCACGGTCGAATCGGGCCGGGCGAAGTAGATGTACTCGAAGATGCAGGGGCGGAGCGGCTGCGCCCGGGCGAAGCGGATCGACTCGATGCCGTCTTCCGAGATCACCACCATCTCGCCGTTCTCGACGTCGCGCACGAAGCGGGCGCCGATGATGTCGAGGGCGCAGGTCTCGGAGGCGAGGATGTAGCGGCCGTCGAGCTCGCCGAGCACCAGCGGGCGGATGCCCAGCGGATCGCGGGCGCCGATCAGCTTCTTGTTCGTCATCATCACGAGGGCGTAGGCGCCCTCGATCTGGCGCAGCGCGTCCATCACCCGGTCGACGATGCGGACGTGGCGCGAGCGGGCGACGAGGTGGAGGATCGCTTCCGTATCGGAGGTCGACTGGCAGATCGCGCCGTCGCGCACGAGCTGGCGGCGCAGCAGGAGGCCGTTGGTCAGGTTGCCGTTATGGGCGACCGAGAGGCCGCCGGTCTCGAGCTCGGCGAAGAGCGGCTGCACGTTGCGCAGGATCGTCTCGCCGGTGGTCGAGTAGCGGACGTGGCCGATCGCGGTCTCGCCCTTCAGGCGCTCGATCGTGGCGAGGTCGGAGAACGAGTCGCCGACGAGGCCCATGCGGCGCTCGGAGTGGAACACCCGGCCGTCGAACGACACGATGCCGGCCGCCTCCTGGCCGCGATGCTGCAGGGCGTGGAGGCCGAGTGCCACGATCGCGGCGGCATCCGGATGGCCGTAGATGCCGAAGACGCCGCATTCCTCGCGCAGGGTGTCGCCGTCGAGGTCGAGATCGCCGCCGAACGCCTCGCTCGCCCCGGGAGCGCCCCGGAAGGTTTCGCTGCGTGCTGACATGATGAGAAGCCCCTGGTGGCCGGTCACCGCACGGCCTCGCCTCGCCGACCCCGCGCGTCCCGTGACGGTCGCCGCGCGGGCCTGATTCGCCTCGAGCGAAGCAGGAACCGGACCGCCCGCATCCGATGCGTTGCGTCCGATCGTTTGCCTCGCCGCCGGCTATGTAATCGCTGCCTTCGGCGGAACCAAGGCGTCAAAGGTGCGTTGCGGGGCTTACCTCACATGCAAAGGACGCCGGTCGGGCGTCCTTGGCGGGGTGTGTCCTTCGTGTGCGGTCTCAGCGCCGGGGGCTGGCGTCGGTGCGGCGCTGGGGCGGGGCGTCGGCCTCCGCGGGCGCGTCCGTGCCGGGATCGACCTCGGGCTTGGGCTTGCGGAACTGCTTGAGCAGGCCCTCCGGGTTGTCCGGCAGCATCGCGACCAGCTTCTGGCCGCTGTTCTCGAGGATCTCGCGGCTGCGGGCCTGCTGGGCCCAGTCCGGCACCTTGCCCTGGACGAGCCAAGCCAGGAAGACCCAGCCGATCACGCAGATCAGGAAGCCGCGCCCGGCCCCGAAGGCGAGGCCGAGGCTGCGGTCGACCGCGCCGATGCGCGAATCGAGGATCAGGTCCGAGATCTTCACGGTGATCACCGAGACCACCAGCAGGGTGACGAGGAAGATCGCGGCGATCGACACCACCAGCGAGACGGTGTCGCTGGAGACGTGCTGCTTCACGGTCGGCAGCAGCAGCGGGTGCAGGGTCCAGGCGAGGCCCGCCGCCGCGACCCAGGCCACGATCGCCAGAACCTCGCGGGTGAAGCCCCGCACCGCCGCGAGCAGCGCGGAGATGACGACGACGCCCAGCACGACGAGATCGAGAACGGAGAACGGCATTGGCAGGAACAGGTTCGGGGGCGGGAGCGTTGGCTCGGGTCGCGGCTGCCCGGCACCGCCGGCGTTGTATACGCTGCCCGAGCCAATCCGTCACCCTGCCCTCGGCAGGGCCGGTGACGCGGCGCGGCGCGATGCCTTCCGCCTCTGTCAGAGCCTGTTTGGTGGTCCGCTCCAGTCGGTCCGGCGCTGGCCTCGCCACCTCACCTCGTCATCCCGGGTTCCGCTTCGCGGCCCCAGGATGACGTTGGAGGGTGCGAGAGTGGTATGGCCCGTCAAGCAGGCTCTCAGACATCCTCGTCGTCATAGGCCGGCAGCCGCTGCTGGGGGCGCCGCCCGCCCCGAACCGGCTTGCCGCTGGCGGCGACCCCGGCGACGAGATCGGCGATGTGGCGAAGCGACTCCGCCGGAAACCCCGTCCCGGACCCGTCGCGCCCGGCGCCCTCCCGGCCCAGCGGCATCAGCGCCTTGGCGAAACCGAGCTTCTGCGCCTCCTTGAGCCGCGCCGGCGCCTGCGCCACCGGGCGGACCGCCCCCGACAGGCCGACCTCGCCGAAATACACCGCATCCGACGGCAGCGCCGCGCCCGACAGCGACGAGACGAGGGCCGCCGCCACCGCGAGGTCGGCGGCGGGCTCGCTGATGCGTAAGCCCCCCGCGACGTTGAGGTAGACGTCGTGGCCGCCCAGCCGGATGCCGCCATGGGCCTCCAGCACCGCCAGCACCATCGAGAGGCGGTTGGGGTCCCAGCCCACCACCGCGCGCCGCGGCATGCCGAGGGCGGAGGGCGCCACCAGGGCCTGGATCTCGACCAGCAGCGGGCGCGTGCCCTCCATCCCGGCGAAGACCGCGGTGCCCGGCGCCGCGAGGTCGCGCCCGGCGAGAAAGAGGGCCGAGGGGTTCGGCACCTCGGCCAAGCCCCCATCGGTCATCTCGAACACCCCGATCTCGTCGGTGGGGCCGAAGCGGTTCTTCACCGCCCGCAGGATGCGGAAATGGTGGCCCTGGTCGCCCTCGAACGAGGCGACCGCGTCGACCATGTGCTCGACGACGCGGGGGCCGGCGATCTGCCCGTCCTTGGTGACGTGACCGACCAGGATCACGGCGGTGCCCGACGTCTTGGCGAAGCGGATCAGGCTCTGGGCCGAGCCGCGGACCTGGGTCACGGTGCCGGGGGCCGATTCCACCGTCTCGGTCCACATCGTCTGGATCGAGTCGATGATGGCGAGCGCCGGCGGCTTGCCCTGGCTCAGGGTGGCGATGATGTCCTCGACGTTGGTCTCGGCGGCGAGCTCGACGGGGGCGCTCGCCAGCCCGAGCCGCTCGGCCCGCAGCCGCACCTGGCCCACCGCCTCCTCGCCCGAGATGTAGGCGACGCGCTCGCCCCGCTTGGCGAGTGCCGCGGAGGCCTGCATGAGGAGCGTCGACTTGCCGATGCCCGGGTCGCCCCCGAGCAGGATCACCGAGCCGCGCACGAAGCCGCCGCCCGTCACCCGGTCGAGCTCGGCGATGCCCGACGAGGTGCGGGGTGCTTCCTTGACCTCGCCGGTCAGGCCTTCGAGCGGAAAGATTCTTCCTCGCGCCCGGCTCGGCCGGGTCGCGACCGGGCCGGAGACCGGGCTTCCCGCGCCGGTCTCCTCGACGATCGTGTTCCAGCCGTTGCAGGCCTCGCAGCGCCCGCGCCAGCGGTTGTAGACCGCGCCGCAGGACTGGCAGGCGAAGGTCTGGTGGTTCTTCGCCATCGGCGGCGGATCTCCGGGGTTTTTCGGGCCGCGCGCCGGCCTGCGTGGGGTGTTCCTGATATGTCCCGGGCGGCGGCGCGTTGCAACCGGGCCCGCCCTGCACCTGGTGACGGTCGCGAAACGAACCCGCCGCGCTCGCGCCCCGATCGGGCGCGACAGCTCGACCATACGACGACGGACGCTAGAGACGACCATGGCCCGGGCCCGCGATCCTCATACCTACGACCGCACCCAGCGCGGCTTCCACTGGCTGATGGCGGCCCTGATCCTGGTGGCTTTGGCCTTGGGGCTCTACGCCGCCTGGCAGGTGCCCGGCACCTCGCCGCGGCGCGAGATCCTGGACATCCACAAATCGATCGGCCTGACGGTGCTGCTGCTCCTGCCCTTGCGCTTCGTCTACCGGCTCGTCGCCGGCGAGCCGGCCTACCGCGCGCCGCCCTCCCGCTCGGCCCATCTCGCCGCGAAGGCCGCGCATTGGAGCCTCTACGCCCTGATGCTGCTCCTGCCGGTCAGCGGCTACGTCTACTCGGCGGCCGGAGGCTACGGCCTGCCGTGGTTCGGCGTGTTCTCGTTCCCGCGCCTCGTGCCGGTCGACAAGGCCCTGTCGCTCGCCGGCTACACCGCGCATTACTGGATCGCCTGGGCCGTCGGGATCGTGCTCGCCCTCCACGTCCTGGCGGTGGCCTGGCACGCCTGGATCCGGCGCGACGAGGTGCTGGGGCGGATGTGGCTGCGGCGGGCCGCCGAGGGGTGAGGCCGGCCGCGATCAATCCCGACGACTGCCTCGAGACCGAGGAAGGGCGGGTCTGGACGCCCGAGCGGAGCCGGCAGGCGTGGCAGGCCTGCTACGAGACGCTGCGGCGGGCGCTCCGGGCGGACGACGGCCCCCATACCGTCGTGATCGTCTGCGGCCTGCAGGGCGCCGGCAAGACGACCTGGATCGGGCGCCAGGCCCGGCATCCGGAGGTCGTCTACTTCGATGCCGCGCTCCCGGGCGCACGACACCGCCGACCGATCGTCGAGATCGCCCGGTCGGCCGGCGCCCGCCTCGAGGCGGTGTGGATCGACGTCCCCCTCGCTCTCGCCTTGACGCGCAACGCCTCGCGGCCCGCCGACCGGCGCGTCCCGGAGGAGGCGATCCGCTCGGTCGCCGGCCTCCTCGAGGCACCGACCGCCGCCGAAGGCTTCGACCGGATCACGGTCGTCCGGCCGGGCGCTGCTCCGGATCTATGATCTTTCATTTTCTCTCGACGGACCGATAACTCCGTCGTCGAACGATGCTCCGGGCAGATTTAGCAAGAGCGGCCCTCGGTCTTGCGACTTTCATCTGCGACGAAACAACAATCTAGGCCGGCGAAACGTTGGCCCGCCAGGGCAAGCCTGCTCAGGTGCCGAGCGCCGGGGATCCTTCTCCCGCAGTTCCGTCGTCTCGCGGTGGGCCCGAGGGCAGACGGACGATCTGGTCGCCTGCCCGGATCGTCGCGATCCGGTGCGTGACCGAGACGATCGTCAGCCGGTCGGCGGCGCCTCGCAGCCCGTCCATGACCTCGCGCTCGGTCTCCGCGTCGAGGGCGGAGCTGGCTTCGTCCAGGATCAGGATGCTCGGCGCGCCGTAGAGGGCGCGCGCGATGGCGATCCGCTGCCGCTCGCCGCCGGACAGCTTCAGCCCCCGCTCGCCCACCACCGTGCCGAACCCGTCCGGCATCGCCTCGATGCGAGGCAGGATCGAGGCCCGTTCCGCGGCCGCGCGCAGGCGGACGGCATCGAAAGGACGGCCGAGCACGATGTTGGCCGACAGGGTATCGTTGAGGAGCACCACGTCCTGCGACACGACGCCGACCTGGGAAAACCAGTCCGTGTCGGTGATCTGCGTCAGGTCGATGCCGTCGACGAGGATGCGACCTTGCGTCGGCGCGGCGCCCTTGAGCAGCAGCTTCAGGACCGTCGACTTCCCCGATCCGGTCTCGCCCGTGAGGAAAGTCGGCGTCCCGCGCCTCGCGGTGAACGACAGGTCCGCGACCCCCCGTCCGTTGGCGTAGCGGAACGTGACGTCCTCGAACGCGATCGTGCCCTCGGCAGCCCGGTAGGGCACGGGGTCGTCCGGCTCGGCCTGCTCGGGTGCGGACCAGAGCGTCGCCAGCGGCCGCAGGCGGGCGGCCGCCTCCGTGGTCTCCTTGATCGCCATCCCGACGAGGCGGAACGGTTCGTTGAGCTGCAGGAGCAGCGTGTTGAACAGCACGATGTCGCCGACCGTCAGCGATCCGGCCTCGTAGCGCGGCATGAGGAGCAGGAACGTCACGGCCAGCTGCAGTGTCGCGGCGAGGCCGAGCGCGCCGCTGAAGGCGCTGCTCGCCAGCACGTAGCCGCGCCAGCTCGCGACGGTCTCGCCCGCCCCCCGGGCGAACCGATCCTGGATCCAGGCCTCGCCCCGGGTCTGGCGCAGCGTATCGATCAGCGCGACGGCGTTGCCGACCAGCTTCGCGTTCTCCTGGCTGCTCGCCATCGCGGCCTTCAGGAACGGGCGGACGCGGCCGATGCGGACGTAGTCGAGGCCGATCACGATCGCCCCGTAGACGAACACGATGACGGCGACGTCCCAGCTCAGGAGACGCCAGAGGAGGACGGCCGCGATCGTGATCTGGACGAGCCCCGGAAGCAGGCCGCCGACGACGAGCTGTGCGACGGTGTTGAGCGCCTGCGCGCCCGACTGCCGGGCACTGCCGATCTCCGCCGAATTGTGCTCGAGGAAGAAATCCGGCGTCTTGCGCAGGAGAGCCGAGAAGAAGGCCGTGTTCGCCATGAAGGCGAGGCGCTCGGCACAGAGGAGGATGAGGAAGCGGGCGGCCTGACCGAGAGCCGCCGCGACGCCGACGAGGAGCGCGTAGAGGAGCAGGAGATGCAGGGCCGCGCCGGTTCCCGTCCCGGTCGTCAGCGCATCGACGGCGCGGGAGAAGAGATAGGGCGCGGTGATCGCCGCGAGGGCGCCGACGATCGTGGCACCGATCACCAGCAGGGTCGTCCGGCGCGCCTCGCGCCAATACGCCTCGAGCACCAGACGAACGATCGACCGCATCGGGACCGGTGTGGCTCTACCGCGCCGCCGGCGCGAACAGCCCCAGGAACAACGGCCGCGCGTAGAGGTCGGCCGCATTCTCCGGCGTCACCCCGGGTACCCAGGCCGGTAGCTCGGCCGCCGCGTTGACCATGCTCGACACGAGCTGCGCGGCGATGCCGGCATCGAGCGGGCGCACCGAGCCGTCGGCCATGCCGTCGACGAGGCAGAAGCCGAAGCGCTCGGTCAGGCGGTTCATGGTGCGCCGGGTCTCGGTGCGCAGGGCTTCCGGCAGGGCGCTGAAGGCGGTGACGCGCAGGAGCGGCCCGCCGGGGCCGAGCTGGCTGCGCACCAGCGTGGCGGACGCGGTGCAGATCCGGCCCCAGCCGTTGCCGCCCTTCGCGTCGGCCGCGTCCTGCACCGCCCGGATCTGGGCGAAGCTGCGCGAGAAGCAGTTGGCGACGAGGTCGTCCTTGTTGTCGTTGTGGTGGTAGAAAGAGCCCTTGGTGACCTTGAGGAGCCCGGAGATCTTTTCGACCGAGGCGCCGCGATAGCCCTGCTGGTTGATGAGGATGGTGGCCGCGCGCAGGAAGGCCTCGGGCGAGACCTCGCTCTCCTCCGGCGGCTCGGGCTCGGGCAGCAGAGCGGGGCGCCACTCCGAGGCCGGGCCGGCGAGGCCGCGGGTGAGGAGGTCGGCCATCCGGGCGCCGGCCCGGGCGTAGTCCCGCGGCTCGTAGCGGTGGATCCACAGCCGGGTCGAGTGCAGCACCGAGAGCAGCAGGTGGGTGCGGGCGTTGCGGTCGGCCCGGTCGAGCCCGTCGTCGTCGAACAGCCCGCGCAGGCGGCGAAAGAGCGCGTTGTAGGCGGAGAACACGCTCTCGGCCTGGAGGGCGGGGAGCGCCCGCACGTCGTTGAGGACCGCGATGTCCGGCTCCTCGCCGACCGCCATGGCGGCGCGGTGGGCCACCGCGAGGTCGAGCAGGCGGGCGAGCCGCGCGGGCCCGCCGGGCGCCGCCTCGGCCTGCGCCACCAGCCCGTCGAGCACCCCGATCGTGTGCAGGAAGCAGGCCGCCGCCAGGTCCTCCTTGCGGCGGTAGTAGTAGGTCACGCTGTTCGTCATCAGCCCGACGCTGCGGGCGACGTCGGCGAGCGTCGTGCCCTTCACCCCGGCCTCGTTGATCAGGGCGGCGGCGGCGTGGAGGATCGCGTCGCGCTTCTGGGCGTAGCGCCGGGTCTGGCGCGGCGCCGCCTCGGGGGCGGGCACGGTCTCGGGGTCGAGGCTGCGGGGCATGGGGGGATTGAGCACTGTCGCGGGCGCCGTGACAAGCCGTCGAGTGATGCGGCGTTCCCCTAGCGGTCGATGCCGTACTGCGCGCGGTACCAGGCGACGAAGGCCGGGATGCCGGTTTCGAGGGGGGTCGAAGGCACGTAGCCGACGAGGTCGCGCAGGAGATCGGGGCTGGCCTCGGTGCGCTCGACGTCGCCGGGCGGCAGGTCGCGCAGGTGGCGGACCGCCCGCACGCCGAGGGACTCCTCCAGGGCGTCGAGCATCGCCGCGACGCTCACCGGCCGGCCGCCGCCGATATTGACCATCCGGAACGGCGCGACCGGGCTCAGGGTGTCGGCGGCCGAGACCGGGGCGGAGCCCGGCGGGGGAGGGGGCCGGTCGATCAACCGACTGATGCTCTCGACGAGGTCGTCGATATAGGTGAAGTCCCGCACGGCGCGGCCGTGGTCGTAGACCTCGATCGGCTCGCCGGCCAGGATCTTCCGGGTGAACAGGAACAGCGCCATGTCGGGCCGGCCCCACGGCCCGTAGACGGTGAAGAACCGGAACGCGGTGGTGGGGATCTTCCACAGGTGGGCGTAGGAATGCGCCATCGCCTCGCCGGCGAGCTTCGAGGCGGCGTAGATGGTCAGCGGCCACACCGCCCGGTCGGTCTCGCGGAACGGCACCGTCGGGTTGCCGCCATAGGCCGAGGAGGTCGAGGCGAAGAGGAGGTGGCGCACCGGATGCGCCCGGCAGCCCTCCAGCACCTGGAAGGTGCCCACCACGTTGCCGGCGACGTAGGCCTCCGGGTGCTCCAGGCTGTAGCGCACCCCGGCCTGCGCCGCGAGGTGCACCACCACGTCCGGCCGCGCCTCGCCCATCAGGGTCATGAAGGCGCCGGACTGCTCCAGCAGGAATTCGTGCGACGAGAAGCCCGGCAGGGCCGCGAGCCGGGCCAGCCGGGCCCGCTTCAGGGCGACGTCGTAGTAGTCGGTCAGCCCGTCGACCCCCACGACCTCGTGGCCGGCCTGCAGCAGGCGGTGGGCGAGGTGGAAGCCGATGAAGCCGGCCGTGCCTGTCACGAGGAAGCGCATGCCGGATCCCTGGCGCGGGCAGGACACGCGCCCGCCCGGGGCGGTTACACCGGCCCGGGGCGGGTTGCCAGCCCGGTCGCCGCCGAGCGAGCCCTTAGAACACCTGCCGCAGCGCCCAGTACAGCCCGCCCGCCAGGGTGATCGCCGCCGGCAGGGTCAGGATCCAGGCCAGCGCCAGGTTGCGCACGGTGGCCATCTGCAGGCCGGTGCCGTTGGCCCACATCGTGCCGGCGACGCCGCTCGACAGGATGTGGGTGGTCGAGACCGGCAGGCCGTAGGCCTCGGCGAGCCCGATCGTGCCGGCGGCCACCGCCTCGGCGGACGCGCCCTGCGCGTAGGTGAGGTGCTGCTTGCCGATGCGCTCGCCGACCGTGACGACGATCCGCTTCCAGCCCACCATCGTGCCGAGGCCGAGCGCCAGGGCGACCACCACCTTCACCCAGGTCGGGATGTAGCGGGTGCCGTCGTCGAGGGTGCGGCGGTAGTCCTGGAGCGTCCGCTTCTCGTCCTCGGCGTAGGACGAGTGCTCGCCGGTGAGCAGGCGCACCGCGTCGCCCGCGAGGTACATGTCGGCGCGCAGGTTCTGGGTCGCCTCCGCCGGGACGTGCCGGATGGCGCCGTAGCCCTGGACCTGGGCGGCGATGTCGTCGGAGAGGCCGGCGAGCGCCGCCTGGACCTCGGGTGCGGCGAGCGCCTTGGGCGGCGCCTCGGCCTTGAGCGCCTCGCCGACCTTGGCCCGGGCGCCGGCCGCGTCGGGCACCGCCGCCCCGCCGGCATGGGCGCGAAACACCCGGCTCGCGCCTTGCGAGCCCTGCACGAAGGCCGGCGTGCTCGAATCCGGCATGGTGCGGTTGAGCGCGTAGGCGGTGGGGGCGGCGCCGATCAGGATCAGCATGATCAGCCCCATGCCCTTCTGGCCGTCGTTGCCGCCATGGGCGAAGGACACGCCGGTGCAGGTCAGGATCAGGAGGCCGCGGATCCAGGGCGGGGGCGGCGCGTCGCCCTCCGGCGCCCGGTAGAGCTCGGGCCGGCGCACCACGCGCTTGAGCAGGACCAGCAGCCCGGCCGCGCAGACGAAGCCGACGAGGGGGCTGAACAGGAGCGATTCGAGCACGCCGAGCGCCTGGCCCCAGGCGACGCCGGAGGCGGCGTGGCCCGGCGCCATCAGCTGGTTGGCGAGGCCGACGCCGATCACCGAGCCGATCAGCGCGTGCGAGGACGAGTTCGGCAGGCCGAGCGCCCAGGTGCCGAGGTTCCACACGATCGCGGCGAGCAGCAGCGCGAAGATCATCGCGTAGCCGGCGCCCGAGCCGACCTGGAGGATCAGCTCCACCGGCAGCAGCGTCACGACGCTGTAGGCCACCGCCCCGGTCGAGGCCATCACGCCGAGGAAGTTGAACGTCCCCGACCAGATCACCGCCGTCAGCGGCGGCATCGAGTGGGTGTAGATCACGGTCGCCACCGCGTTGGCGGTGTCGTGGAAGCCGTTCACGAACTCGAAGGCGAGCGCGATCAGCAGGGCGAGGCCGAGCAGCGCGAAGGCCCCGACGGCGAGCGGCGGCTGCCCGGCCTGCCGCATGTCGGCGACGAGGTTGTAGCCGGCATAGGCCAGGCCCGCGGCCAGCACCGCCAGGAACCCGATCGTGGCGGCCGGGTGGAGGCGATGGTCGAGGCGCGGCCCCGTGCGGGCGGGGCCGGGCGCCGCGCCGGCAGGGCGTCGGGCGAGGGCGGCGTCGGACATGGTGGACTCGCTCCGGCGGGGCTGCCCGTCAAGGAATAGGGCGCCCGAATGGCAAGTCGATGACGGGAACCGTGCCGCCGCGGACAGCCGCGGAGGCGGCCGGGCGTGTGAAAACCATGTGTAAATGCCTAAGGGGCTTGCGTTCTGCAAAACGCAACCCCAAATTCGACAGATCACCGCTGCCGCTGCGATGCGTGTGCGCACGGGTCATGGAGGCGCGGGTCCCATGGGCGACGAGTCCGGCGCTGCTTTCCGCGCGGGTCCGTCGCCTCCAACGAACCGGCCCGATGCCCTTCTGGTCGAGGGTGACGGAAGGCCAGCGAGTCAGTACCCGATGAACCAGCTCGTGCGCATGTCGCATATCGTGATCGCAGACGCCGTCGAGGAGCCCTCCCCGAGCCTCCGGGTTCCCTTCGCCCAGTCGGGCGCCTTCGTGTGCAAATTCATCATCGGCGAACCCAACGACCGCGCGGTCTGTTGCGGCGCGCCGGTGCAGGACGGAAAGAGCTGGTGCGCCTTCCACCGCCGGATCGTCTTCGAGCCGACCCGTCCGGGGCGGCTGCGATAGCAGAGGCCGATCGGGACCGCTACCCGTCCCGAACCGGTTTTTCTCCCCCGGCGGTCGTCCCGGCGCTCACGCGGCGCGGCCGTAGATCGGGAAGGCCTCGCTGCGGCCCCGCAGCGCGGTCCGGCTGACCTCGCGCCACGCCTCGCCCCCGGAGGCGTGGCTCGCCCGCGCAGCGTCGAGCGCGGCCTGCGACACGAGGGTGGTCGTTCCGAAGGTTTTGGTCGCCTGCTCGAGCCGTGCCGCGACGTTGACCGCATCGCCCAGCACGGTGAACTCGAGCCGGTCGTCGTCGCCGACCACGCCGACGAACACCTCGCCGCAATGCACCCCGATGCCGATCCGCACCGGATCGTGCGCCGAGGCGGCGTTCCAGGCCTCGACCAGCGCCTCGAGCCGCCCCGCGAAGGCGAGGGCACCCGCCGCGGCGTCGGCCCGGACCTCAGGCACCCCGAACACCACCAGGGCGCCGTCGCCCATGAACTTGTCGATCAGGCCGCCGGTCTCCCGGGCCGCCTGGGCGACGCAGCGGCGAAAGCCCGTGATCAGGACCGCCACCGTCTCGGGATCGGCCCGCTCCGCGATGGTGGTCGAGCCGCGCATGTCGACGAAGGCGATCGCCGCGTGCCGCCGCTCGCCGAGGCGCAGGCCTCCGCCCTGATCGAGGCTGCCGCCGCGCTCCAGGAGCGGCGCCAGCTCCGCCGGCAGGAAGCGCGACAGGGCCGCCCGCCGGGCCGCCTCGCGCAGGGCCAGCACCGCCAAGAGCGCCATGATGCCGACCGACACGACGCTGCCGAGGCCGACCCAGGTCTCGATCTGGTGGGCGTGCTGCTGGTAGCCGATCAGCAGCTCGTCCTCGCGGCTGCGCATCGTCTCGACGATCCGGCGGATCTCGTCCATCTCCGCCTTGCCCTCACCGGCCCGCACCAGGGCGAGGGCGCCGGTGCGGTCGCCCGCGCGGTCGAGGGCGATCGTGCGGTCGAGCTCGGCGAACTTGCGGTCGATGGCGGGGCGCAGGGCGGCGAGGCGAGCCTCCTGCTCGCCGTTGCCGCGCAGCTCCGCCGCGAGGCGCGGCATCTCGGCGGCCACCCGGCCGAGGCCCTGGGTGTAGGGGACCAGGAAGGCGGCGTCTCCGGTCAGCAGGTAGCCGCGCTGCCCGGTCTCGCTGTCGAGGAGGTCGGCCAGCACCTGCATCAGGGCGCGGTCGATCGACAGGGTGTGGGTGATGCGGTGCTGCACGCTGCTCTGCCAAACGAGCAGGAGGCCGTTCGCCGAACCGACGAGCAGCAGCAGCACCGCGCCCACGAAGGTCATCCCGGCCCGGGGGCCGATCCGCGCCGGACGCGTGCGGGCCGGCGAGGCGGGAAGGGGGGCGTCTGGCGTCATCGGCGGGGCTCGTCCGGGACAGGGGCGCGGGACGGGCCCTCGGCTCACCGTGCGATATGGGGAGGCCGGTGCCGGCCGCAATCGACCGGCCGACCTACACTCGCTCCCGCCGCAACCGAGCGCCTTCAGGACCGGGCCCGGCGCCGGGACGGGGCATCGCCGCCCCGCTCCCGCGGCGGGCGTCGTCCTCTTGCGGCGCCTCGCCCGGGCCGCCGGGCGGCGCCAGCGGCGGCGCCGGGTCGGCCAGGGGCGCCACGATGGTACAGGTCACGCCCTCGGGCGGGAAGCCGAGGCTCACCGTGCCGTCGAGCTCGCGCGCGAGGCTGCGCTCGATCAGGCGCGAGCCGAAGCCGGTGCGGGTCGGGGGCACGACCGGCGGGCCGCCGCTCTCGCGCCAGTACAGGGAGAGCCGCCCCTCGGCGACGCTCCACGACAGGGCGACCCGGCCCGTCGGCACCGAGAGCGCCCCGTACTTGACCGCGTTGGTAGCGAGCTCGTGCAGCGCCATGGCGATCGAGAGGGCGATGCGGGGCGGCAGGCGCACCGCCGGGCCGGCGGCCGAGAAGCGCGGCCGGCCCTCGCTCACGTCGGACGGGCCGCCCGGGCCCCCGAGGGGCGCCAGCGCGTCCTTGACCACTTCGGCGAGTTCCGCCCCCTCCCAGCTCTCGCGGGTGAGCACGTCGTGGACCCGCGCCAGGGCGATCAGCCGGGCCTCGAAGGCGGCCTTCGCCGCCTCGGCGGTGGATCCCTTCATGCCGCGCAGGCTCTGCATCGCGATCGACTGCACGGTGGCGAGCGTGTTCTTCACCCGGTGGTTCAGCTCGTGCACCAGGAGGCGCAGGTGCTCCTCGGCGCGCTTGCGCTCGGTCACCTCCTGGTGGATGCCGATCACCCGGCGCGGCCGGCCTCCGGCATCGCGCTGCACGATCGCCTGGGCGCTGACCCAGCGGGCGCCGTTGCCGTGCGGCGCCTCCGCCTCGGGCCGGATCCGGAACTCGGTGCGGTAGTCGGCCTCGCCCGCCAGCAGGTCGGCCAGAGCCGTCTCGATCCGGGCCCGGTCGTCCGGATGGACCGAGCGGGTCCAGCCCTCGTGCGAGAGGGGGGCGTGCGCGAAGATCTCGGACGAGCGGGCCGAGAGACGGTGCTGCCCGGAGGCGAGGTCGATCTCCCAGGTGCCGAGCCGGCCGGCGGCCAGCGCCAGCCGCAGGCGCTCCTCGCCCTCGCGCAGGGCGAGCTCCGCCGCCTTGGCCTCGGTGACGTCGACGTTGCAGCCGGTATAGCCGAGGAAGCGGCCGTGGTCGTCGAGGCGCGCCACCCCCTCGCACAGGATCCAGCGCGTCGCCCCGTGCCGGTCGATCACCCGGGTGGCGTGGCGGAACGGCGTGCGCGCCGCGAAGGCCTGCTGGAAGGTCTGCTGGAAGCCGAGGAGGTCGTCCGGATGCACGACCTCGCGCCAGCGCCCCTGCGCCAGCGCCTGGACCGAGCGGCCGAACAGGTACTCGTAGTGCATGTTGACGAAGACGAGCTCGCCCTCGGCATCGGTCATCCAGATCATGGCCGGGGCGGAATCCGCCATGTGGCGGAAGCGCGCCTCGCTCTCGCGCAGGGCGACGAGGCTGCGGCTCTGCTCGGCCAGCGCCTCGTCGCGCTCGGCGATGCGCCGGCGCAGGCTCTGGGAGGCGTCGGCCAGCACGTCGGCGAGCTGGCGGATCTCGCGGATCGGCGTCGAGACCCGGGGCACCGGCTGGCCGGCGGCGAGCGCCCCGCCCGCGGTGGCGAGCTGGCGCAGCGGGCCGGCGACCCGCGCCCAGAGCCGCACCGCCAGGAGCGAGGACGCGGCGAGCGCCAGGAGCCCGAAGCCGCCGAAGGCGACGATCCAGTGGCGCAGGGGCGCCTCGACCCGCTCGCGCAAGATGCTGGCGCCGACGATCCAGCCGGTCGCCCGGACGGTGGTCTCGACGTAGAGCACCGGCTGCCGGCGCCGGTCGACCCCCTCCCAGATCCCGGAAGCCGCCGTCGGGCGGCCGCGCAGGGCGGCCAGCATCGGCTGGCCCGCCAGGGTCGCGTGCTCCGCGGAGCGGGCGAGCAGCAGGCCCTTGCGGTCGACGATGCCGGTGGTCCAGCCCGGCGCGAGGTCCTGGACCAGGATCTGGTGCAGGCGCTCCACCGGCACCGTGACGCTGAGCACGTAGGCCGGCGCCCCGTCGACCACGACCGGCACCGCCACGTCGAAGGTCGGCGGCCGCCCGGGGGCGCCCATCCGGACGCCGCCGACCACCGGCCGGCGCGTCGCCAGGACCTCGGCATCCTCCTCGTGCGGGGCCTGCGGCACCGGCGCGCCGGGCGCCAGCGCGGTGTTGACGAGCTGCGTCCCGTCCGGCCGGCGCAGGGACAGGTCGAGCCCCGTCGTCTCCCGCACCGCCCGGGCCTGGGTCTCGAAGCCGTCGAGCCCGCTCTTGCGCAGGCGCGGCGAGGCCGCCAGGGTCTGGAGCACCGAGACCAGCCCGGCGATGTCCCGGTCGATGGTGAGCGCGATGCCGCGCACGCTCTCGCGGGCGTCCTGCTCGAAGCGGACCCGATCGAGAGCGGCGTAGCGGCCGAGCAGGATGGCGGTGAACAGCAGGCCCGGCCCGACCAGGGCGACCACCAGGGCGACGAGGTAGACCTGCGTCGACAGCCCGTCCCGGCGCAGGGCGCTGAGACGGCGGCGGATCATCACGGTGGCGCGCGGGCGGCGCGGGAGGGTCAAGGCGTCGGGCCCTGTCGGCTTGTCGGGTCTTCTCGGCTTGCCCGGTCGACATGGCCGAGGTCGCGCCCGGGCTCGATCCGGTCGCGCACCCGCTGCTTGAGGGCCTTGATGTCGGGAAATCCGCCGTCGCGCCTGCGCTCCCAGATCAGGGCGTCGTCGCAGGTGATCGCGAAGGCGCCGCCGCTCCCGGGGATCAGCGCCACCTCGCCGATCGCGTCGCGGAAGGTCGAGAGCAGCTCCTGCGCCATCCAGCCGGCCCGCAGGAGCCAGTTGCACTGCGTGCAGTAGGTGATGGCGATGCGCGGGCGGCCCTCCGCCGGGACGGGGGGCGTGCCGGCGGGGAGCGCGTCGGCCTCGGTCGCGGGAGGGGGGGCGTTGTCGCTCATTTCAGGTTCGACTCCTCCCCGATCCCCCCGACTTGTCAACCGTGCCGGCTCGCCGGGCGTGATCCGGCGCACGGCTCAGGCGAGCTGGCGCAGCACTACGAGGCTCGCCGCCACGCCGGCGATGCCCGCCGCCACCGACACCGCCACGTAGGCGAGCGCCGCCCCGTGGGCACCCCGCTCCCACAGCAGGAAGGCCTCGAGCGAGAAGGTCGAGAAGGTGGTGAAGCCGCCGAGCACCCCGGTGGTGAGGAAGAGCCGCAGCGCCTGCGGCCCGCCGCCCCGGGCGGCGAACCAGCCGGTGAGAACCCCCATCAGGATCGAGCCGACGACGTTGATCACCATCGTGCCGAACGGGAAGCCGCTCCCCGCCCGCGCCGCCCACAGGTTGACGCCGTGGCGCAGGGCCCCGCCGAGGCCGGCGCCGAGAAAGACCACCAGATAGCTCACCGCTCCGACGCCTCCGCTTGATGCCGGGCGCCTTCTGCCACGGCCCGGCGCCGAGGGCGAGCAGGAGGGGTGCAGCGGGAGAGGAGCGACGGGGGAGGTGAGGCCAGCCCCGCGACCGTGGCCGGCAGGCCGAACCGGGTTACGTCCGGTTCGGCGGGGCCATGCCCCGTCATGCCACCGTCACGTCCCCGCCGCATCGCTGCCGCAAAGTCAGCCTCGGGGGCGAATCGTGACCACCATCTCCATCCGTGCCGCCGTGGCGGCGGGCGGCCTCCTCGCGAGCGCGGGTCTCGCGCAGGCCCAGTCGATCGAGGCGCGGGTGCCGAACCTGCAGCGCACGGACGATCCGGTCTCGGTGGCGGCCGGCGGCGCGACGATCGTCAACCAGGGCCTGCAGGGCGTCGGCCGGCTGTCGGCCAACACCCGCGACTTCCTCGGCGATTCCCTCGGCTCGTTCTCGTCGCTCGCCGTCGACCTCGCGACCTGGCGGCGCAGCGGCGACACCTACACGGGCACGCTCTACACGCTGCCCGACCGCGGCTACAACAACCCCGACGGCGGCCTGTTCAGCGACTATGCCGGCCGGCTCAACCGCTTCTCCCTGAGCTTCACGCCCTATGCGGGCGCCGCCTTGCCGCAGGCCACGACCTCGCAAGCCCAGGTCACCCTGACGCCGGACGGCGGCATCGTGCTCACCGACGCCAAGGGCCAGCGCTTCAGCGGCCTCGATCCGGCCGCCGGCACCACCGTGCAGCTCGGCGGGGTGCTGCCCTCGGCCGCCGCCGGCCCGAGCGCGGGGCGCATCAGCCTCGACGCCGAGGGCCTGGCGCGCCGCCTCGACGGCTCGTTCTACGTCAGCGACGAGTACGGCCCGAACGTCTACTACTTCAACCGCAGCGGCCAGCTGCAGGGCCTGATCGGCATCCCGGCGGCGCTCCAGCCGGTGACGAACGGCCAGCTCAACTTCAACTCGCTCAACCCGCCCGACACCGGGCGGCGCAACAACCAGGGCCTCGAGGCCCTGGCGCTGACCCCGGACGGGCGCGGCCTCGTCGCCATCCTGCAGAGCGCGACACTGCAGGATTCCGGCCCCAACCAGCAGCAGCGGGCCAATACCCGCATCCTCTACTACGACATCTCCGGCACCCCGACCCCGGCGGCGCCGAGCCGCGAATACGTGCTGCAGCTCCCGGTCTATCAGCAGAGCGGCAATGGCGGCGGGCCCAACCGCACCGCGGCCCAGAGCGAGATGGTGGCGCTCAACGACACCCAGTTCCTGGTCCTGTCGCGGGATTCGAACGGGCTCGGCACCGGCAACACCACGCCGATCGTCTACAAGAGCGTGCTCCTCGTCGACACGGCGGGCGCCACCAACATCGCCGGCAGCGCCTATGACGGCACGACGCCGATCGCCCCGAACGGCACCCTGCGGGCCGGCCTCGCTCCGGTGCAGACCACCGAGGTCGTCAACCTGCTCAACCCGGTGCAGCTCAACCGCTTCGGGATGAACCTCACCACCGGCCCGGCGACCCAGACCACGCTCCCCGAGAAGATCGAGGCGATGGGCCTCGTGCCGGTGCTGAGCGAGCGGGCACCCAACGACTACTTCCTGCTCGTCGGCAACGACAACGACTTCCTGACCCGCCAGGGCGTCATCAACGGCCAGCCCTATGACGCCGGCATCAACAACGACAACATCCTGCTCGCCTACCGGCTGACCCTGCCGACCTACGTCGACCCGCTGTCGCTCGCGGTGATGAAGGAGACGGCGCCGACGGTGCTGCAGGGCCTGGGGGCCGGCGCGATCACCGCGGCGGCCTCCGCGACGCGCGGCGTGCAGGACCATCTCTCGGCCCTGCGCCGCGGGGCCAACCTGCCGGCGGGGGCCGGCCAGGGCGCCTGGGGCACCGCCGGCCCGGCGCTCTGGGTCGGGGGCGACGTCGTGTTCGCCGACCAGCCGCGCAACGGCGGCCTTTCCCTCGACCGCACCGTCGCGCAGGGCTCGGCCGGCCTCGACCTGCCGCTCACCGGCCCGTGGCGGGCCGGCCTCGCGGTGGGCGGGGGCGGCGGCTCGCTGTCGCGGCCGCAAGGAGCCTATCAGCAGGGCTTCCGCCAGGACCAGGGCGCCTTCACGGTCGCGGCCTATGGCGGCTATTACGGCCCGAGCCTCTATGCGCAGGGCATCGTCGGCGGCGCCCCGATCGTCGACTTCTCGGGCCTGCGCCGTCCGGCCGCCTACGGGCTCACCGCCGCGGCCCGGACCTCCGGTTCCGCCCTGGCGCTCGACGGCGAGGCCGGCCTCGTCTTCGACCGCGCCGCCTTCCGGCTGACGCCCTTCGCGGGCCTGAGCCACTACTCGGCCCGGATCGACGGGTTCACCGAGCAGGGCGCGGCCGGCAACAACGTCGCGTATGGCGGCCTCACCGTGCTCCAGACCACCGCCCGCTTCGGCGTCGAGGTGGCCTATTACGGGTTGTCCGGCATCGTCCCCTCGGTGCGGGTGGCCTACAATGCCGGGCTCGGTCCGCAGCGGAGCGCCGGGCTCTTCCGTCTCGCCAGCGTCCAGAACCCGCTCGCCACCGCGACCGCGGCGGTGCCCTTCCTGCAATCCGACTTCGTTACCGCCGGCGCCGGCCTCCAGGGCAGCCTCACCGAGCGTCTCGGCTGGCGGGTGGATTACCAGGCGGCGATCGGCACCCGGACCGGGGTCGCGCACGGGGTGACGGCGGGGCTGCGGTACCAGTTCTGAGGGGTGGGCACCCGGCAGCAGGTGCCCACTACCCCGTAGGATCCGCCGGCCTTTCCCGGACGACTGAAACGAAGTGGAAGGAGATCCGGAATCCAGCACGAAAGGTCGCGAAGCGTCCGCCCGTCTGCAACGTTGCAGAGGCTGAGCCGCTTGGCGGCAAGTTCTCTGCTGGATCCCGGATCTCCTTCCGCTGACGCTCCAGTCATCCGGGAGAGGGGGCGGGTTCGAGCAGGAACCGCTGCGCCCTCACCCCCCGAACCGATCCCGCCATGCCCCTTGCGCCCCCGCCACCGGCAGGGCGCGCGCGTGGTAGACCCCCAACGCCACGGCGCGCGCCAGCACCCGCGCCGCCGCGTCGCCGAGCCGGGCCAGATCCCCGACCGGATCCGCGAGCGGCACGGCGCCGGTCGCGGCGGAAAAGACGAGGTCGCCGTCGAGGGGGGTGTGGGCCGGCACGATCGCCCGGGCGAGGCCGTCCTGCGCCATCACGGCGAGGCGGCGGGCCTCGGCCTTGGTCAGGCGGGCATCGGTGGCAACCACCGCGATCGTGGTGTTGGCGCCCGGCATCGGCTTCACCGGCCAGGCGAAGGCGTCGGGCGCCGGGGTCGCGGGCGAGCCCAAGCCCCCGAACTCGGCGCCGATCTCGAACGGCGCGGCCCAGAAATGCGGCCCGTCCCCGACCGTGACCCGCCCGAGCGCGTTGACGGCAACCAGCGCCGCGACGCGCAGGCCCGTGCCCTCGACCGCAGCCGAGGCGCTGCCGAGCCCGCCCTTGAGGTTCGCGGTCCGGGCGCCGAGCCCGGCCCCGACCGAGCCCATCGCCACCGGGCCGGTGCCGGCCTTCGCCGCGGCGGCAAAGCCGAGGTCGCGGTAGGGGGGATAGCGGCCCCACGCCTTGTCGCCGCCGTTGAGGAGATCGAACAGGATCGCCGCCGGCACGATCGGCACCCGGGCCGGGCCGACCGCGAAGCCGCGGCCGGTCTCGGCGAGCCAGGCGGTGACGCCCGAGGCCGCATCGAGCCCGAAGACCGAGCCGCCGGACAGGACCAGGGCATCGACCCCCGGCACCGTGCGCTCGGGATCGAGGAGATCGGTCTCCCGCGTCCCCGGCCCGCCGCCGCGGATGTCGACCGCCGCCACGGTGGGTGCGTCGAACACGACCGCGGTGACGCCGGACAGCGCGCGGGAATCCTCGGCGTGGCCGACGCGGATGCCGGCGATGTCGGTGAGGCCGCCGCTCACCGCGACTCGGCCCGGCGCACCAGCTCGGCGACGGCCGCCTCCTCGGCGGCGGTGAGCCCCCGCGGCGGGGCCGGCCGGCGCCGGCGGGCGGCGGCCCACAGGGCGAGGCCGCCGAGGCCGACCACCAGGACCGGGGTGAACCACAGGAAGGCGGTGTGCCAGGCCAGCACCGGGCGCAGCAGCACGAACTCGCCGTAGCGCTGCACGACGTAGCTCAGCACCGCCTCGTCGCCGTCGCCCTGGCGCAGGCGCTCGCGCACGATCAGCCGCAGGTCGCGGGCGAGCGGCGCGTCGGAATCGTCGATCGACTGGTTCTGGCAGACGAGGCAGCGCAGCTCCGCCGAGATCGTCCGGGCCCGCGCCTCGAGGGCGGGGTCCTTCATCACCTCCTCGGGCTGGACCGCACCGGCCGCGACCGGCGCGAGGAGCACGAGGGCGAGCAGAAGGGCGCGCAGGGCCGGGGAAGGGGCGGGCATGCGGCTACTCCGCCGGAACCGAATGGGGCGGCACCGGCCCGGCGGCGTCGCGGATCGCCGGCCGCGAGGCCGGGGCGCCGACGCGGAAGCGCCGGTCGGTGAGGGACAGGCCGCCGCCGAGCGCCATCACCACGGCGCCGAGCCAGATCAGCAGCACCAGGGGCTTGTAGTAGAGGCGGATACCGACGCGGCCGTCGGTGCCGGTCTCGCCGACGCTGGCATAGACCTGGCTCACCCCGCGGGTGAGCAGGCCCGCCTCGCTCACCGACATGTTGCGCGAGGCGTAGAAGCGCTTGCCCGGCTCGATCACCCCGACCGGGTCGCCGCCCTCCCGGATGGTGAGGTGGGCCACCGTCTCGGTGTAGTTCGGTCCGGTGCGGGGCAGGACGCCCTCCAGCACCGCGACGTAGGGGCCGGCGCGGAGCTCCCCGCCGCGCGGCAGGGTCGCCAGCGCCTCGACGCTCCAGGCCTGGGCGGCGATGCCGATCACCGTGACGCCGACGCCGGCATGAGCGAGCGCCGTGCCCCAGGCCGAGCGCGGCAGGCCGGCGGCGCGGCGCAGCGACACGCCCACCGTCTTGGCCCTCGCCCGCGTGACGATCTCGAAGGCGGCGCCGAGGATCAGGTAGGCGCCGAGGCCGATGCCCAGCGGCGCGCCGACCGGCCCGCCCCAGGTGACCGCGACGGCGAGAAGCGTGACCGCGATGGCGAGCGCGAAGCCGACGAACAGCCGCTGGCTCGCCGCCGCGAGGTCGCCGCGCTTCCAGGCCAGCGTCTGGCCGAACGGCACCACGAGGAGCAGCGGCACCGCGAGCGGCACGAAGGTCAGGTTGAAGAAGGGCGGCCCGACCGAGATCTTCTCCCCCGTCAGCGATTCCAGCGCCAGGGGATAGAGCGTGCCGACCAGCACCGTGGCGCAGGCCGCCGACAGGAACAGGTTGTTCATCACCAGGGCGCCCTCGCGGGAGATCGGCGCGAACAGGCCGCCCTGGCGCAAGGTGGGCGCCCGCCAGGCGTAGAGCGCCAGCGAGCCGCCGATGAACAGGACCAGGATGCCGAGGATGAAGGTGCCGCGGGTGGGATCGGTCGCGAAGGTGTGGACCGAGGTCAGCACGCCCGAGCGCACCAGGAAGGTGCCGAGCAGCGACAGCGAGAAGGTCAGGATGGCGAGCAGCACCGTCCAGACCTTCAGGGCGTCGCGCTTCTCCATGACCACGGTGGAGTGGACCAGCGCGGTGCCGGCGAGCCAGGGCATCAGCGAGGCGTTCTCGACCGGGTCCCAGAACCACCAGCCGCCCCAGCCGAGCTCGTAGTACGCCCAGTACGACCCCATGGCGATGCCGACGGTGAGGAAGCACCACGCGGCGAGCGTCCAGGGCCGCACCGCGCGCGCCCAGGCGGCGTCGATCCGGCCCTCGATCAGCGCCGCGATGGCGAACGCGAAGGTGATCGAGAAGCCGACATAGCCGAGGTAGAGCAGCGGCGGATGGATCGCGAGGCCGGGATCCTGGAGCAGCGGGTTGAGGTCGCGGCCTTCCATCGGGGCCGGGTTGAGGCGCGCGAACGGATTCGAGGTGACAAGGATGAACAGCAGGAACACCGCGGTGATGGCGGCCTGCACCCCGAGGGTGTTGGCGCGCAGCACCGGTGGGACGGAGTTGCGGGCGAGCGCCACCACGGCGCCGAACAGCGCCAGGATCAGCACCCAGAGCAGCATCGAGCCCTCGTGGTTCCCCCAGACGCCGGAGATCTTGTAGATCAGCGGCTTCATCGAGTGCGAGTTCTCGACGACGTTCTGGACCGAGAAGTCCGAGGTGACGTGGGCGTAGGTCAGCGCCCCGAACGCGAAGGCGATGCACACGAAGGTGGCGAGCGCCGCCGGCACCGTGATGCTGCGCAGGACCGGGTCGCCGGCGCGGCTCGCCCAGACCGGCATCACCATCTGCGTCAGCGACAGGGCGAGCGCGAGGGCGAGGGCGTAATGACCAACCTCGATCAGCAACGGGGCGACCTTTCGGTAAGCGGGTGTCGAGCGCGGCGGACGATCGGCCGACGGGTCTTGCGACCCGGCGTCCCGCTGCGGCGGAACGCGGGCGTCACCTTAATCCGCTTCCCGGGCCGAGCCGCCAAGACCTTCCGCCGCACGGGGCGTGACTATTTCACGGCGGTGCGCGAGACCGATCCGGGCTGGTCCTCGCCGGCTTGCGCCTGCTGGGGCTTGCCGCCCGCGGGCTTCGCGGGGCCGCCCGCGCCGCCCTCCTGCCAGCGGCCCTGCGCCTTGAGGGCGTCGGCGACCTCGCGCGGCATGTAGGTCTCGTCGTGCTTGGCCAGCACCGTGTCGGCCCGGAAGGTCCCGTCGGCCTGCAGCACGCCCTCGGTCACCACGCCCTGGCCCTCGCGGAAGAGGTCGGGCAGCAGGCCGCGGTAGCGCACCGCCACGGTCGAGCCGGTATCGGTGACGGCGAACTCGACATGCCCGTCGGCCTCGCGCTTGAGCGAGCCGGCCTCGACCAGCCCGCCGAGGCGAAAGCGCGTGCCCGGCACGACCTTCTGGCTCGCCACCTCGGTGGGGGAGCGGAAGAACACGATGGTGTCGCGCATCGCCGTCAGGACGAGCCCGAGGGCCGCCGCCAGCACGGCGCCGCAGACGAGGATGAGGACGGAACGGCGGCGCCGGCGCGTCATGGGGCGGGTCTCAACGCGGGCGGCGGGGGAGGGGGGTCGCTGTCGTCATCAGGGGCGTCTCCCGAGGGGCCGGCGTGGGGAGCCGGCTCTGTTGGTGTGTTGTGCATCGGCCCGGCTCGCCTGGCGAGGCGGGAAAAAGGCGGGGGCGCACCGTGGGATGATTCGCAAGCCTCTGCCGTCCGAAGGCCCCGCGCCCCCGGATCTTCCCCTCTGCGGGGCGGGGGCGATCGTCAAGGGGCCGCCCTCGCACCCAATCCCATCTCGCGGGCCACCTCCTCCACCGGCGCGAGCTTGCCAGGGTCGCTCCCGAGCGCGCCGCGGGCCTTGGCCAGCGTCTCCTCGGCCCTCGCCCGCTCGCCCAGCACCCCGTAGGAGCGCACCAGCCGGGCCCATTCCTCGCCCGTCCCGCCCTTCTCGGCGAGGCGCTGCGCCAGCCCCTCGACCATGCCCCGGACCATGCCGCGCTGCTCCTCGCTCATCGCGGGGGCCGTGGCCGGGGCAGCGCCCGCGGCGGGGTTGGCTGCAGGCGGCGGGGTGCCGTCGAGGCGGGCCAGGCTCTCGCGCACCATCGGCAGCCAGGGCGCCTCGGCCGGGGAGGCGGCGACGAGCGCCGCGTAGCGGGTGCGGGCCTTGTCGCGGTCGCCGTCCTGCTCGGCGGCGCGGGCGAGGTAGAATTGCGGCTTGACCGCCCTGGGATCCTGGCGGAGCGCCCGCTCGAAGGCGTCGCGGGACTTGGCGGAGACGACGCCGTCATCGGCCGCCACCAGGGCCTCGCCGTAATCGGCGAGCCGGCCCGCGTCGTCGCCGAGGATCCGCAGGGAGTTCTCGTAGGCCTTGATCGCGTCCTCGACGCGCCCGACCCGCAGGTAGACCGGGGCGAGCACCGCCCAGCCGCGGCCGTCCTCGGGCGCCTTGGCGAGATGCGCCTCGATCTGCGCCACCGCCGCGGCGAGATCGTTGCCGGCCGCCTTCGCGTGGGCCAGGCGATCGGCCTGGGGCCGGGCCGGCAGGTCGGGCGAGCCGTAGATCCCGTAGACGAGGAGCGCGACGAGCGGCACCGTCGAGAGGGCGAAGGCGGAGGCGGCGCGGCGCCGGCGCAGGGCCGGCTCGCCGACGGCGCCGGCGGTGCGGCCGGGATCGCGGCTGGCGCGCAGGAGCCGGCGCGCGGCCTCCGCCCTCGCGGCCTCGGCCTCCGGCGCGGCCAGCAGGCCGCGGGCGGCGTCGCGGTCGATCTCGCGCAGCTGGTCGCGGTAGAAGCCGGTCTCGGTGGCGATCCGCGCCTCGCCCTCCGGCACGGCCAGGGCGGGGCGGCGCGACATCGGCCAGAGCAGGGCGAGCACCGCCAGGCCGGTCATGAGCGCGAAGATGAACCAGATCGCCGTCATGCCGCCTGTGTAGCCCCCCGCCCGGGGCGACACGATTCGACGGCATGGCGACACGGTGTCACGCAGGGGCAGTCCCGTGAGGGAACGGCTTTCGCCGTCAGCGCGGCGCCACCGGCCAGAACAGCGTGATCAGCAGCGTGCCGACGACGATCACCATGATCGAGAGCGGCAGGCCGAGGCGGGCATAGTCGCCGAAGCGGTAGCCGCCCGGGCCCATCACCAGGGTGTTGCACTGGTGGCCGATCGGGGTGAGGAAGTCGCAGGCCGCCCCCACCGACACCGCCATCAGGAACGGATCCGGGTTGAGCCCGAGCTTCTGGGCGAGGCTGGCGCCGATCGGCCCCATCACCAGCACCGTCGCGGCGTTGTTGAGGAACGGCGTCACCGCCATCGCGGCGATCAGCAGCAGGCCGATCGCCAGCATCGGCGGCACGGTGTGCATGGCGTTCGACAGGGCTCCGGCGATCAGGTCGGTCCCGCCGGTGGTGCGCACCGCGTCGCTGACCGGGATCAGCGCACCGAGCAGCACGATCACCGGCCACTCGATCGTCTCGTAGGCCTCGTGCATGGTCATGACGCGCAGGACTAGCAGCAGCACCGCGGCGCCGAAGAACGCCATCGCCACCGGCACGACGTGGAGCGCGATCAGCGCCATCGCGCCGGCCAGCACCGCGATCGGGATGTAGCTGCGGCGGCTGTGGCCGAGCGCCAGCTTTCGCTCGGCGAGCGGCAGCAGGCCGAACTCCGACAGCATGTCGCCGAGCCGGTCCTGGGCGGCGCGCAGCACCACCACGTCGCCGGCGCGCAGGCGCACGCTGCCGATGCGCCGGGTGATCGCCGCGCCCGAGCGGCTGACCGCCAGGAGCGTGGTGCCGTGATGCCCGGCGAGGTCGGCGCCCGCCGCCGTAGTGCCGACGAGGGCCGAGCCGTCCGGGATCACCGCCTCGATCACCGTCGCCTCCCCGGCCGCCGGCAGCGTGCCGACGAGCGTCAGCTTCGCCCGCGCCACCAGGCGCTCCAGGTCCTCCGGCTCGCCGTCGAGGAGCAGGACGTCCCCGGCGGACAGCCGCCAGTCGGGCCCCGGTACGAAGCGGCGGAAGCGCTCGCGGATCACGGTCGCCACCGTGACGTCCCCGTCGCCGAGCGCCTCGAGCTCCCCGACCGTCGCGCCGACGAGCGGCGAGTCGCCGGGCAGGCAGGCCTCGGTCGTGTAGGCCTCGATCCGGAACGAGGCGGCGAGCGAGCCCGCCGGGCGCCGGTCGCGCGGCAGCAGCCGGTAACCGACCGCCAGGAAGGCGAGGCCCGCCGCCGCGAGCCCGAGTCCGACGGGGGTGAAGTCGAACATGCCGAAGGGCTGGCCGGTGACGTCGGCCCGCACCTTGGCGACGATGATGTTGGTCGAGGTCCCGACTAAGGTGACGAGCCCGCCGATCAGCGAGGCGAAGGACATCGGCATCATCAGCAGCGAGGCCGGCGTGCCGGTCTTGCGCCCGAGCTGGAGCGCCACCGGCATGAAGATCGCGAGTGCGCCGATGTTCTTGGTGAAGACCGACAGGCCCATCACGGCGCCGGCCAGCGCCGGTACCTGCCGGCTGGGCTTTCGCAGGTAGGGCAGGAGCGGGCGCATCGCGCTCTCGACGACGCCCGAGCGCGACACCGCCGACGAGATGACGAGCGCGCTCGCCACGATGATCACCACGTCGTCGGCGAAGCCGTTGAAGGCCTTGGAGGCCGGCACCAGTCCCAGCGCCACCCCGGCGACGAGAGAAAGGAGGGCCACGAGGTCGTAGGGCAGCCGGCCCCAGATGAAGAGCAGGACGGTGACGCCGATGAGGCCGAAGGCGAGGCCCTGGTCGAGGGTCATGCGCCGGCCTGCCGGTCGGACGATCGGGGGCGTGTCATGCCGGGGGATGATCCTGCTGCGGGGTATCGAGTCCCCCTAGATTGGGTGGCGGGCGGCCGCGCCCAGGGCGGCGGGGCGAAGAGTTTGCGTGGGACGGTGCCTTCTCGCCCCCGTCGCGAGCGGATAGGCTCCCGGGGGCAGCCGGGAAGCGCCACAGGGGAGCGCGCCATGGAAGACCGCGTCCGTCGCCACCACGGGCTCACCGTCTCCGAATTCGACCGCTTCGTCGATGCGCAGCGCGACGAGAGCGACTGGGAGCTGGTCGACGGCGAGGTCGTCATGATGACGAACCCGACGGAGAACCACGAGCAGATCGCCGGCAATATCGGCGCGCCGCTGAAGCTCGCCATGGATGCTGCCGGCTGCCGCAGCTACCAGGGCGGGATGCGGGTGCAGCGCGACGAGGACGGCCGCGGCCGGGACAAGCCGAAGCCCGACATCGTCGTACGCTGCGGACCGCGCCAGAACCGCACCTTCGTCACCGACCCGCTCGTCATCGTCGAGGTGCTGTCGCCGAGCACCATGGACCGCGATCGCGGGCCCAAGCTGTCCTTCTACAAGTCGTTGCCGACGCTCCGGCACATCGTCCTTGCCTACCAGGACCAGATGCGGGTGGAGCATTACCGGCGCGAGGCGGATGGCTGGGTCTGCGACGTCCTCACCGCGCCGGACGACGTCCTGCGGCTCGAGGCCGTGGATTTCGCGATCGATCTCGGGCGGATCTATTTCGACGTGCCGGTCCTGCGCCCGATCGTCGGCGGCTGATCCCGCCGCGGAGCCCGGCGCATCGCCGCACGTTGGTGCGGGACCGCCCGTCACGGACCCGCCCCGCATGAGCTTCGCCTTCCTCACCCGCGCCTTCGGGCGCGACGACCCGGCCGGGGAGGTCGAGGAGCCGGGGACCGCCCCGGCCCGGGCCTCGCGGCGCGACCGGCGGGCGGGGCGGGCGGACGCGGTGGTGACCGAGGCCCTGGGCCAGAAGGTGCTGCACGCCTTCCTGCAGAACCGCCACCAGACCCTGGTGCCGCTCACCCTCAACCTCCGGGTGCTGGAGCCGGCCCAGCGCGACCTCGTGATCCAGGCGATGGCGGCGGCCTTCCTGGCGCAGGGGCGCCGGCAGGATCCCGCCCCGGTGCGCGACGCGCTCACCCGGATCAGCGCCGCGGAGGCCGAGCGCCAGCGCCTCGACAAGGCGCTCGCCGCGCCGCTGGCGCTCGGCGATCTCCTCGACGCGATCCTCGACGCCGACCTCGGCGCCTACGCGTACGTCGCCTCGCTGCTCGCCGTGGACCAGCGCCGCCGGGTCAACCAGCTCTATCTCGCCTATCTGGCCGAGCGCCTGGGATTGGCCGAGGACGTGGTGTCGAGCCTGCACCGGCGCTACCGGGTATAATACTGCGGCCTCACGACTGTCCCGCGGGGCTTCTCCTGCGAGCGGCCGGGCGCTAACCTGTCGGGGTCGTCGCGCCAACCGATCCCGAGCGTTCCCGAGTTCCATGCCCCGCAGCCGCCCCGGCGCCCAGCCCCGCGACGAGCCGCATCCGACGGACGCACCGTTCCCCGGGGCGCAGAGTTCCAACGGGCAAGCCCCTGTCGGGCAAGCCTCCGTCGGGGCCTCCGCCGCCGGACCCGTCCTGGCCGGGCTTGCCTCCGCCGGGCTCGGCCCCCGCGCCCGCGCGACGCCGCTCTCGGCGGATGCGCGGCTGCTGGCCATCGCGGCCGACCACCTGCGCCGGCTCGGCCACCGCCAGGTCACGGTGGTAGGCGTCGCCGCCGAGGCGGGCATGACGCATGCCAACGTCTACCGCTACTTCCCGTCGAAGACCGCGCTCGTCGACGCGGTGGCGGGGCGCTGGCTGCGGGAGGTCGAGGCCGAACTCGGCGCGATCGCGGACGCACCCGACCCCGCCGACGACAAGCTCGAGCGCCTGCTCCTGGCGCTCGCCTCGATGCAGCGCGACGTGCTGGTGCGCGATCCGCATCTGTTCGCGGTCCATCGCGACGCCACCGTCGAATCCCGGCCGATCGCCCGGCGCCACCGCGGCCGCCTGCGCCAGCTCGTCGAGCGGGTGATCGAGGAGGGGATGAATGCCGGCACCTTCTCGCTGCGCGACCGCGAGCGCGGCCTCGCCTTCATCTTCGACACCAGCCACCGCTTCCTGCACCCGGTCTCGATCCAGCTCGACGCCGAGGTCCCCCGCGACCTGATCGAGGTCCGCCTCGGCGCGATCATTCGGGCGATGCTGCGCATCCTGCGCCTCGGTACGCTCTAGCCGCGCTGACAAAGTGTCCGAAATGTAATGATCAGTCGGGTGTCGTCGTAGTCCGTTGCAATAAAATGCAAATCCGGATCGCGTGACGCCCCGGAAGCGCTGCCGCGGCCGTGCCCGGGCGCCCCGCGCCGGGCCCTCGGGTTGTCGGCCCCGGCTTTTTTCGCCAAAGAGGCACCCGCCGGCGCGGGCTCCTCGCGAGCGGACCCCGGCCCCCGACGGTTCCATCACACCGCGAAGGATCGGTTCTCACATGGCACGCAAGAAGATCGCGCTCATCGGCGCTGGACAGATCGGCGGCACGCTCGCGCACCTCGCCGGCCTCAAGGAGCTGGGCGACGTCGTGCTGTTCGACATCGCCGATGGCGTGCCGCAGGGCAAGGGCCTCGACATCGCCGAGTCGGCTCCGGTCGACGGCTTCGACGCCAAGTACAGCGGCGCGAGCGACTACAGCGCCATCGCCGGGGCCGACGTGGTGATCGTCACCGCCGGCGTGCCGCGCAAGCCCGGCATGAGCCGCGACGACCTGATCGGCATCAACCTGAAGGTCATGGAAGCGGTCGGCACCGGTATCAAGACCCACGCCCCGAACGCCTTCGTGATCTGCATCACCAACCCGCTCGACGCGATGGTGTGGGCGCTGCAGAAGTTCTCGGGCCTCGACCCGAAGAAGATCGTCGGCATGGCCGGCGTGCTCGACTCGGCCCGCTTCCGCCACTTCCTGGCCGAGGAGTTCCAGGTCTCGGTCGAGGACGTCACCGCCTTCGTGCTCGGCGGCCACGGCGACGACATGGTGCCGCTGGTGCGCTACTCGACGGTGGCCGGCGTGCCGCTGCCCGACCTCGTCAAGCTGGGCTGGACCACCCAGGAGAAGCTCGACGCGATGGTCGAGCGGACCCGCAAGGGCGGCGGCGAGATCGTCAACCTGCTCAAGACCGGCTCGGCCTTCTACGCGCCGGCGGCGTCGGCCATCGCGATGGCCGAGAGCTACCTCAAGGACAAGAAGCGGGTCCTGCCCTGCGCGGCCCACCTCACCGGCCAGTACGGCGTCGACGGCCTGTTCATCGGCGTGCCGATCGTGATCGGCGAGAACGGCGTCGAGCGCATCGTCGAGGTCGAGTTCACGGCTGAGGAGAAGGCGATGTTCGAGAAGTCGGTCAACTCCGTCAATGGCCTGGTCGAGGCCTGCAAGGGCATCAACGGCGCGCTGGCGTAAGGCCCGACGGGCGGCGCGGGGGGATCCCCGCGCCGCCTTCCCGCCCGCCCCCGCCTGACGAAAAGAAAGCTTGTCGCCCCATGAACATCCACGAGTATCAAGCCAAGGCCGTCCTCAAGGAGTTCGGCCTGCCGGTCTCGAACGGCCGCGCCATCTTCAAGGCCTCCGAGGCCGAGGCCGCCGCCAAGGAGCTGGGCGGCCCGCTCTGGGTCGTGAAGTCCCAGATCCATGCCGGCGGGCGCGGCAAGGGCAAGTTCAAGGAGGCCGAGGCGGGCGAGAAGGGCGGCGTGCGCCTCGCCAAGTCGGTCGAGGAGGTCAAGGCCTTCTCCGAGCAGATGCTCGGCCGCACCCTCGTGACGGTGCAGACCGGCGAGGCCGGCAAGCAGGTCAACCGCCTCTACATCGAGGACGGCTCCGACATCGAGACCGAGTTCTACCTGTCGATGCTCGTCGACCGCGAGACCGGCAAGGTCGCCTTCGTGGTCTCGACCGAGGGCGGCATGGACATCGAGCAGGTCGCCCACGACACGCCCGAGAAGATCGTCACCTTCTCGGTCGACCCGGCCACCGGCGTGCTGCCGCATCACGGCCGCGCGGTCGCCAAGGCGCTCGGGCTGACCGGCCCGCTCGCCAAGGAGGCGGAGGACCTCACCACCAAGCTCTACCGGGCGTTCACCGCCAAGGACATGAGCATGCTGGAGATCAACCCGCTCATCGTCACCAAGGACGGGCACCTGAAGTGCCTGGACGCCAAGATCTCGTTCGACTCGAACAGCCTCTACCGCCAGCCGGAGATCGTGCAACTGCGCGACGTCACCGAGGAGGACGAGAAGGAGATCGAGGCCTCGAAGTACGACCTCGCCTACATCGCGCTCGAGGGCACGATCGGCTGCATGGTGAACGGCGCCGGCCTCGCCATGGCGACGCTCGACATCATCAAGCTCTACGGCGAGGAGCCGGCGAACTTCCTCGACGTCGGCGGCGGCGCCTCGGAGGAGAAGGTCACCGCGGCCTTCAAGATCATCACCGCCGACCCGAACGTGAAGGGCATCCTGGTCAACATCTTCGGCGGCATCATGAAGTGCGACGTGATCGCCAACGGGGTGATCGCGGCCGTGAAGGCGGTGGGCCTGCAGGTCCCGCTAGTGGTGCGCCTCGAGGGCACCAACGTCGAGAAGGGCAAGGAGATCATCCGCTCCTCGGGCCTCAACGTGATCCCGGCCGACGATCTCGACGACGCGGCGCAGAAGATCGTCGCGGCTGTGAAGAAGGCGGCTTGAGCCGGAGCTTGAAACGGTCATGGACGCTGCGGTCAGAACCCTGATCAGCCCCTACCTTTTGGGCAGTGTCATTGCTCTGGCCATTGGAGGTCAGATCATCGGGGCGATTCGTTCAGGTGTTCCAGGCGTTTGGTGGTTTTGGCGCGCGTCGCTCTTTGCCATCGCCGGCCTGGGACTCCTGACCGTGGCCATCAAAGATGTGCAGATGCTGCTCGGAGGCGGTGCGGCCAACACGCGAGATGCTGAGTTCATGTCGCGTGTGCTCTCGAACGCCCTAGCTCTCTGGGCAGGCTACAGCCTCTGGGTACTGACAGTTTCGGCCTGGATCATCGCTGCGATCAGCTACCTGCTGGCACGCCCAAAGGATCCTACTGCGTCCGTTTCGGATTCCGAAATCTCCCGCCCATCCTGAAGAGAAACGTCTGATGTCCATCCTCATCGACAAGAACACCAAGGTCATCTGCCAGGGCTTCACCGGCAAGAACGGGACCTTCCACTCCGAGCAGGCGATCGCCTACGGCACCAAGATGGTCGGCGGCACCTCGCCGGGGAAGGGCGGCGCGACCCATCTCGGCCTGCCGGTGTTCGACACCGTGAAGGAGGCCCGCCACGCCACCGGCGCCGACGCCTCGGTGGTCTACGTGCCGCCGCCGGGCGCCGCCGACGCGATCTGCGAGGCGATCGACGCCGAGATCCCGCTGATCGTCTGCATCACGGAAGGCATCCCGGTCCTCGACATGGTGCGGGTCAAGCGCTCGCTCGAGGGCTCGAAGTCGCGCCTCGTCGGCCCGAACTGCCCCGGCATCGTCACCGCCGGCGAGTCGAAGATCGGCATCATGCCGGCCAACATCTTCCGTCCGGGCTCGGTCGGCATCGTGTCGCGCTCCGGCACGCTGACCTACGAGGCGGTGTTCCAGACCACCAACGAGGGCCTCGGCCAGACCACCGCGGTCGGCATCGGCGGCGACCCGGTCAAGGGCACCGAGTTCATCGACATGCTGGAGATGTTCCTCGCCGACGACAAGACCGAGTCGATCGTGATGATCGGCGAGATCGGCGGCTCGGCCGAGGAAGAGGCGGCGCAGTTCATCCGCGACGAGGCCAAGCGCGGCCGCAAGAAGCCGATGGTCGGCTTCATCGCCGGCCGCACGGCCCCTCCCGGCCGCCGCATGGGTCACGCCGGCGCGATCATCTCGGGCGGCAAGGGCGGCGCCGAGGACAAGATCGCCGCGATGGAGGAGGCCGGCATCCGCGTCTCGCCGTCGCCGGCCCGCCTCGGCAAGACCCTGGTCGAGGTCCTGACGGGCTGATGCGCCGCGGGGGGGCTCGGGATGTCTCCGGATCCCCGGCCCCTCGCCCCGCGCATGGCAGGCGTGGCGTGCGGAATCTCGGTTCCGCACCCATATCGCAAGCAAACGTCAACTCTCTTGAGTTCGTAAGACATCCTCGCGTCCGGTGAGACCGGGCGCCCCCACCGTCGATCACCCGCCATCCTCCCGCCTCAACTGCTGGCGAGAAGCCGGGCTCCGATCGACCAGCGCGGATAGACAGATCGCCATGGCACGCCAGGACGCGAACGACGCCCTCCTCGGAACCTCGTTCCTCTACGGAGGCAACGCCGACTACATCGAGGAGCTCTACGCGACCTACACCCGGGATCCCAACGCGGTCGATCCCGAGTGGCGCAGCTTCTTCTCCGGCCTGAAGGAGGAGAGCGCGATCGTGGTCAAGAACGCGGAGGGCGCGTCCTGGACCAAGCCGAACTGGCCGGTCGCCGCCAACGGCGACATCGTCTCGGCGCTCGACGGCAACTGGGCCCAGATCGAGAAGGCGGTCGGCGAGAAGATCAAGGCCAAGCAGGAGGCCAAGGGTCAGGCGGTCGCCCCGGTCGACGTGCAGCAGGCGACCAAGGATTCGGTCCGCGCGATCATGCTGATCCGCGCCTACCGCATGCGCGGCCATCTCCACGCCAAGCTCGATCCGCTGGGCCTCCAGCCGCGCGGCGACCACGAGGAGCTGCATCCGCAGCATTACGGCTTCGCCGAGTCCGATTGGGACCGGCCGATCTTCCTCGACAACGTGCTCGGCCTCGAGTTCGGCACCATCCGGGAGATCGTCGCGATCCTGGAGCGGACCTACTGCCAGACCCTCGGCGTCGAGTTCATGCACATCTCCGATCCCGAGGAGAAGGCCTGGATCCAGGAGCGCATCGAGGGCAAGGACAAGGAGATCTCGTTCACCGAGCAGGGCCGGCGGGCGATCCTCAACAAGATGATCGAGGCCGAGGGCTTCGAGAAGTTCCTTGATCTCAAGTACACCGGCACCAAGCGCTTCGGCCTCGACGGCTCCGAGGCGATGGTCCCGGCGCTCGAGCAGATCATCAAGCGCGGCGGCGCGCTCGGCGTCACCGACATCGTGCTGGGCATGGCGCATCGCGGCCGCCTCAACGTGCTCGCCAACGTGATGTCGAAGCCGTTCCGGGCGATCTTCCACGAGTTCAAGGGCGGCTCGTCCTCGCCGGCGGAGGTCGAGGGCTCGGGCGACGTGAAGTACCACCTCGGCGCCTCGAGCGACCGGGCCTTCGACGGCAACACCGTCCACCTGTCGCTGACCGCCAACCCGTCGCACCTCGAGATCGTCGATCCGGTGGTGCTCGGCAAGGTGCGCGCCAAGCAGGACCAGCAGGGCGACGAACAGCGCACCAACGTGCTGCCGCTCCTCATCCACGGCGACGCCGCCTTCGCGGGCCAGGGCGTGGTGGCGGAGTGCTTCGGCCTGTCGGGCCTGAAGGGCCACCGCACCGGCGGCTCGATCCACTTCATCATCAACAACCAGATCGGCTTCACCACCGATCCGCGCTTCTCGCGCTCCTCGCCCTACCCGTCCGACGTGGCGAAGATGGTCGAGGCGCCGATCTTCCACTGCAACGGCGACGACCCCGAGGCCGTCACCTTCGCGGCCAAGATCGCCACCGAGTACCGGCAGAAGTTCCACAAGCCGGTGGTGATCGACATGCTCTGCTACCGCCGCTTCGGCCACAACGAGGGCGACGAGCCCGCGTTCACCCAGCCGAAGATGTACCAGATCATCCGCAAGCACCCCTCGACGCTCGAGACCTACGGCAAGCGGCTGACCGAGACCGGCGTGGTGAGCCAGAAGGAGCTCGACGACCGCAAGGCCGAGTTCCGCGCCACCCTCGACAGCGAGTTCGACATCGCCACCGGCTACAAGGCCAACAAGGCCGACTGGCTCGACGGCCGCTGGTCGGGCCTGAAGGCGGTGCGCGAGGACGAGGACGACCCGCGCCGCGGTCGCACCGGCGTGCCGGCCGACACCCTGCGGCAGATCGGGCAGGCCATCACCACGGTGCCGCAGGACTTCCACCTGCACCGCACCATCCGGCGCTTCCTCGACAACCGCGCCAAGGCGATCGAGACCGGCGAGGGCCTAGACTGGGCGACCGCCGAGGCGCTGGCCTTCGGCTCGCTGCTGACCGAGGGCCACCGTGTCCGCCTGTCGGGCCAGGATGTCGAGCGCGGCACCTTCTCGCAGCGCCACTCGGTGGTGATCGACCAGGAGAACGAGGAGCGCTACACGCCCCTCAACCACATCAAGGACGGCCAGAGCCGCTACGAGGTCATCAACTCGATGCTCTCGGAGGAGGCGGTGCTCGGCTTCGAGTACGGCTACACCCTGGCCGAGCCGAACTCCCTGGTGCTGTGGGAGGCGCAGTTCGGCGACTTCGCCAACGGCGCGCAGGTCGTGGTCGACCAGTTCATCTCGTCCGGTGAGCGCAAGTGGCTGCGCATGTCGGGCCTGGTGATGCTGCTGCCGCACGGCTACGAGGGCCAGGGTCCGGAGCACTCCTCCGCCCGCCTCGAGCGCTACCTGCAGATGTGCGCCGAGGACAACATGCAGGTCGCCAACTGCACGACGCCCTCGAACTACTTCCACATCCTGCGCCGCCAGCTGAAGCGGGACTTCCGCAAGCCGCTGGTGCTGATGACCCCGAAGTCGCTGCTGCGCCACAAGCGGGCGGTCTCGGCGCTCGCCGACATCGCCGAGGGCTCGACCTTCCACCGCGTGCTGTGGGACGACGCCGAGAAGGCGCAGGACGGCGTGAAGCTGTCGAAGGACGACAAGGTCCGGCGCGTCGTACTGTGCTCGGGCAAGGTCTATTACGACCTCTACGAGGAGCGCGAGAAGCGCGGCATCTCCGACGTGTACCTGATGCGCGTCGAGCAGCTCTACCCGTTCCCGCTCAAGTCGCTGGCCACCGAGATCTCCCGGTTCCGCAACGCCGAGGTGGTGTGGTGCCAGGAGGAGCCCAAGAACATGGGCTCGTGGGCCTTCGTCGAGCCCTACCTCGAGTGGGTCCTCAACCAGGCCGGCTCCGCCTCCAAGCGTCCGCGCTACATCGGCCGCCCGGCCTCGGCCTCGACCGCCGTCGGCCTGATGTCGAAGCACCTCGACCAGCTCCAGGCCTTCCTCAACGAGGCCCTGGCGGTCTGATCCCCCTTCACCGGCGCCCCGCGAGGGGCGCCGCCTAACGTTTTTTCCGGGCGCATCCCCACCGCCCCAACCCTGACGGAAGACATGGCCACCGAAATCCGCGTCCCGACGCTCGGCGAGTCCGTGAGCGAGGCCACGATCGGCCGCTGGTTCAAGAAGCCCGGCGACACCGTGAAGGCCGACGAGCCGCTGGTCGAGCTCGAGACGGACAAGGTCACCCTCGAGGTCAACGCCCCGGCCTCGGGCCAGCTCGGCGAGATCGTCGCCAAGGACGGCGAGACGGTCGAGCCCGGCGCGCTCCTCGGCTCGATCGTCGAGGGCGGCGCCTCCGCCGGCAACGGCGCGGCCGCTCCCAAGGCCGAGGCCCCCAAGGAGGCCCCGAAGGCCGCCGCCGAGGCGCCCCCGAAGTCGTCGTCGGCTTCTTATGGCAGCCACGGCGACGCCGCCCCGAAGGGTCATTCGACCGGCGACAACGGCCCGGCCGTCGCCCGCCTCGCCCAGGAATCCGGCGTCGACCCGTCGTCCGTGAAGGGCAGCGGCAAGGACGGCCGCGTCACCAAGGGCGACATGCTCTCGGCGATCTCGTCGGGCGCCTCCGCTCCCGCCCCGGCGGCCCCCCAGGCGGCCCGCGCCCCGTCCGCCCCGGACGATGCCTCCCGCGAGGAGCGGGTGCGCATGACCAAGCTGCGCCAGACCATCGCCCGGCGCCTGAAGGACGCGCAGAACACCGCCGCGATGCTGACGACGTTCAACGACGTCGACATGGGCGCGGTGATGGCCCTGCGCCAGCAGTACAAGGACGTGTTCGAGAAGAAGCACGGCGCCAAGCTCGGCTTCATGGGCTTCTTCACGAAGGCGGTGATCGGCGCCCTGAAGGACGTGCCGGCGGTCAACGCCGAGATCGACGGCCAGGACATCGTCTACAAGAACTACTACCACGTCGGCATCGCGGTCGGCACCGACAAGGGCCTCGTCGTCCCGGTGGTGCGCGACGCCGACCAGCTGTCGATCTCCGGCATCGAGAAGGCCATCACCGGCTTCGGCCGCAAGGCCCGCGACGGCAAGCTGTCGATCGAGGACATGCAGGGCGGCACGTTCACGATCACCAACGGCGGCATCTACGGCTCGCTGATGTCGACCCCGATCCTCAACGCGCCGCAATCGGGCATCCTCGGCATGCACCGCATCGAGGAGCGTCCGGTCGTGCGTAACGGCAAGATCGAGGCGCGGCCGATGATGTACCTCGCCCTGTCGTACGATCACCGCATCGTCGACGGGAAGGAGGCCGTGACCTTCCTGGTGCGGGTCAAGGAGGCCCTGGAGGACCCGGCGCGCCTCGTGCTCGACCTCTGAAGGCCGCTTGAAACCGGAGCCCCTGCCCCGCCCGGGGGAGGGGCCTTCGGAAAACTGGCGTGACGAGAGTGGCACGGGTCTCCTCCTCTCCCCGCCCGCGGGGAGAGGGGAAACCCGCGCCTTTTTATCTCCCGGATAGCTTCGTCGCCTGGGGGAAGGGTCTCTCGACATCGGGGAGCACGACGATGACGGACAAGGTCCTGGTGGTCACCGGCGGCAGCCGCGGCATCGGCCGTGCCGTTGCCCTACGGGCGGCGCGGGCCGGCTGGCGGGTCTGCTTCTCCTACGTCGCGGCCAAGGACGCCGCCGACTCGCTCGTGCGGGAGATCGAGGATCTCGGCGGCACGGCGCTCGCCGTCCGCAGCGACGTCGCGGTCGAGGCCGACATCCCGGCCCTGTTCGAGGCCGCCGACGGTCTGGGCACGCTCGGCGGGCTCGTGAACAACGCGGGCGTCGTCGACCACGCGGCCCGGGTCGACGAGATGACCTTCGCGCGTCTCCACCGGATGATGACCACCAACGTCGTCGGCTCGTTCCTGTGCGCCGGCGAGGCGGTGCGGCGGATGTCGACCCGCCACGGCGGGCAGGGCGGCGTCATCGTCAACATCTCGTCGGTCGCCGCCCGCCTCGGCGCGCCGAACCAGTACGTCGACTACGCGGCCTCCAAGGGCGCCATCGACACGCTCACCACCGGTCTCGCCGGCGAGGTCGCCGCGGAAGGCATCCGCGTCAACGGCGTCGCCCCCGGCCTGATCGAGACCGAGATCCATGCCAGCGGCGGCCAGCCCGACCGGCTGGCGCGGCTCGGCCCCACGGTGCCGATGAAGCGCGCCGGCACCGCCGACGAGATCGCCGCCGCGGTGCTGTGGCTCCTCTCCGACGAGGCGTCCTACGCCACCGGCGCGACCCTGACCGTCTCGGGCGGCCGCTAAGCGGATTTCGCCGAAGTGGTTACCGGTTCGGCGCCGACAATCTGCGACAAAACAAGAACCTAAGCGGGCGTAGCGTTGGCCTGCCAACGCAAGTCTGCTTAGCCTCCCTCATCCTCCCATCCATCGCAGCGGCGGCGCCCCCGCGGCCGGCCGCTCCCAACCTCGCGAGTCCCGCATGTCCTCCTACGATCTCGTCGTCATCGGCACCGGCCCCGGCGGTTACGTCTGCGCGCTGCGCGCCGCCCAGCTCGGCCTGAAGACCGCCGTGGTCGAGAAGCGCCCGGCCCACGGCGGCACCTGCCTCAACGTCGGCTGCATCCCCTCGAAGGCCCTGCTGCACGCCTCGGAAGCCTTCGAGGAGGCAACCAAGCACTTCCCGGTGCTCGGCATCACCGTCGGCGAGCCCAAGCTCGACCTGGCGAAGATGATGGCGTTCAAGCAGGACGGCGTCGACGGCAACACCAAGGGCGTCGCGTTCCTGCTCAAGAAGAACGGCATCGAGGCGTTCCAGGGCACCGGCCGTCTCGCCGGCGCCGGCCGGGTCGAGGTGACCTCGGAGGATGGCGGCAACCAGATCCTCGAGGCCAAGAACGTCGTGATCGCGACGGGCTCGGACGTCGCCAACCTGCCGGGCGTCACCATCGACGAGGAGGTCGTGGTGTCCTCGACCGGCGCCCTCGACCTGACGAAGGTCCCGGGCAAGCTCGTCGTCATCGGCGCCGGCGTCATCGGCCTCGAGCTCGGCTCGGTCTGGCGGCGGCTCGGCGCCCAGGTGACCGTGGTCGAGTATCTCGACCGGATCCTGCCCGGCATGGACGGCGAGGTCGGCAAGCAGTTCCAGCGCATCCTCGCCAAGCAGGGCATCGAGTTCCGCCTGTCGCAGAAGGTCACCGGCGTCGAGCGCACCGGCGAGGGCGCCAAGGTTACGGTCGAGCCGGCCGCGGGCGGCACGGCGGAGACGCTGGAGGCCGACGTGGTGCTCGTCGCCATCGGCCGGACGCCCTACACCGCGGGCCTCGGCCTCGACACGGTCGGCGTCCAGCTCGACAACAAGGGCCGGATCCAGACCGACGACCGCTACGCCACCAACGTCACCGGCATCTACGCCATCGGCGACGTGATCGCCGGCCCGATGCTCGCCCACAAGGCCGAGGACGAGGGCGTCGCGGTCGCCGAGATCCTGGCCGGCAAGGCGGGCCACGTGAATTACGGCGTGATCCCGAACGTGGTCTACACCACGCCGGAGGTCGCCTCGGTCGGCAAGTCCGAGGAGGAGCTGAAGAAGGACGGGATCGCCTACAACATCGGCAAGTTCCCGTTCACCGCGAACGGCCGCGCCAAGGTGAACCACACCACCGACGGCTTCGTGAAGGTGCTGGCCGATGCCGGAACCGACCGGGTGCTCGGGGTCCACATCGTCGGGCCTGACGCCGGCAACCTCATCATGGAGGTGGCGGTGGCGATGGAGTTCGGCGCCTCGTCCGAGGACATCGCCCGCACCTGCCACGCCCACCCGACCCTGACCGAGGCGGTCAAGGAAGCCGCGCTCGCGGTCGAGAAGCGCGCGCTGCACATGTGAGGGCTCGCGGGCGAACCCTCCCCCCTCCGCGGGGGGAGGGTGGCGCATGAAGTGAGCCGGGAGAGGGGAGCCACGCTTCCGGAGAGGTCGCGACCGTGGTGACGGGCGCAAATCCGGCATCGTCGCGCCGCCCCTCTCCCGGCCCCTGCCGACGCAGGGACCACCCTCCCCCGCAAAGGGGGGGTGGGCGGCAGGATCGGTATCGTCTGTTCCGGAATATCAAAGAAAAGTCGGAGGACACGCCATGATGGACGATGCGGCAAGAAACGCGACTTCCCCCTCCGTCGTCGTGGTGATGGGCGTCTCGGGCTCCGGCAAGTCCACGGTGGCGAGCCTGCTCGCCGGCCGGCTCGGCTGGGAGTTCGATGACGGGGACGACTTCCACCCCGCCGCCAACGTCGAGAAGATGCAGGCCGGCCATCCCCTCACCGACGAGGACCGCTGGCCCTGGCTCGCCGCCATCGCGGCCTGGATCGACCGGGTGCGGGCCGAGGGGCGGCACGGGGTCGTGACCTGCTCGGGCCTCAAGCGCGCCTATCGCGACATGCTGGTCGGCGGCCGGCCCGATGTCCGCCTCGTCTACCTCCAGGGCGACCGGGAGCTGATCGGCCGGCGCATGGCCGCCCGCCACGGCCACTTCATGCCGACGAGCCTGCTCGACAGCCAGTTCCGCACCCTCGAGGAGCCGGCGCCCGACGAGGACCCGCTGGTGGTCTCGATCGGCGCCACCCCGCAGGCGATCGTCGCCGAGATCGTCGAGACCCTGAAGGGCCCCGGGCCGCGGACGGCCTGAGCACGGACCCCCGGCCGAGGCGCCCGATCGTTCCGCCGGGCAACATGGGTCATGGTGGTCGATTGTTTGGTTTTTGACAGTGCAGGGCGCCCGTGCCATCGCCAGGGTATGCGGGACGATACCCATGCCTGGTAATTCGGCACATGCGCACGACACGCTGTTTCCCGGTGGCGGGGAGATGGGCGCGCGCCTGCGTGCCCGCGACTGGGCGGGGACGCCGCTCGGGCCGGTCGAGGGCTGGCCGCAATCGCTGACCACGGCGGTGCGGATCATGCTCGGCTCCCGCTTCGCCATGTGGATGGCGTGGGGACCCGAGCTCACCTTCTTCTGCAACGACGCCTACAAGCCCACCCTCGGGGTCAAGGAGGCCTGGGCGCTCGGCGCGCGCTCGGACGTGGTCTGGGCCGAGATCTGGCCCGATATCGGCCCGCGCATCGCCCAGGTGCTGAGCACCGGCCAGGCGACCTGGGACGAGGATCTGCTGCTGTTTCTCGAGCGGCGCGGCTTCACCGAGGAGAGCTACCACACCTTCTCGTACAGCCCGCTGGCCGACGATGCCGGCCGCGTCACCGGCATGCTGTGCGTGGTCTCGGAGGAGACCGAGCGGGTCATCGGCGAGCGGCGCCTGCGCTCCTTGCGCGATCTCGGGGCCGGCATGGCGGGGGCCCGCACGGTGCCGCAGGTCGGCGCCGTCGCCTCCGGCTGCCTGAGGGAAGACGGGACGGGGGAGGGCACCCGCGACCTGCCGGTGGCGCTCGCCTATCTCGCCGGCGAGGGGGCATTGGGGCCGGTCCTGCTCGCCCGGGCCGGGCTCGGGCCGGAGCACCCGGCGGTCGGGCTCGCCGGCGAGGCCGGGGCGGTGGCGCTCGGCCTCCTCGACCGCGCCGACGGCGGGCCGGTGCCGGTGGCCGAGCTCGGCCCGCTCTTCGCCGGCCTGCCGGCGGGTCCCTGGGATCGTCCACCCACCCACGCCCTGGTGCTGCCGATCGCCCGGCAGGGCCAGGCCCGCCCGGCCGGGGTGTTCGTCGCCGGGCTCAATCCCTACCGGCCCTTCGACGAGGCCTATCGCGGCTTCCTCGCGCTGTTCGTCGGGCAGGTCGCCACGGGGCTCGCCACCGCCACCGCCTACGAGGCCGAGCGGCGGCGCGCCGAGGCCTTCGCCGCGCTCGACCGGCAGAAGACCGAGTTCTTCTCCAACGTCAGCCACGAGTTCCGCACGCCCCTGACCCTGATGCTCGGGCCGCTGGGCGAGGTCCTGGACTCCGCGCCCTCGGCGCTCGATCCCGACACTCGCCGGCTGGTGGAGCTTGCCCACCGCAACGGCCAGCGCCTCCTCAGGCTCGTCAACGCGCTCCTCGACTTCTCGCGCATCGAGGCCGGCCGGTCCCAGGCCGCCTTCGAGCCCCTCGACCTTCCCCGCTTCACCGCGGAGCTCGCCTCGAGCTTCCGCTCGGCCACCGACAAGGCCGGCCTCGTCCTCGACGTCGATTGCCCGGGCCTGCCCGGGCCGCCCGCGGCGGAGCCGGCCTTCGTCGACCCGGAGATGTGGGAGACGGTCGTCCTCAACCTCGTCTCCAACGCCTTCAAGTTCACCCTCGCGGGCCGCATCGCCGTGCGGCTGCGGGCGGAGGGGGGCCGGGCCGTGCTGAGCGTGTCGGATACCGGCCTCGGCATCCCGGAGGCCGAGCTGCCGCGGCTGTTCGAGCGCTTTCACCGGGTCGAGGGCGCGCAGGGGCGCAGCTTCGAGGGGTCCGGCATCGGGCTGGCCCTGGTGCAGGAGCTCGTCCGGCTGCACGGCGGCACCGTCGGGGTCGAAAGCCGCCCGGGCGAGGGCAGCATCTTCACGGTGAGCCTGCCGCTCGGCGCCGCCCACCTGCCGGCCGACCGCCTGCGCGCCGCACGGACCGGCCCCTCGACCGCCACGCGCTCGCAGGTCTTCGTCGAGGAGGCGACGCGCTGGCTCGGCGAGGAGGAACCCGGTTCCGGCCCGGAACCCGGCCTCGTCCCGTCCGGCCTCAGGGGTCGGGTGCTGCTCGCCGACGACAACGCCGACATGCGCGCCTACGTCCGGCGCCTGCTGGGCGATGCCGGCCACGTCGTCGAGGCGGTGGGCGACGGCCACGCGGCGCTGTCGGCCGCCCGACGCCTCGCGCCCGACGTCGTCGTCTCCGACGTGATGATGCCGGGCCTCGACGGGTTCGGGCTCCTCGCAGCGCTGCGGGCCGATCCGGCCCTCCGGGCCATCCCGGTGATCCTGCTCTCCGCCCGGGCGGGCGAGGAGGCGCGGATCGAGGGCCTGGGCGCGGGTGCCGACGACTACCTCGTCAAGCCGTTCTCGGCCCGCGAGCTGCTGGCGCGGATCGAGAGCAACCTGCGCCTCGCCCTCGTCCGGCGCGAGGCGGCCGACGCCCTGCGGCGGGTCAACGAGACCCTGGAGGCCCAGGTCGCCGAGCGCACCCGCGAGCGCGACCGGATGTGGCGCCTGTCGAAGGACGTGATGCTTGTCGCGCGCTTCGACGGCACGGTCACGGCCGTCAACCCGGCCTGGCGCACGGTGCTCGGCTGGGCGGCCGAGGCGGTGGTCGGTTGCTCGTTCCTCGACCTCGTCCACCCCGACGACCGCGTCCGCACCGCCGCGGAGGCCCAGCGCCTGGAGGACGGCCAGACGACGCGGCTGTTCGAGAACCGCTACCGCCACGCCGACGGCTCCTACCGCACCCTGTCCTGGACCGCGGTGCCGGGCGAGGACCACCTCCACGCCGTCGGGCGCGACGTCACCGAGCAGCGCGAGCTGGAGGAGGCCTTCCGCCAGGCCCAGAAGATGGAGGCGGTGGGCCAGCTCACCGGGGGCATCGCCCACGACTTCAACAACCTGCTCACCGGCATCGTCGGCTCGCTCGACCTGCTCTCGACCCGGCTGGCGCAGGGGCGCACCGACGTCGCCGAGCGCTACATCACCGCCGCGCTCACCTCGGCCCAGCGCGCCGCGGCGCTGACCCACCGGCTGCTGGCCTTCGCCCGGCGCCAGCCCCTCGACCCGCGCCCGGTCGACGCCAACGCGCTCGTCGCCTCCCTGGAGGACCTGGTCCGCCGGACCTTGGGCGAGACCGTCGCCCTGGAGACCCGCCTCGCCGACGGGCTGTGGCCGACGCTGTGCGATGCCAACCAGCTCGAGAGCGCGATCCTCAACCTCGCGATCAACGCCCGCGACGCGATGCCCGACGGCGGGCGGCTCGCCATCGAGACCCGCAACGTCGAGCTCGACGGCATCTTCGCGGCCGCCCACGCCGACGTGACGCCGGGCCCCTACATCCGCCTCGCCGTCACCGATACCGGCACCGGCATGCCGCCCGAGGTGGCCCGCCGCGCCTTCGATCCGTTCTTCACGACCAAGCCCATCGGCCAGGGCACCGGCTTGGGCCTGTCGATGATCTACGGCTTTGCCCGCCAGTCCGGCGGCCACGCGATCATCGCCTCGGAGGTCGGCCGCGGCACCACCGTGGCGCTCTTTCTGCCCCGTCATGCCGGCCCGCCCGCCGAGGCCGAGGCTCCGTCCCCGGACCCGGCCGCCCGCCCGGTCGCGGGCAGCGGCGAGACCGTGCTGGTGGTGGAGGACGAGCCGGCGGTGCGCAGCCTCATCGTCGACGTGCTGCGCGACCTCGGCTACCGGCCGCTCGAGGCCGGCGACGGCCCGTCCGGCCTCGCCGCCCTGCGGGCGGCGAGCCGCATCGACCTCCTCGTCACCGATGTCGGCCTGCCGGGCCTCAACGGCCGCCAGCTCGCCGACGCCGCCCGCGAGCACCGCCCCGCCCTCAAGGTGCTGTTCATCACCGGCTACGCCGAGAACGCCGCCACGGCCGGGTTCCTGGCGCCCGGCATGCAGATGATCACCAAGCCCTTCCCGATCGACCTCCTGGCCCGGCGCATCCGGGCGATGATCGAGGGGTGATGCGATGTCCGGACGAGGCGTGGCACGTCCCGGCCGCGGGGCGCCAGCCATCTCCCGGGAGCCCGCCCGCCATGCGGCACCCGGGGTGGACCTCGCGGGCGAACCCCTGTAACAGCTCGCTCCTCCACGAAAAGACCGTAGGGATTCCCCGCGCGCCGCGAGCGCCCGCCGCAAGCCGCGGCCGGCCCTCTGTCGAGGCCATGTGCTACCAAGCCATGGGCCTCCGGAGCCGATTCGATCCCCGCGCGTCGCCTCTACCCGGGATCGAATCCACGTGCCGTTTCCTGCTCTGCCCGCCCCCCTCGCCAAGGCCCTCGCCGACCGCGGCTACGAAGACCCGACGCCGGTCCAGGCCGCCGTCCTCGAGCCCGAGACCGAAGGCCGCGACCTCGTCGTCTCGGCCCAGACCGGCTCGGGCAAGACCGTCGCCTACGGCCTGGCGCTCGCCCGGACGCTTCTCGGCGACGCCGAGATGCTGCCCGCGCCCGGCGCGCCGCTCGCGCTCGTGATCGCGCCGACCCGCGAACTGGCGCTCCAGGTCCACCGCGAGCTGTCCTGGCTCTACGGCCCGGCCGGCGCCCGCGTCGTCTCCTGCGTCGGCGGCATGGACCCGCGGCGCGAGAGCCGCTGGCTCGCCGACGGCGTCCACATCGTGGTCGGCACTCCCGGCCGCCTGCGCGACCACCTCGAGCGCCGCAACCTCGACCCGTCGGCCCTGCGCGCCGCGGTGCTCGACGAGGCCGACGAGATGCTCGATCTCGGCTTCCGCGAGGACTTGGAATTCATCCTCGGCGCCACCCCGGCCGAGCGGCGCACGCTGCTGTTCTCCGCCACCCTGCCGAAGGCCATCGTGGCGCTGGCCGAGTCCTACCAGCGCGACGCGATGCGCATCGCGGTCGCCGGCGAGACCAAGGCGCATGCCGACATCGAGTACCGCGCCTTCCGCATCCTGCCGCGGGAGACCGAGCTCGTCGTCGTCAACACCCTGCGCCAGATCGAGGCGCGCACCTCGATCGTGTTCTGCAACACCCGCAACTCGGTGCGCCACCTCCAGGCGGTGCTGACCGAGCGCGGCTTCCAGGCCGTGGCGCTCTCGGGCGAGCTCGGCCAGGGCGAGCGCAACGCCGCGCTCCAGGCCCTGCGCGACGGCCGCGCCCGGGTCTGCGTCGCGACCGACGTCGCCGCCCGCGGCATCGACCTGCCGGGCCTCGGCCTCGTCATCCACGCCGAGCTGCCCAACGACGCCGAGGTGATGCAGCACCGCTCCGGCCGTACCGGCCGGGCCGGGCGCAAGGGCATCAGCGTGCTGCTCGTGCCGCCGTCCCGCCGCCGCCGGGCCGAGGAGCTGATGGTGCGGGCCAACGTGGTCCCGGTCTGGTCCGGCCCGCCGCCGGCCGACGAGATCCGCGCCCTCGACCACGACCGCCTGCTCCAGGACCCGCTGGTCACCGACGAGGTCAGCGACGAGGACCGGGCGATGGCCCAGTCCCTGCTCGCGCAGCGCTCGGCCGAGGACATCGCCGCCGCCCTGGTGCGGGCCTACCGCGCCCGCATGCCCTCCCCGGAGGAGGTCACCGATCCGGGCTTCACGACCGGCCGCGGCCTGGCGCCCAAGCGCGAGACGACCCCGCGGGACGGGCCGCGGGCCCCATTCGGCTCGAGCGTGTGGTTCCGCCTCAACGTCGGCCGGCGCGACAACGCCGACCCGCGCCGCCTGCTGCCGATGCTGTGCCGGCGCGGCGACGTGACCCGCGAGGAGATCGGCGCGATCCGCATCTTCGACCGCGAGACCAAGTTCGAGGTCCGCGGCGGCGCCGCCGAGCGCTTCGCCCACGCCTTTCCGCGCACCGGACCGGCCGACCTCCAGGTCGAGGCCCTGGCCGGCGGGGAGGCCGACGTGCCGCCGCGCCCGCGCGCGCCCCGGCGCAACACCGCCCGGCGCGGCTGACGCCCATTCCCGGATCTGCCGTCAGCCGGTAACAGGGGCCTCGTCAGACACGAGGCCCCGATGACCGACACCGTCGAGATCCGCCACCGCGACACCGAAGCCCGCATCGCGCTCGGCGGCGCCGAGCCGGTCTCCTGGCGGGTCGCCGGCACCGAGTACCTCTGGGAGGGCGACCCGGCGCATTGGAACCGCCACGCCCCCTGGCTCTTCCCGGTCGTCGGCGCTTCCGCGGGCGGCGCCGTGACGGTCGCGGGCCGCGCCTACCCGATGGCCCAGCACGGTTTTGCCCGCGACAGCCGCTTCGCCGTGGTGGCGCAGGCCGAGGACCGCGTGACGCTGCGCCTGACCGACACGCCCGAGACCCGCGCCGCCTACCCGTTCGCCTTCCGCCTCGACATCACCGCCACGGTGAGCGACGGGGCGCTGGCCTTCGCCTGCGAGGTCCACAATCCGGGGTCGGAGCCGCTGCCCTACGGCCTCGGCTTCCACCCGGCCTTCCCGTGGCCCTTCGCGGGCGGCGAGCGGTCGGCCGCAGGCGGCTACGCGGTGCGCTTCGACGAGCCCGAGCGGCCGGCGGTACCGGAGGTCGGCCCCGGCGGCCTCCTGGTGCGCACCGAGCGGGCGCTGCCGCTCGACGGCGACACCCTGCCCCTCGACCCCGAGCTCTTCACCGAGGCGCTGGTGTTCCTGAACGCCCGCAGCCGGGCGATGCGCTTCACCGCCCCGTCGGGCGCGACAATCGCCCTCGAGGCCGAGGATTTTCCCCACCTCGCGGTCTGGACGAAGCCGACGGCGCCGTTCCTGTCGCTCGAATGCTGGACCGGCCACGCCGACTGGATGGGGTTTTCCGGCGAGCTCGCGGCGCGCGACTCGCAGCGCCTGCTGGCGCCCGGCGCCCACGCCCGGCACGGCGTGACCCTGCGCTTCGCCCCGGCCTGACCGCTCCGCTCCCGTCAACCCGCCGTCAACCGGGATCGGGCCTACTCGGCGGCCCGATCCCGCGACCGGAGCCCGGACCGCCATGCCAGCACCCACCTCCGAGCCCGCCGACCTGCTCCTGCCCGGCGCACCCGACGTGCGGGCCGCGGCGATGACCTGGCTCGACGGGCTCGCTTCGGAGCGGCGCCTGTCGCCCAATACCGTCGAGGCCTACCGGCGCGACCTCCGCCAGTTCCTCGCCCATCTCGCCCGCCAGGGCGCCAATCCCGACATCCCGGCCCTGATCGGCTTGAAGCCCCGGGACGTGCGCGCCTTCATGGCGGCGCGGCGCCAGGAGGGGGTCGGCGGCCGCAGCCTGATGCGGGCGCTCGCTGGCCTGCGCTCCTTTGCCCGCCATCTCGATCGGGAGGGGCACGGCAGCGTCGCGGCTTTGGCCGCCGTGCGCTCGCCCAAGGTCGAGCGGCGCCTGCCCCGCCCGCTGCCCGTCGCCGCCGCGATCGCGATGGCGAGCCCCGACATCCGCGCCGGCGACGAGCGCCCGGCCTGGGTGCTGGCCCGGGACGCCGCGGTGCTGGCGCTCCTCTACGGCTCGGGCCTGCGCATCTCGGAGGCGCTGGGCCTGGCGCGCCGCGACGCCCCGGTGGCGGGCACGGATGCCGTGACGGTGGTCGGCAAGGGCCAGAAGACCCGCAGCGTGCCGGTGATCGCCCAGGTCCAGGCCGCGGTGGAGGAGTACCTGCGCCTGTGCCCCTATGCCCTGCCAGGGGAGGGCCCGCTCTTCGTCGGCGCCAAGGGCGGTCCGCTCTCGCCGCGCATCGTGCAGCTCGCCGTCGCCTCGATGCGGGGCGCCCTCGGCCTGCCCGACACCGCGACCCCGCACGCGCTGCGCCACTCCTTCGCCTCGCATCTGCTCGCCCGCCAGGGCGACCTGCGGGCGATCCAGGAGCTGCTCGGCCACGCCTCCCTGGCGACGACGCAGGTCTATACCAAGGTCGATGCCGCGCGCCTGCTCGAAGCCTTCGACGCCGCCCACCCCCGGGCCCGCGCCTCGTGAGGCCACGTCGCGGGGCACGGGATGCCCGCCGTCTCGTAATCTGGCGCTAAGCTTTGAGCCTTACGAGTATAACCTCCGGGTAGCCGGGGCCCCGGTGCAACCCTCGGCCCGGGCGATCCCGACGGTCGTCATCCACGCGGACGAAGCACGATGCCGGTGAGCCACAGTGATGCCCGCGCCAGCGGACCGGCCTCGGCCCTCGTCGCCGACCGCGACCCCGCTTTGCGCGGCAGGCTGGCGGAGCTGATCCGGGCGCACGATCCCTCGCTGGTCATCATCGAGGCGGAGACGAGCCGGGACACCTGCGAACTCTGCCTGCTCCACCGCCCGGTTCTCGCCTTCGTCGGCCTGCAATTCGAGGATGCGACCGGCCCGGAGGCCGTCGCCCGGTTCAAGGCGCAGGGCTACGTCGTGCCGTGCCTGATCCTGGTCGCCTCGCAGATCTTCCCGCGCTGGACCGAGGTCGCCCAGCACCTCGACGCGCACGAGTTCCTGCGCCTGCCCCTCGACGAGGGGCACGTCGCCGGCCTGCTCCAGGCCCATGCCCGGCGCCGTCAGCCGACCCGGCTGCTGCTCGTCGACAGCGCTCCGCAGAGCCGGGCCCTGGTGCGACGCATCCTGGCGACCTCCGGGTTCCGCCTCGCGGTCGACGAGATCGAGAGCGCCCCGCATGCCCTGAAGCTCGCCCGGCAGGCGGCCTGCGACGTCGCGCTGATCGACCTCGGCCTGCGCGGCGGCGGCGGCGGGCTCGAGCTTGCCTGCCAGATCCGCGAGGTGGCGCCCGAGACGCCGCTGGTGCTGATGACCGGGGGCGACGCCGCCACCATGGCGCATGCCTCGCGCCATTTCGGCATCGACTACGTGCTAAGGAAGCCGTTCTTCGCCCGCGACGTCGACCGGGTGCTCTACCACGTGCTCGACCTGCGCCGGCCCTACCTGCTCAACGCCATCACCGAAGCCTTGCCGGCACAGGCCTCCTCCCGCACGGCCTGAACCGTCGGGACGACGGCCTCGGCCATCGGGTCGCCCGTCACTCCGCCGGCACCTCGCGGGTGCGGCCGAGGGCGACGTGGGGCACCAGGAGGGCGGTGGCGAAGGCGAGCGCGGAGATCAGCAGCACCGCCCAGAAGGTCTGGTGCAGGGCGTGCTGCAGCACCAACCGGACGCTCTCGGCATCGCCCGGCAGGCCGCCCGCCGCCAGCGCCTGCTGCAGGCTGTCGGCGGTGACCGTGCTGCCCGCCGCCGACAGGCCGTGGTTGAGCACCGCGCCGAACACCGTGGCGCCGAGCGTGCTGCCGAGGTTGCGCGAGAAGATGTTCGAGGCGGTGGCGCTGCCGCGCTGGGTCCAGGGCACGATCTCCTGGATCAGCATCAGGGCGGCGTTGCTGAGGAGCCCCATGCCGAAGCCCATCACCAGCGAGCCGAGGCCGGCCCGCACCGGCGAGCTGCCGGGCTCGAGGGTGACGAAGGCGACGGCGCCGAGGGGCAGCAGCAGGCTGCCGCAGACCAGGATGCGGCGAAGGCCGAAGCGGTGCAGGTTGCGCGCCGCCAGCGTCGCGCCCATCGGCCAGCCGAGCACCATCACGGTGAGCGCCATGCCGGCGACGATCGGGGTCTGGCCGAGCACGCCCTGGACGTACATCGGCAGGAAGGTGGTGAGCCCGATCAGAGCCATGCCGGCGAGCAGCGAGGCGGCGTTGGCCGCCGCGATCGGCCGGCGCCGCCAGAGCGAGGCGTCGATGACCGGCTCCGGCGCCCGGCGCTCCTGGACGGCGAGCAGCACCGCCGCCACGAGGCCGACCCCCGCGGCCAGGCCGACGACCGGCCAGCGGCCCTCGCCGGCCTCGGTCAGCCCGACCATCAGGGCCGCGACCGTGAGCGTGAACAGCGCGGCACCCGCCGCGTCGACCGGCCGGCGCTCGCGCCGCTCGCCCTCGTGCAGGAAGGCCAGGAACAGGCCGCTCGCCACCACGCCGACCGGCAGGTTGATCCAGAAGATCCACGACCACGAGGCGTGCGCGACGATGAAGCCGCCGGCCAGCGGCCCGACCACCGCCGAGATCGCCCAGACGCTGGCGAGGAAGCCCTGGATCCGCCCGCGCTCCTGGGCCGTGTAGAGGTCGCCCACGATGGTGAGCGAGACCGGCTGGATCGCGCCCGCGCCGATGCCCTGGATCAGCCGGAAGGCGATCATCGCCGGCATCGACCAGGCGAGGCCGCACAGGAAGGACGCCGCGAGGAAGACCGCGATGCCGATGAGCAGCACCGGCTTCCTGCCGTGGATGTCGGCGAGCTTGCCGAACACGATGGTGGCGGCGGTCTGGGTCAGGAGAAAGCCGGAGAAGACCCAGGCGTAGATCGACAGCCCGCCGAGCTCGCCGACGATGCCCGGCATCGCCGTCGAGACGATCGTGGCCTCGATCGCCACCATCGCCATCGCGGCCATCACGGCGGCGATCACGAGGGGACGGCGCGTCGTCCGGGGGGTCGTCATGGGGCTCTTCTCGACGGGGCGGCTTTGGGCGTGGCGTCGCCGGCAGGGGAGGGGCCCTCGCGGGAGGAACCGCCCCGGCGACGTCCCGCGTCGCAGCTAAACCGATCGGCCCGGAAAGCAACCGGCGCCGCGCGCAGGCCAGACCCGCGCAGTGCCGGCCCGGCCGCGCCTCACTCGGCGTAAGTCACCGGCAGTGCCGTCGTGTACTTGATCCGCTCCATCGCGAAGGCGGAACTGACGTCGTACAGGTCGACCGACTGGATCAACCGCTTGTAGACCCGGTCGTAGGCCGCGATGTCGGGTACGACGATGCGCAGGAGGTAATCGGTCTCGCCGCTCATGCGGTAGAACTCGACCACCTCCGGGATGCTCATCACCGCGGCGCAGAAGCGCTCGGCCCAGTCGGCGGTGTGGCGGTTGGTGCGCACCGAGACGAACACCGTGACGCCGACCCGCATCCGGTCGGGGTCGAGGAGCGCCACCCGGCGCTGGATCACCCCTTGCGTCTCGAGCTTCTGGATCCGCCGCCAGCACGGCGAGGCGGAGAGGCCGACCCGGGCGGCGATCGCCTCGAGCGAATCGGCCGCGTTCTCCTGGAGGCACAACAGGATTTTTCGGTCGAACTCGTCCACGCGAAAATTTTCCAATCTTTCGCGCTCACGCGCAACCTGTTTGCGCCAGCCTACGAAGAAGGGGTAAAATTCGCAATCCGGCTTCGCGGCCCCCGTGCGATCCTCAAGCTGCCTTTCGAAACACCGAACCGAGCCCAACGAGGAGCCCGATGTCGAAGCTGTCCTTCTCCGAGCACCCCGCCGCCGTCGGCGAGACCTATCTCGAGCATATGGGCGTCGCGACCGGTTTCGGCTTCAGCATGATCGTCGGCGGCCTCGCCTGCCTGGTGCACGGGATCCTGCCCTTCGCCTTCACCAGCACCGGTTCGCGCACCATCGTGCGGCTGCACGACCGCATGGTGGCGAACCGCACCCGCGCCGCCCAGCACCGGTCCGACGCCGCCTCGGCGATCTCGGCCTGAGGCCGCCGTCACGGCTTGACGTTTCCGGGGTATTTCCAGACCCTGGCTCCCTGAACGGTTCCGGCGGGCGCCCGACTTGCGGCGCCCGGACACGGGCCGAGAACCAGGGAGCATTCGCCCATGCCGTTCCTCAGGCGCGCCGTCGGCGCGCTGGCCGTCGCGCTCGGCCTCGCCGCCCCCGCCGCGAAGGCCGAGACCGGAGAGGTCCGCTTCACCCGCCAGCCCGGCCTGATCTACATGCCGATGGTGCTGGCCGAGCAGCAGCGCCTGGTCGAGAAGCACGTCGCGGCCGCCGGCCTCGGCGACGTGAAGGTGAGCTGGGTCACGCTGACGAGCGGCGGCGCCTCGGTCGATGCGCTGATTTCCGGCAACGTCGATTTCGTCACCAGCGGCGCCACCAACCTGCTGCTCGCCTGGGACCGCACCCGCGGCGAGGTGAAGGGGCTCGCCGCCTCGGCCGGCGCGCCGATGCTGCTCGTGACCCGCAACCCGGCGGTGAAGACGCTGGCCGACTTCTCGGCCAAGGACCGGATCGCGGTGCCGACCGTGAAGGTCTCGGCCCAGGCCGTGATGCTGCAGATCGCCGCCGAGCGCCAGTTCGGCGAGGCCGGCCGCAACAAGCTCGACGCGATCACGATCCAGCTCGGCCATCCCGACGCGGTCGGCGCCCTACTGGGCGGCACCAGCGAGGTCAACAGCCACTTCTCGCTGCCGCCCTACCAGCAGATCGAGCTGAAGGACCCGAAGATCCACGTCGTGCTCAACTCCTACGACGTGGTCGGGGGCCCCTTGAGCAACGCCATCGTGTTCGGCCGCGGCAAGTTCATGGAGCAGAACCCGAAGACCACCGCCGCGGTGCTCGCCGCGATCGACGAGGCCAACGCGCTGATCCGCGACGATCCGAAGAAGGCTGCCACGCTCTACCTTGCCGCCACCAAGGAGAAGTTCGAGCCCGACGAGCTCGTCGCGATGATGAAGCAGCCCGGCGTCGTCTTCTCGACCACGCCCTACGGCACGATGCTGCAGGCCGATCACCTCTCGAAGGCCGGGGTGCTGAAGAACCGGCCGAAGGAGTGGAAGGAGTTCTTCTACAAGGCGGTGCACGGCCAGCCGGGCACCTGAGAGAGGGGCGGCGCCCGATCGCGGTTGCGACCGGGCGCTGCACCGGATCCTGGGTTCGGCCGCGCCCCTTTCCGACGAACCGGCTCCCGTATCGTCGAAAACATGCTCGGGCCGTCAGCGCGGCAGGATGTCGAGCCCGCCGCGGCCGAGGGTCGTCGCGCCGAGGTCGCATTCGGCCACGCTGTTGACCGGATACGCGACGGCACCGGAGGCCGAGGCGCCGCCGGTGCCGTAGCCGTAGGCGGTGCGGTCCCAGCCGCTCGCGGCCCGCACCGGGCGGGCGCCCGGGCGCGGGTAGGGGCCGACGACGTCGTGGTCGAACGGGGTCCAGAGCCGGCAATCGTAGCCGGGGAGGCCCGGGACGAGCGGGCCGACGGGGGCGCGGTACCGTGGAGCGGCGAGCGCCAGGCTCGGCAGCAGGGCCGCGACGATGACGATGCTTCGGATCATGCCCCGGTTCCTCCACCGTCCCGGCCGTCGGTCTTCGAGGTCCGAGATAGGCCGATCCGGGTGGCGTGCCAGCGGATCGTGGCGGTGCCGGACGACGCGCGCATGTCCGGCCCGACGATGCTCGCGGTCACCACGTCGTTCCGGGGCCGCGGATGCCGCAGGATCGTCTGATCGGTGTTCCGGTTCGCAGCCCGAGAACGAGCCGCAATGCGTCCGCCGATGCGGGCGACGAGATGCCGGCGCGTCCCGATGCCGGCTTTCCGTCCCCTGCCTGGCTCGCCTCTGCGAAAAGAATCAGTCGCGGCAGGTGATCCGGATCGGGCGGTCGGAGGGCTTCACCGCGGGGGCGGCCTCGATCGCGCCGGTATAGTCGTCCTGGGCGGCGATGCCGTAGGAGGCCGACTTGGCGTAGCCCTGCGACTCGCACCAGGCATCCGCCACCACCTGGCCGCACTCGCCGCCGGTGGTCAGGCACTCGGCGACGCCGTAGCCGTCGCTCGAGGGGATCAGGAAGGTCTTCTCCACGCCGGGCGTCTGCGATGCGGCGTGCGCCGGGAGGGCGGCGGCCAGGACACCGAGGGCGCTGAGGACGGCGAGGGTGCGACGCATGGGGCAAACCTTCTGAACGGAGCCGTCGGCATCCGGCTCCGGCCCGACACTGGGCGGGGGTGGTAAACAATCTCTCTACGCATCGTGCGAGCGGGACGATTACGCAGGGTCCGGACGGGGCTTGGCCCCGGCGGCGTCTGCCTTCTCGAATTGCTCACGGAATTGGGCTAACCCGGATCGGCGCTCCCGGGCGTCTCACCCGTGCAACAGGCGGCCGCCGCGGTCGCCGGGGCGCGGCGGTCCCGGGGGTGGTCCGGCCGGGCCCGAAGCCCGGCCCGGCAACGACTTAGAACCTTGGCCGGCGCGTCCCGCGGCGCCCCGGCCCGCTCTCCTCCCGCAGGTGTTTCATGGCCTCGCTGTTGCGCCTCTACAACACGCTCTCCCGGGCCAAGGAGCCGCTCCGGCCGATCGATTCGGGCCGGGTGCGGATGTATGCCTGCGGCCCGACCGTCTACGACGCGGCCCATATCGGCAACGCCCGGCCGCTGATCGTCTTCGACCTGCTCTTCCGGCTGCTGCGCCACCTCTACGGGGCCGACACGGTGACCTATGCCCGCAACGTCACGGACGTGGACGACAAGATCAACGCCCGGGCGGCGGAGCGCGGCATCACCATCCGCGAGCTGACCGACGGGACGCTGGCGCAGTTCCACGACGACATCCGCCGCCTCGGCATCCTGCTGCCCGACGACGTGAACGTGCCGGGCCGTCCGCCCGCGATGATCGAGCCGCGGGCGACCGACCACATCGTCGAGATGACGGCGCTGATCGACCGGCTGGTGGCCGCCGGCCACGCCTACGTGGCCGAGGACCACGTGCTGTTCGACGTGCCCTCGATGCCCGATTACGGCGCCCTGTCGCGCCGTCCCCTCGACGAGATGGAGGCCGGCGCCCGGGTCGACGTGGCGCCCTACAAGCGCTCGCCCCTCGACTTCGTGCTGTGGAAGCCCTCGAAGCCCGGCGAGCCGTCCTGGCCCTCGCCCGGCGGAATCGGCGTCGCGGGCCGCCCGGGCTGGCACATCGAGTGCTCGGCGATGGCCTGGAAGCATCTCGGCGAGACCTTCGACATCCATGCCGGCGGCATCGACCTGGTGTTCCCCCACCACGAGAACGAGGTGGCGCAGACCCGCTGCTGCTTCGGCACGCCGGTGATGGCCAACCTCTGGCTCCACAACGGCTTCCTGCAGGTCGAGGGGGAGAAGATGTCGAAGTCGCTCGGCAACTTCGTGACGCTGCGCGAGGTGCTGGCGGACTGGCCCGGCGAGGTCGTGCGCCTCGCCATGCTGCGCACCCATTACCGCCAGCCGATCGACTGGACCCTGCGCGGCCTCGAAGAAGCGAGCCGCACCCTCGACCGCTGGTACGAGGCCGCCGGCGACGCTGAGCCCGGTCCCGCCCCCGACAGCGTGCTCGAGCCGCTGCTCGACGACCTCAACACCCCGGCCGCACTCGGCGAGGTCCACCGCCTCGCCGACCCGGCCTCGCTCAAGGCCGGCGCCGGCCTGCTCGGGCTCCTCGGGCAGACCAAGTCCGCCCGCGCCCAGGCGGCGGTGGCGGCCTCCGGCGTCGACGCGGCCGAGGTGGAACGGCTCATCGCCGAGCGCAAGGACGCCCGAACCCGCAAGGACTGGGCGGAATCCGACCGAATCCGCGGGGCGCTGACGGCGCTCGGCGTCACGGTGAAGGACAACAAGGACGGGACGACGAGCTGGACGGTGAACCCGTAGACCGAGACCGGCTCGGCCGGCCTCCGGCCGGCCCTTGCCCATCAGGCGTGCGGGGTGGCGTCTCCCGGTGCATCGGCTGCGACCGCCGACGGCCAGACCACGGCCTGCGCCACGATCACGTCCGTGCCGTTGAAGGTGCAGGCGGGCGAGCCGTGGAGCCGGTAGCCGAGCGCCAGCGCCTCCGAGATCCGGCGGCAGAAGTTGGCGTCGTCCTTACCCGTGACCAGGCGGTAGGGCAGCATGTCGTTGGGGGGCTTCGAGTCCAAGGTTTGCTCCTCGTGAACCGCGATCCGGCGGAACATTTCTCGCCCTATCGCGGCTCATCCGGCAACGCCATCATCAGGCTCCCCCGGTCCGCCCGGTCGATCGCCCGCCCAATGCAGTAGATCCGACGCCGCGGGTGTAGCGATCCGGCGCAGAAAAGCGGGAGGGCGATGCCCGGTCTCGTTCGATCCGGCCTTCCGATCTCGAGGAGCGGATGGCCGAGCCCTGCACCGAAAGGCTGTGCGGCCTCCCGCGCTAACGGCGCACGTTCGGCCAGATGGCCAGCACGGTCGGGAGCGCGGCGATTCGACTTAGCTCGTTCCCCGTCGCATCCAGGATGAACGACCGGGACGAGGCCAGGAACTTGCCCGGCTGCCTGCCGAGCGCGTCGGTCAGGGCCCGGCGGATCTCCGCAACCTTCGCCTCCATGGTTGAACTTGAGGTGGCGGATGGCAGAATGCTGAAACGGGCCTGCTGCGTGCCGATGCGGTTGCCGCCCGAAACCGCAATCTGAGGTACAGGCAGATCGACTTCGACGATGACTGTCGTCGGTTCTACGTCGGAATGCAGGACGTGGTCGCGCAACTCGTCCGAGCGGATCTTGCCAAGACTGATCGGCGTTGCCCCGGATTTCATCTGCATGTGCGATCTCCGTCGAGAACAAATTCGCGCGTCACACGGTTTTGCCCCCGTTCGATGAACAAATCTTGAATCACGGTCCGGTTCCGCCCGTCAATAGCCAAGGTCTTTCGCAAATCCGATCGCCCGCAAGACATCGAGCCGGCCGAATCCGAACCGATGATCCTGTCCTGCCTCGCCGAGTTCTTCGGCTGAACCTGTCAGAAGGTCCTGGATGACGAAGGCGCGCTCGTGTGGTTTGACGACGTCCTTGATATCGGTCGCGCTCAGGAGAAGTGCAACGGCGCCCGCGACGTGCGGGGCCGCCATCGACGTGCCATTGAGATGGCGCCAGTCTCCGTTGGGGGCGGCCGACAGGACGGCGACGCCGGGCGCCGAGATATCGGGCTTCGAATAGACGAGCGGCAGGCTGCCCCCCGGGAAGAACGGAGACTTGCGGATGACCTGGGTGCGTCCGCCGCTGAAGCCGGCGGCCCAGCTCCGGTAGTCGGTCGCGCCGACCGCGAAGGCGAACAGGTCGTTTCCGGGCGAGCCGCTGGTCTGGCTGCCCTCGTTGCCGATGGCCGTGACCACCGGAATGCCGACCCGCAACGCGTTCAGGATCGCGCTCGTATACGTGCTCGGTACGTCGGGCCCCCAGATCAGGCCGCCGAGCGACATGTTGATCACGTCGACGCCCTGCTCGATCGCCCAGTCGATTCCGGCCAGCACCTGGGCGTCCGTCCCGCCCTTCGCGCCGCTGATGACGAGGGCCGCGGCGATCTCGGCTTCCGGCGCCACGCCGATCCACCGGCCGCCGGCATTGCCGCCGACGATCGTGCCGGCGCAGTGCGTTCCATGGCCGTCGGGGTCGTGGGGGGTCGTCGATTTGAGAACCCGCTCGCCCTTCGCGTCGAACTCGGCCCAGGCGGCGATCTTGCCGACCAGATCCGGATGGGTGGCATCGACGCCCGTATCCAGGAGGCCGACCTTGATGCCCCGGCCGCGGCACCCGAACGCCCCCCAGACCGCGAGGGCGCCGATCATGCGGATGCCCCAGGCACTGACCTTGTTGTCCTCCACCGATTGCGGCAACTGCTTGGGCGTCACCATCGGCGGTACGAGCAGCTTGCGGTTGAGGTACACGCCTTCGATGCCGTCGGCGGCGTCGGTGTCGATCAGCTTCGGCAGTTCCTTGTCCTTCATGCGGACCAGGAAGCTGCCGGACGTCCAGAATGCCCTGGGCTGCGGATCCGCCGGCCTGCGCCGACGGCCGGCCTCGGTGGCCAGGCTGTCCTGAATGACCGCAGACTGCATCAGCGGACGCATGGCGTTGAGGGTGTGTTCCCGCATGTTGCGCAAGGCTTGCGGGCGCTCGGTGCGGCGGGCCACCTGCGCCGCGAGGCTCTGGTCCTCCAGTTGAGAGCGCTTCAGCACGGCAAGAGCCCGCCGCCCTTTCGGGATGTCCCGTTTCGACGCCTCCTCCAGCAACTCCCGGCGGATCGGCAGCACATCCCGGGGCGAGGTCGACAGGCTGCGCCGTTGGAGCGCCCGCGCGACCGTGGTCACGAGTTGCTGGTCATGGCTGTCGGGCAGGCCCGCCTTGATGATGACCTCGTGGACGTCCTCGTCACTGCTGCGTCGGATGAGTTCGATTTGCTCCCTGACGTAGGCGCGACGATCGGAATCTCTTATCAATAGTTTTCTCCCTCGCACAAACGGCACATAATTGCCGATTTCGCCGAATTTTTATGATTGTATTTTCGGGAGACGTCGAGTCAATAATCAAATAACACGGAAAACTGTTTTCCGTATGAACGTATTGTCAGCCTAACTTCTGAGCGATCATTAAAGGCGTATTTATATATAGCAAATTTCAAGCTATATATTTCATCGAACAGCCGTTATCGAAAGTCGATCGATCTATTTTGACTAGAGTCTGCGACCGCACACGGCATGACCGTCGATGCCGATAGATAATCCACGGTTGGAGTAGCCTCGGCGGATGGATGTCCCATTCATCCCCGGCGGTCGATCCGCCACCGTCGGTCGCCGCCGAAAGCCCCGGGGAGGCGACCCCCGGGCTCCCGCTCGGGAAGGAGTTCCGTGCCGGTATCCGGCGCGCAGCGTGCAGGACGTCGAACGCCGGGCCATCGGCGGGCCGCAGCTCCGGCCGCGACAGCAGCCGGGATCTCGTCTCAGAGCCTGTTTGACTTGCGACGACACGATCGCGAGGGGATTTTCCATCCTACCCTCCACCTCATCCTGAGGTGCTGGCGATCACAGATCGCGGGCGGTCGAAGATCGCTGAGCCTCGAAGGAGGGATCCAGTGATCTCGGAGGATTCCGGAGCCCTCCTTCGAGGTCGGTCGATCAGAGATCGCGTGCGATCTCCGATCGCCAACACCTCAGGATGAGGTTGCTGGTGGAATAGATTATATCGATCGGTCAAACAGTCTCTCAGAACTTCTCCTCGATCAGCGCCTCGGCTTCCGGACGCGGCTCGGCCCGGCCGACCGCGGCGATCAGCATCGGCACCACCTGCTCGGGCGCCTCGGCGACGAGGTAGCTGAGGTCGAGGCCCTCGCGGATGAAGCCGGTGCGGCGCATGTGGTCGAGGAGGCCGAGGAAGGGGGCCCAGAAATCGACCACCGAGAGCAGCAGGATCGGCTTGGCGTGCTGGCCGAGCTGCGACCAGGTCATCTGCTCGACCAGCTCCTCCAGGGTGCCGATGCCGCCCGGCATCGCCACGAAGGCGTCCGAGCGGTCGAACATCAGCTTCTTGCGGGTGTGCATGTCGGGGACGACGATCGTCTCCTGCACGTCGTCGAGCATGCGCTCGCGCGACTTGAGGAAGTCCGGGATGATGCCGGTGACGTGGCCGCCATGGTCGAGCACGGCGCGGGCCACCGTGCCCATCAGCCCGACATTGCCGCCGCCATAGACCAGCGCGATGCCGGCCTCCGCCAGGTGGCGCCCCAGCGCCCGCGCCGCCGCCTCGAAGACCGGATCGGTGCCGAATCCCGAGCCGCAATACACGCAAACCGTCCGCATCGAGTCTCCGCACCGTTCGCGGCCGCTCTCCGGCCGTCCCTACGCCGCCGCGTCCCACGCAAGTTTCCGGCCGGGCCGGCCCGCCGCGTGGTCTCGCCCGGTCACTGATGTTACTATGGGGTCGATGGCGCCGGCGTGTCGACCGGACGGCGAAAGGTCGCGCCGGGGCTTCGGTGCCCCGGAGTGCCCATCGGCGGAGAGGCTGCGTGACCGGGAGTAGCGTACGATGACCAGCGGGAGGCCGACGACCGAGCTGCGCCGCGGCCTCGTCCTCGGGGCCGTCGGCCTCGTGGCGGGGTTCGTGCTGATCGGCGTCGCGGCGAGCGGCACGCGCCTGTTCTCGCTGCTCTCGCCCGATGCGCCGCCCCCGGCCTCGACGCCCGCGCCGGTCGCGGCGCTGCCGGCACCCGCCATGCCCGCATCACCCGCTCCCGCAGCGCCGGAGGGCACCCCGGCCTTCGACGTCCTCCGGGTCGAGCCCGACGGGTCGAACGTCGTCGCCGGACGCACCCGGCCCGGGGCCGAGGTCGCGCTGATGCGCGACGGCCGGCCCTTCGCCAGCGCCACGGCCGACGCAGCCGGCAACTTCGCCCTGGTGCCGCCGGCCCTGCCGCCCGGAACCAGCGAGATCACGCTCCAGAGCACCGCGCCGGACGGCACGCGGCTGACCGGCCGCGACAGCGCGGTGGTGGTGGTGGCGCCCGACCGGCGCGCCAAGCCCCTGGTCGCCGTGACGGCACCCGATCGGCCGACCGCAGTCCTGTCGCTGCCCGAGGCTGCGCCCGGACCGTCCGGGGCCAAGGGCGCCCAGGAGACCAAGAGCGCCCAGGAGACCAAGAGCGCCCAGAAGACCAACAGCGCCCAGGAGACCAAGGTCGACGAAGAGACCAATGTCGCTCGAGAGGCCAAATCATCGGCCAATCCCTCGCCCGAGGCGAAGGCCTCCCCGAAGGTCGAGGCCAAGAGCGGCGGCCCGATCGGCAAGGGCGCGCCCGAGCGTCCGGGCAAGGAGGAGGCCCGGCCCGAGTCGGTGAAGGTCGTCGGCGTCGATGCCGAGGCGGGCGGCCGGCTCTACGTCACCGCGCGGGGCGCCCCGAAGGCGGCCCTGCGGCTCTACCTCAACGACACGCTGGTGGCTCCCGGCCAGGCCGGGCCGGACGGCCGCATCGCCTTCACGATCGGCAGCGGGGTCAAGCCCGGCGACTACCGGGTGCGGGTCGACCAGGTCGATCCCGCCTCCGGCAAGGTCGAGACCCGGGCCGAGACCGCCTTCGCGATGCCCCTGGCCCTGGGCGAGCCGGCGCAAGCCGCCCCGATCAAACCCGCCCCGGTCAAGCCTGCTCCGGTGCAAGCCGGTCCGGCTCCGGCCGGTCCCGCCCGGTCCGATGCCGCACATCTCGCGCCGTCGCCGCCGCCCGTTCCGGCCCCGCCGGCCGGTCGTCCGGCATCACCCGAGGCGCCCGTGGTCGCGGCGGCGCCACCCGCGCCACCCGCGCCACCCGCGCCCCCGGCCGCCCCGGGCGCGGAGGCCGGCCTCGCGCCCGCCGATCCCGGCGCGGTGTTCGTGCCCGGCATCAGCACCGCCAGGATCGTGCGCGGCGACAACCTGTGGAGCATCAGCCGCCGGACCTACGGCCGCGGCCTGCGCTACACGGTGATCTTCGACGCCAACCAGGACCAGATCCGCGACCCGAACCGGATCTATCCCGGCCAGGTCTTCGTGCTGCCCGGAGAGACGCCCCGGCCGCAGGGCCAGCGCGAGGGCAAGGGCGACGGCAAGGGTCAGCCGTCGGCGGCGCAGGGGCGAGGCTGAGTTTCCCGCTCCGACGGATCGGCATCGGCGAAGCCGTGCCGGGCGTCGTCGTGCTGCGACGTGCGGCCGGGCGCCGGCGCGCCGAACGGCGCCGCCGCCGCAGGTCCGGGCCGCGTCGGACGCGCTGTCTTGCCGGATTGTCCTGGCCTATATCCGGCGCCGATCCCGCCCGGAACCGGTCCCTTGTCCAGTCAACAGACCCCCCCGGCCGAGCCCGAGCGGCCCGGCCTCGTCGCGACCTACCGCCGCCTGTGGCCGTATCTCTGGCCCCACGGCCGGCCCGACCTGCAGCGGCGCGTCTTCATCGCCTTCGGTCTCCTGCTCGTCGCCAAGGTGGTCACCTTGGCGATGCCGTTCACCTTCAAATGGGCGACCGACGCCCTGGTGGCGGTGGTGGGCGGCCGGGACGGCCTCGGCAAGGAGGCCGCGGTGCCGACCGGGATCTGGGCGGCGCCCGCCCTGATGATCCTGCTCTACGGCGCCACCCGGATCGCCATGGCGCTGCTGACGCAGGTGCGCGACGGGTTGTTTGCCAAGGTGGCGATGCACGCGGTGCGGCGCCTGGCGCTGCAGACGTTCCAGCACATGCACCAGCTGTCGCTGCGCTTCCACCTCGAGCGCAAGACCGGCGGCCTGACCCGGGTGCTCGAGCGCGGCCGCAACGGCATCGAGGAATTGTCGCGCCTGATGGTGCTGACGCTGGTGCCGACCATCGTCGAGTTCCTGCTCGTCATCGGCACGCTCGCCTACGAGTTCGACATCCTCTACTCGGTGGTGGTGCTCGTCATGGTGGCGGCCTATCTCGGCTACACCTACAAGGCCACGGAGTGGCGCATCGCCATCCGCCGGCGGATGAACGATTCCGACACCGACGCCAACACCAAGGCGGTCGATTCGCTGCTCAACTACGAGACGGTGAAGTATTTCGGCGCCGAAAAGCGCGAGACGGACCGCTACGACCAGTCGATGGCCCGCTACGAGAAGGCCTCGACCCAGACCTACGTCTCGCTCGCGGTGCTCAACGCCGGCCAGGCGGTGATCTTCACGATCGGCATGGGCGTGGTGATGTGGCTGGCCGCCCGCGACATCATGGCCGGGCGGGCGACGATCGGCAGCTTCGTGCTCGTCAACACGATGCTGGTGCAGCTCTCCATGCCGCTCAACTTCATGGGCATGATCTATCGCGAGATCAAGCAGGCCCTGATCGACATCGACGACATGTTCAAGATCCTGCACCGCAACCCGGAGATCGCCGACCGGCCGGGCGCGCAGCCGCTCGCGGTCTCGGACGCGGTCGTGCGGTTCGAGGACGTGCACTTCGCCTACGTGCCGGAGCGGCCGATCCTGCGCGGCATCAGCTTCACGGTGCCGGCGGGGCGCACCGTCGCGATCGTCGGTCCGTCGGGGGCCGGCAAGTCGACGCTGTCGCGCCTGCTGTTCCGGTTCTACGAGCCGCAAGGAGGCCGCATCACGGTCGACGGGCAGGACATCGCGTCGGTGCAGCAGGACTCGTTGCGCGCCGCGATCGGCATGGTGCCGCAGGACACCGTGCTGTTCAACGACACGATCGGCTACAACGTCCGCTACGGCCGCTGGGAGGCCTCCGAGGCGGAAGTGCGGGAGGCGGCGACGCTGGCCCAGATCGACCGCTTCATCGCCGCCCTGCCGGAGGGCTACGACACCCCGGTGGGCGAGCGCGGCCTGAAGCTCTCGGGCGGCGAGAAGCAGCGCGTCGCCATCGCCCGCACCATCCTGAAGGGCCCGCCGATCCTCGTCCTCGACGAAGCGACCTCGGCGCTCGATTCCTTCACCGAGCGCGAGATCCAGGACGCCCTCGACCGGGTGAGCCGCGGCCGCACGACGCTCGTCATCGCCCACCGCCTGTCGACGGTGGTCGGGGCCGACGAGATCATCGTCCTCGACCAGGGCCGCATCGCCGAGCGCGGCACCCACCTGGGGCTGCTGGACCAGGGCGGCGTCTACGCTGCGATGTGGAACCGCCAGCGCGAGGCGGAGGCCGCCCGCGAGGCGCTCAAGCGTGCGGAATCGCAGGAGGGCGAGAGCCTGCGCACGCACCTGGAGCCCGGCGAGATCCCCGGGACGCTCGCCAAGGCGCCCGAGCCGGCCGCGGTCTCGTGAGTGACGGGGAGCGTGCATCGGCGCTCCCCTGCACCTCGTCTTAAACGGCACCGGGCGAGAATGGGCCCGAGCCCGCCGGACCTATCCATGTCGATCGACCTGCCCACTTCGGCCATCCCGCCCGCGACGGCGGCCGTCCCTCGCTCCGGCCCCTTCCTCGTCCGTTTGCAGGTTTCGGCCGCCGCGATCGCCCTGCTGCTCTCCGCCTTCCTGCTGTTCTCGGTCCAGCCGATGTTCACCAAGATGGTGCTGCCGCGCCTCGGTGGCAGCCCGGCGACGTGGTCGGTCGCCCTGGTGGTGTTCCAGGCCCTGCTGCTCGGCGGCTATCTCTACGCCCACCTGCTCGCTCGGCATCTCGGCACCCGCGCGGCGCTCGCAGTCCATCTCGGGCTGATGCTGGTCGCCGCGCTGGCGCTGCCGATCGGCCTGCCGGCAGGCTTCGACCGGCCGCCGGGAGAGAACGAGGCGCTCTGGCTCGTCGGCCTCTTCGCGACCGCGGTCGGGCTGCCGTTCTTCGCCCTTTCGGCGAACGGGCCGCTGCTCCAGGCCTGGTTCGCCCGCTCGGGCCATCCGCGGGCCGGCGACCCCTACTTCCTCTACGCCGCCTCGAATGTCGGCTCCTTCGCCGCGCTCCTCGCCTACCCGCTGCTGATCGAGCCCCTCCTGACGTTGCGGGTGCAGGCCGAGGCGTGGGTTGCGGGCTTCGCGGTCCTCGGCCTCCTCATCCTGGCCTCAGGCCTCGCCTCCGGTACCGCTCTGCCGGCGTCACCGGGGACGCCGGCACCGGCCCTGGCTTCCCCCGCACCGGGCTGGCCACGGCGTTGGGCCTGGATCGGTTTCGCCTTCGTGCCCTCCGCCCTCCTGGTCTCGGTCACCGCCCACATCTCGACCGATGTCGCGGCGGCGCCCCTCCTCTGGGTGGCGCCCCTCGCGCTCTTCCTCCTCACCTTCGTGATCGCCTTCCGGGACGGGATGGGCCGGCCCGGCCCGGCGCTCCTGCGCCTCCAGGTCTGGGGCACCGCGCTCGCGCTCGCGAGCTTCGTCGTCGGCGTCGGGCTGTGGGGCGGGCTCGCGCTCCATCTCGGCCTGTTCTTCGTCAGCGCCCTGATCGGCCACGCGAGGCTCTACCACCTGCGTCCGGCTTCCGACCGGCTGACGGAGTTCTACGTGTGCGTCTCGCTCGGGGGCGTGCTCGGTGGCATCGCCTGCGGGCTGGTCGCGCCGCTCGTGTTCTCGCGGGTGGTCGAGTACCCGCTGCTGATCGTCGCCGCCCTGGCCTGCCAGCCGGGCTTCGCTGCCGGCGGCCGCGCCTCGCTCGTCCGGGCTGCGCAGGGCGGTCTCGCGGCGATGGCCGCGGCGGCGCTCATGGTGCTGGCTGGGCGGGCCCTCGGCGTGTCGGCCCTGCCGCAGCTCCTCGCCCTCGCGGGGGCGGGCCTGCTGGCGGCGAGCTGGCGCGATCCGCAGCGCCTCGCCGTGGCGGCATTGCTCGCCCTCGTGGCCGGCCTCTCGGTGATGCGGGCGGACGCGGCGGTGAGCATGCGCTCGTTCTTCGGCATCCACCGCATCGCCGAGACGCCGGACGGGACGATGCGCCTGCTCATGCACGGCACCACGATCCACGGGGCGATGCGGCTCGTGAACCCGGACGGCACCGCCCCCGACGGGCCGCCGGAGCCCCTGGTCTACTACACGCCCGAAGGGCCGCTCGGCAGGGCGATCCGAAGCGTGCGGGCGGCGCGGGGCGGCTCGCTCGGCGCCGTCGCGGTGGTCGGTCTCGGGACCGGCAGCCTCGCCTGCCACCGGGTCGGGGACGAAGCCTGGCGCTTCTACGAGATCGACCCGGCGGTCGCCCGCATCGCCCGCGATCCGGAGAAATTCCGCTTCCTCTCGGCCTGCGGCCCCGACATGCCGGTGGTGCTGGGCGACGCCCGCCTGACCCTCGCCGAGGCGCCGGGCGGCGAGAATCCGGGCGGGTTCGGACTCCTGATGATCGACGCCTTCTCGTCCGACGCGATCCCGGCCCACCTCCTCACCCGGGAAGCCCTGGCGCTCTACCTCGCCAAGCTGTCGCCCACCGGCGTGCTGGTGATGCACATCACCAACCGCCACCTCGACCTCGGTCGCATCGTGGCCCGGGTCGGTGCGGAGTTCGACCTGTCGACCTTCGTCGCCCGCGAAGCCTTTGCCTTCGACCCGGTGCGGTTCCGTGCCGCGGGCACGGTCGCGTTGCTCGCCCGCGATCCCGCCCATCTCGGCACGCTCGCGGCCGATCCGGCCTGGGAGCGGATCGGCCCCGATCGGGCGCGGCGCCCCTGGACCGACGATTTCTCCAACATCCTCCAGGCGATGGCCGACAAGCACGCGCTCCCGCGCCGATCGAACGATTGACGCGAAGCCACGCGCCTGCCATCCGCGGGCGCTGGACCGGCCGTTCGCGGCCGGGACGACGGCCCGAGGACCGACCCGAGGACTTATGACCGACCTGTTCGAGACGATCCGCCGCGTGCTCGTGCCGATCCACAAGGAGGGCTACCCCTTCATCGCGATCGGCATCGTGCTGACGGTGCTCGCCGGCACCTTCGTGCAGTTCCTCGGCTGGATCTTCCTGCTGCTGACCCTGTGGGTCTGCTACTTCTTCCGCGACCCCGAGCGGATCGTCCCGGTCGGCGACGGGCTGGTGATCTCGCCGGCCGACGGCCGGGTGAACCTGATCAGCACCGTGCTGCCGCCCTCCGAGCTCGACCTGCCGTCCGTGCCGATGCTGCGGATCTCGGTGTTCATGAACGTGTTCGACTGTCACGTGAACCGGGTGCCGGTCACCGGCCGCATCGACCAGGTCCACTACACCCCGGGCCTCTTCCTCAACGCAGAGCTCGACAAGGCGAGCGAGGACAACGAGCGCAACGGCCTCGTCATCGAGACCCGCCAGAACGGCGAATCGGTGCGGATCGGCGTGGTGCAGATCGCCGGCCTCGTCGCGCGCCGCATCGTCGACTGGGTCAAGCCCGGCGACGACCTCACGGTCGGCGACCGCTTCGGCCTGATCCGCTTCGGCTCGCGGGTCGACGTCTACCTGCCGGCGGGCACGCGGGTGCTGGTCGGCCTCGGCCAGAAGGCGGTGGCGGGCGAGACCGTGCTGGCCGACCTGCGCGGGACCGGCCCGGTGCGGCAGTTCCGGCGCACCTGACAGGGGAGGCCTCGCATGGACGACCTCTTCCCGCCCTTCGCACCCGAGCCGAACGAGCCCAAGTCGACCGATTCGAAGTCGGTCGAACCGAAGTCGCGCCGGTTCAAGCCGGTGCCGGTGCGGATGATCATTCCCAACATGATCACCCTGATGGCGGTGTGCCTCGGGCTCACCGCCGTGCGCTTCGGCTTCGAGGGCAAGTTCGAGCCGGCGGTGATCGCGATCATCGCCGCCGCGGTGCTCGACGGGGTCGACGGGCGGGTGGCGCGCCTGCTCAAGGGCACCTCGCGCTTCGGCGCCGAGCTCGATTCGCTGGCCGATTTCGTCAATTTCGGCTGCGCCCCGGCGCTGATCCTCTACAGCTTCGTGCTGCACAACCTGAAGTCGCTGGGCTGGATCGTCGCCCTAATCTTCGCCATCGCGATGGCGCTGCGGCTCGCGCGCTTCAACGTGATGCTGGACGATCCCCACCGGCCGGAATGGAAGAAGAACTTCTTCGTCGGCATGCCGGCCCCGGCCGGCGCGCTGACCGTGATGCTGCCGCTCTACCTGCACTTCCTCGGCTTCGAGATGGCGCCGAGCCTGGCGCCGGTCGCGCTGATCTACATGCTGGTGATCGCCCTCATGGTGATCTCCACGGTGCCGACCTTCTCGGGCAAGACCATCGGCAAGCGGGTGCCGCGGGAATACGTGCTGCCGATCTTCGTCGTGACGGTGGCGGCGTTCGGGCTCTTGATCAGCTTCCCGTTCGAGATCCTGGCTCTCCTGAGCCTCGGCTATCTCTGCGCGATCCCGATCGGCGCCAACCAGTACCGGCGCCGCCTCAAGGCCGAGGCGGCCGCGGGCCCGGCCGAGGACGCGCCGGCGGCCTGAACCCGGCGCGGCGCCTTTCAGCGCCGCCGCGCCACCAGGAAGAGCCGCGGGAACGGCAGCAGCACCCGCCCGTCCTCCTGCGCCGGATAGGCCTCGCGCAGGCCGGCCTCGTAGCGGGCGAGGTAGGCCGCCTGCTCGTCCGGGGCGAGGGGCGCCAGGAACGGCCGCAGGCCGGTCGCGCGCACCCACTCGACGATGCCGCGATGGCCGGGGAGCGGGTGGATGTAGGTGGTGCGCCACAGATCGACGCTGCAGCCCGCCCGCGACAGCCAGGTGTCGTAGTCCTGCACGCTGCCCAGCGCGGTGCGGGCGCCCGCGGCGCCGGCCAGCGCGTCGCGGAACGGCGCCTCGGCGGCCACCTCCCGCATCAGCCGGTGCGAGGGCTCGTCGAGGTTGTCGGGCATCTGCACCGCGAGGCAGCCGCCCGGCGCCAGGAACCCGGCGAGGCGCGGGAGCAGGGCGGCGTGGTCGGGCAGCCATTGCAGCACCGCGTTGGCGTAGATCAGGTCGGGCAGGGCCTCCGGCTCCCAGGCGGCGAGATCGGCCTCGACAAAGGCGAGGTCGGGCAGCGTCCGGCGCGCCTCGGCCAGCATGGCGGGCGAGGAATCGAGGCCGGTGATCGCCGCCCCGGGGTAGCGCGCCGCCAGGAGCGCCGTGCTGTTGCCCGGCCCGCAGCCGAGATCGACCACCCGGGCGGGCGCGGCCAGCGGCACCCGTGCCAGGAGGTCGGCCGCCGCGCGGGTGCGTTCGTCGGCGAATGTCAGGTAGCGGCCCGCATCCCAATCCGTCATCGCGACACTCCCCGGCGCCCTCTTGCGCTCCAGCTTAATCCCGGTCGGTCCGCCCGCGTGACGCCGCGTCGCGCAGGGCAGACCCCCGCTCGCAGGAGACCGGTCCGGCATGCTCGAGGAATTCAAGAAGTTCGCCCTGCGGGGCAACGTCGTCGACCTCGCGGTCGGCGTGGTGATCGGCGCGGCCTTCGGGGCCATCGTCACCTCGCTGGTCCAGGACGTGATCATGCCGATGGTGGGCGCGATCACCGGTGGGCTCGATTTCTCGAACTACTACCTGCCGCTGTCCTCGAAGGTGCAGACGGGGCTGGCCTACGCCGAGGCCAAGAAGCAGGGCGCGGTGATCGGCTACGGCCAGTTCATCACCGTGGCGCTGAACTTCCTGATCGTCGCCTTCGTGCTGTTCGTGGTGATCCGCGCGATGAACCAGCTGCAGCGGCGCGAGGAGGTCAAGAAGGAGGATCCGGCCGAGGTGAAGCTGCTGGCCGAGATTCGCGACCTCCTGGCGGCGCGGCGCTGAGGGCCGCGCCGGACCGGCTCATGCCCGCGTGCCTCGGCGTCGACACGTCGATGCCGAGGCATCCGGCGCCGACGCCCGTTCGGGCTTGCCCTGCACCATCGAACGCATCGGTTCGACGGTGCGGCGGTGTCACGGGCTGAAGATCAGCGTCAGGTAGGCGAAGAAGACCACGAGGTGGACGGCGCCCTCCAGCACCGTGGTGCCCTGGCGCGAGAAGGTGATGACGCTCAAAAGCAGCGTCATCGCCAGCACCGCCATCTCGGCCGGGGCGAGGCCCAGCACCACCCGCTGGCCCGAGATCAGCCCGATGGCGAGGACCGCCGGCACGGTGAGGCCGACCGTCGAGGTCACGGCGCCGAGGCACAGGTTGATCGCCCGCTGGAGCTGGTCGCGGCGGATCGCCTTGACGGCGCTGATGCCCTCCGGGGTGAAAACGATGGCGGCGATGATGACGCCGCCGAGCGCCGAGGGCGCGCCCAGCGCCTTGATGCCGTGGTCGAGGATCGCCGCCAGGCTCTTCGACAGGAGCACGATCGGCAGCAGGCTGACGAGGAGCAGGCCGGCATGGCGCAGGATCGCGCCCGCGCCGGCATCCGGGTGGGCGGCGCGCGCCTCCGGCGCGTCGGCGCCGGGCTTGACGAAGTCGAGGAAGAAGTCGCTGTGGCGCCCGGTCTGGAGCAGCAGGAAGATGCCGTAGAGCACCACCGTCAGCACCGAGAAGGCCACCGCCTGCACCACGGTCAGCGAGCCGTCTGGGGTCGAGGTCGTGAAGTTCGGAATGATGAGCGCGATGGTGGTGAGCGGGATGATCGCCGCGAGATACGCGCCCGCCCCGTCCAGGTTGTAGTTCTGGCGGTGGTGGCGCAGGCCGCCGAGGATCAGGCCGAGGCCGACGAGGCCGTTCATCACGATCATGATGACGGCGAACATCGTGTCGCGCCCGAGGGTCGGGGCGGCCTTGGCGCCGAGCATCACGGCGGCGACGAGCGCCACCTCGATCACCACGATCGACAGGGTCAGGATCAGGGTGCCGTAGGGCTCGCCCAGGCGGTCGGCCAGCTCCTCGGCCTCGTGCACCACCCCGAAGGCCGACCACAGGATGACGGCGAACAGCCAGGCGAACAGCCCGGCCGCCACCAGGGGGGCGTCGAGCCCTCCGAGCCAGCCGCCGCCGAACACCGCGAAGGCCGCCACCGTCGCCCACGCCACTCCCAACCGCACGACCATCATCGTCCCGAACGCTCTCCGGCTGCCCCGCCCGCCACAAGGGTCGCGCGGGCGCCGGCGTCAAGGTTTAATGTTGCTCGTTCATTGCCGGTGGGCGAAGGCCCAGTACAGCGCGCGCGCCTTGGCGAAGAGAGGGCCGGGCGCGAAGGTCCGGTCGTCGAGGGCGGTGACCGGGACGACCTTGGCGTAGTTGCCGACCGAAAAAACCTCGTCTGCGCCCATCAGGTCGTCGACCGTCAGCGTCGTCTCGACCACGGTGACCCCCGCCTCGCGCAGGAGCGCGATCACCCGGCCGCGGGTGATGCCGGCCAGGAACGTGCCGTTCGCGACCGGCGTATAGACCACGCCGTCGCGGGCCATCATCACGTTGGCGGTGGCGAACTCGGCGACGTTGCCGAGCGCGTCGCGCATCAGGGCGTTGCCGAAGCCGCGGGAGGCAGCCTCCGCGATCGCCCGGGCGCCGTTCGGGTAGAGGCAGCCGGCCTTGGCGTCGAGGGGCGCGGAATCGGCGGTCGGGCGCCGGAACGGCGACAGGGTGGCGGTGAAGCCGGTCGGCGGCGGCATCGGCGCCTCGTAGAGGCACAGGCACCAGCTGGTCGAGGCCGGGTCGATCCGCACCGCGCCGCCGAGCCCGCCCTCGGCCCAGTACATCGGCCGGATGTAGAGCGCGGCGTCGGGCGAAAACCGCGCCAGGCCCTCGCGCACGAGCGCGGTCCAGGTCTCGTGCGTCACCACCGGCTCGAGGCCGAGCGCCACGGCCGAGCGGTTGACCCGGGCGAGGTGGAGGTCGAGGTCCGGCGTCACCCCCTCGAAGGCGCGGGCACCGTCGAACACCATCGAGGCGAGCCAGGCGGCATGGGTGCGCGGCCCCATCATCCGCACGTTGCCCGGATGCCAGGCGCCCTCGAAGTAGGTCCAGGTTTCTTCCTGCGCCGTGCCGGCCATGTCTTTCGTCCCGGTCATGTCGCGCTCCCGTTCCCGTCCCCGGCATGATGGCGCGGCCGCGCGCCGGCTGTCCATGCCGGGAGGTCTTCGGCCGGCGAGGGGGAGGGGCGAGCCGGCCGCGGGTCGGGCCGTCGGCGTCACGCCAAGGCTTCGGGGAGCAAGACTTCGGGGAACAAGGCTTTGGGCGACACGGCGTCGTGCAGAGGCGTCACGCGACGTCGAAGTCGCCGGGGCGCCGGGCCAGGAGCTCGAGAGTGCGCACCACCGCGAGGCCGATGCGGTCGGCGTCGAACATGCCGTCCGGGGTCGCCGGCTCGACGCCGACCGGGCCGATCTGCCCGTCTGGCGTGTCGATCACGACCTGGTAGACATCGCCCTTCGGGCTCGCCCGGTCGCGCACCAGCGACACCGCATGCGTCCCGATCTCGCCGTAACACCGGACGTACTGCGCCGGGCCGCCGCCGCGGCCCGCCTTCCGGTCGTTGCCCGGGGCCTCGTCCCGGGTCTCGTCCCGAGCCTTGGCCGCGCGCTGGAAATCCGGACGGATGACGTTGTCCATCTGCCTCTCCCGCTGGTCGCCGATCGATCCACCGGGGCTACTCCTCGGTCCGACCCGGCCCGTCCGGGACCCGGGGCGGCCGCGCGAGACCCGACGCGGCGTATTCCTCCTCGGCGCTTCGGGGCACGCCCTGATTCGCCATGCCGCCTGTATGACACAACTGGATTGCGTGCGGATTGCGTTGAATGTTGCGCATGCGGCGACGCCGCCCGCGGCGGAGCCGGGACGGCGCGGGAGACGCGGGGAGGGGAGCGGGGAAGATCGGTCGTCGCGGTGGTGACGGTGCGGGCCGTGGTGATGCCTGCCCATCGGCCGGCTCGGCAGGATGGGGCGGCGCTTCCGTCCTTCATCGAGGGTCGCGTAGAGCGGCTGCGCGCCGTCCATTCCCTGCGTCACAGGGCGCCGTCGAGCATCCGGGCGCTCCGGAGTCCCGCCAGAGCCCCGGTGGTCACGCTGCGTCGCATGACACGATCCTCGCCACGGACACGTCCCACGACGCCTCCCTTGGGCACCTGCGGCCCCCCGGGAGCGCGAGGACGCGTCGAGCAACTTGGCGCGGACCTCCCCGGAGGCCGACGGCTCCGTCACGTGCGGCATCGGCGGGCACGATTCGCGGAAGGCCACGCTGAAACCCGGCCAGGACCGGTTCGTTGGCTCGTGCGTCCGGTACTCCCCGGGTGTTTATTGCCGCGCAGCGTCCCAAGGGGTCTCCATGCATCGTCGTCTCGTCGTCTCCGCCATCGTGTCCGCCGTGGCGATCCCCTCCCTGGCGAGCGTCGCCTTCGCCCAGCAGCAGGGCGGCCCGACCGCCGCCGCCACCGGCAATACCGGGGCCCGGATGGGCGAAGCCGAGGCCAGGCACGCCGCCGACACCCTGGCGGCCGGCTCGGCCTCCCTGGCGGCGAGCCGTGTCGCCCTGAACAAGGCCACGGACCCGCACGTCAAGCAGTTTGCCCGGATGGAGGTCGCCGAGCAGGAGACCATTGCCGACGTGCTCAAGGCGATGCGCGATCCCGCCCAGGTCGCCAGCGGCCAGGTGAAGCCCCCGGCCGAGCCCGAGGTCACCGGCCAGCTCGACCCGAAGGGCAAGGCGATGCTCGACAAGCTCGACCAGGCCAAGTCCGGCAAGGCCTTCGACAGCGAGTACCTCCGCGGCCAGATCGAGGGCCACCAGGCGCTCCTGAAGATCCAGGAGGCCTATCTCGCCTCCGGCAAGGACCGGGAGAATCTCGGCGTCGCCAAGCTCGCCCGCGGCCAGATCCGCGAGCACCTGGCGCTGCTGACGGAGATCGAGAAGGCCCTCAAGGACTGAACGACGGACGCGCCCTCGAACGGCGTTCGAGGGCGCCAATCATCTTGCGAGAAGTGTCCGGCAGGAAAAGTCCGGTGCTCGTCGCGCGACGGAATGGCCGTCGGTCGTCCGCTCCGTGGCGGCCCCGCCGCATCCGGCGCGGGCCGCCCGTCGGATCGGGCCCGATCAGCCCTCGGCGGCTCCGCCCATCATTCGCTGCATCTGGGAGAGCTGCGAGATGTGCAGCCGGATCAGCGGCACGGCGCCCCGGGCGATGCGGCGGAGCGCCGGGTCCTCTCCGCCCTCTGCGTAGGAGCCGTGGAGCGCCAGGGCCTCGCGATGGCCCTCGAGCGAGGCGTCGACGAAGGCCGCGTCGTATTGCGGACCGCCCTGAAGGCCGGAAAGCTGCCCCAGGATCTGCGCCTTCTGCTCGTCCGAGGTCATGCCGCCGGGGGCACTGCCGGGGCCCGTCACGCCGAGCACCCCGCCGACGGTTCCGGCCGCGGCCCCGGCCACGCCGCCCGCCACCGCGAGGGGCGCCGCCACCAAGCCGCCGACGAGCCCGCCGGGGCCCGCCAGACCCCCTCCCGCCAGACCTCCGCCGACCGGCACCGCCACGGTGCCGCCGGTGACCGCGTCGATCTTGTTGGCGAGGTTGACCTGTTCGGTCACCTCGGCCCGCGCGAACCGCTTGACCCGCGGGTTCCCGGTCTTGGCGAAGGCGTCCCGGGCGGTGCTCTCAAGGAAGAGGCCGCCCTTGGTGGCCATCGCCAGGTAGGCGGGCGTCGGCATGGCGCCGGCCGCGACCGGCTGGGCCACGGCGGTGCGGGTGACCGCCAGGGCGGCAGTGGCGGACGCGAGGCCGGCGAGGAGGTGGCGGCGATGCATGAAACGGGCTCCGGGTGAGGGTGCGCAACCCGGCGCTCTCGGCCCCGGATGCTCCGGGGGAGTAATTTTCTCGCTCTGCCGACGTTCCGCCGCGCCGAAACCCGATGCCACGATCGCGGCACCGTCACGCAGCGCGGACGTTCACGCCCGGCGCGGCCACGCCTCCGGCGTCGCCCGTCGCATGAAGCGCCGCCACGGCCGGCTCATCAGCACGAAGGCCAGCACCACGCCGGCGGCGTACCAGCCGTGCAGGCTGGCGTAGCCGCCCTCCGGCGTCCAGGCGAAGCCGCCGAGGAAGACGTAGGAGACGGCCGCCGCCAGGGTGCGGAAGGCGAGCAGCCAGGGATGCTGCAGGATCGGATCGCCGTTCGCGACCGCGACCCCGAGCCCGGTCAGGGCGAAGAGCACGCCGCCGAGCGGCAATCCGAGGAACAGCGAGAGGACGGCGCGCAGGAAGAGCCCCGGCCAGTCGCGGCGACGACGGGTGGGGGCGGGGATTGCGGGCGCGTCGGTCACGGTCGTGTGCGGCATGCGGCTTTCGGCGCTGGCGGGCCGCGCGACGCGGCCGGGGCGGATCAAGCCACCAGCGTGTAGCCCAAACCGGGCCGGTCCCTCCAGGGTGTCCGTGCGGGAGGGGCCGCGCGAAGCGCTCCTCCCGCCGCTGCGCCGCGCCTCAGGTCTCCAGTTCGCTGTCCCAGTACAGGTAGTCGATCCAGGTGTGGTGGTACTGGCGGTGGTCGAATTCCGGCTGGCGGCGGTGCAGCTCGTGGCGGCTCGGCCGGCGCGGCTCGTTGAGGAGCGGCATCTCGGCCTCCTCGGGGGTGCGGTTGGCCTTGCGCAGGTTGCACGGGCTGCAGGCCGCGACGACGTTCTCCCAGCTCGACAGCCCGCCGCGGGAGCGCGGCACGACGTGGTCGAAGGTCAGGCCGCCCGAGGGCAGGCGCAGGCCGCAATACTGGCACGAGAACGTGTCGCGCAGGTAGATGTTGTAGCGCGTGAAGGCGGGGCTGCGCGCCATGGCGACGTAGCTCTTGAGCGCCACCACGCTCGGCACCCGCAACGAGCGGCTGGGGGAGCGCGCCTCGACGTCGTAGCTCGCCACCAGGGTGACGCGGTCGAGGAACAGGGCCGTGAACGCATCCTTCCACGACCACAGCGAGAGCGGATTGTAGGAGAGCGGCCGATAATCCGCGTTGAGCACGAGGGTTTGAAGATCCAGCATCATCCTGCCCTGGCGACGGGCCGACCGCAGCGAAGGGGGCCGGCGTGAAGCCGGTCCTCGCGGTGCTCGCCAGGAGAGGAGATGGGGACCATCGCCTACCCTCCGAGCCGGTCGGGAAGAGTGGGGGGACACGGCGGATGGACGCGGCGGCCGCTCGCGGAGCGCACGCCGTCGATCCTGCCCGGGATGCGATCCGGGCGCCGTCTGGGCTGCCGATGAGGCGCGATCACCGCCATCCTCTCGCAGCAGAACGAAAAGGCCGTGTCCATCGGGGCTTAGTCTAATAGCAGCATGACAGGGTTGTGAAGGTTTCGGGTCGGGGCGTCTCGTCACGCCCCACCGGTTTCGCGTTCCACAGGGGAACGCGCGTCCCGTTCCCTCGGTCCATCCTCCGCGCCGCGGTGCCGGATGCCGTTGCGTCAGGGACCGCCCGGCACCGATTTTCGCCCCATTGATTCGCGATTCCCCCGGCCCGCCGCGTTCGACCGTCCGTCCCCGATGACGTAGGTGGGGCGGGCAACCGTCCCCGCCGCCCCGGCCGCCGGGCGGCCCGCGCGGGCCCCGGAGCCCTTGCGGCGGCGGGCGGACGACGACGCGACGCGGGTGAGAAGGAGTAGGCATGAGACAGCTTCGCCGATGGACGATCGCCCTGGCCGCATTCCTCGTGAGCCCCGGGCTCGCGGCTGCGCAGGGCCCCGCGGCGAAACCGGAGCGGGCCGTCCTCGCCCAGGCGCAGGGCGCCAAAGCCGACACCAAGGCCGACACCAAGGGCGAGAAGGCGGCCCAGCCCGCCGCGGCCCAGCCCGGCGCGCCCGCGGAGGCGGCCAAGCCCGCCGCCCCGCCGCCCCAGACCCCGATCTCCGAGCAGATCAAGCAGATCCGCGCCCAGCTCGACGCCGAGAAGGCCGACCTCGACCAGCGCGAGCAGGCCCTGACCCATCGGGAGCTGAACAAGGACGACCTCGCGCTCCTGCGCGAGGGCATCCCGCCGGTGGCCGATCGCCTGCGCCAGGTCGTCGACCATCTCGGGCCCCGGCTCGATGCGGCCAAGGAGCGGCTGACCCAGCTCGGGCCCAAACCCAAGGAACCCGAGGGTGCCGACGTGGCGCAGGAGCGGGCCCAGCGCGAGGCCGGCGTCGCCGAGATCGACGACACCCTGCGGCTCGCCCGCTCGCTCCTGGTCCAGAGCGACCAGATCACCGACCAGATCAGCAACCGTCGCCGCGCCGCCTTCACCCGCGCCCTGTTCGAGCGCACCGACGGCCTGGTGAGCCCGAGCCTGTGGCTGCGCGCAACGAGCGATTACGGCCGCGACCTGCGGGCGCTGAAGGCCTCCCTCGACGACTCGGTCGTCCAGGTCCAGCGCCGGGGCACCGCCCTCAACCTCGTCCTGCTGGCCCTCGCGATCGGTGTCTCGGTGGCGCTCTATGTCGGGCGGCGCCACATCGCCCCCCGGGTCGGCCACCGCGCCGCGACCGACGGGCAGCCGACCCGGTTCGCCCGGGTGATGGCGGCCTGGCGGGTCTTCCTCGTCGGCGCCGTGCCGGCGGTGCTCGGCAGCTTCCTCGTCGGCTACACCCTCGACGTCACCGAGCTCCTGCCGGTGCGGTTGCTGCCGGCGGCCCACCGGATCGTCGCCTCGCTGGCCTTCGTGGCGGTGGTCGAGGCGATGGCCGACGCGCTGCTCTCCCCCGACCGCCCGGCCTGGCGCCTCGTCGCGATGACCGACGCCACCGCCGAGCGGCTGAACCGCCTGATCCTCGCCATCGCCTCGGTGATCGCGGTCGGGCGCACCATCGAGGGCCTGAACGAGGGCATCTCGCTCAGCCTGCCGATCACCATCGTCACCAAGGGCGTCTTCGCCGCGGTGGTCGCCGTAGTGCTGGCCGAGGGCCTGCGCCGTTTCGCGGCCCGGGCCGAGGAGGCCGACGAGGCCTGCCTCGGGCCCTACATCGCGGCCGAATCGAATGCCGGCATCGGCGGGCCCCTGCGCATCCTCGGCTGGATCGTGGTGGCGGCGATCGGGGTCTCGGCGCTCGTCGGCTACATCGCCCTGTCGTCGTTCCTGATCGACCAGCTGATGTGGACCGCGATCGCCGCGGCGATGCTCTACCTGGCGATCGCGAGCGTCGACGCCGTGGTGGCCTCCGCCCTCCAGGCCGATTCGCGCATCGCCACGGCGCTCCAGGCCAATACCGGCCTGCGCAAGCGCTCGCTCAACCAGATCGCGGTGCTGATCTCGGGATTCGTCCGGGTGCTGCTCCTCACCGCCGCCGGAGTGCTGCTGCTCGCCTCCTGGGGCGTCGATTCGACCGACCTGTTCACCTGGGCCCAGGCCGCGTTCTTCGGCTTCACGGTCGGCGGGGTGACGATCTCGCTCTCGACCATCGCCATCGCGATCGGGCTGTTCACGCTCGGCCTCGTCATCACCAAGGCGATCCAGCGCTGGCTGGAAAACACCTACCTGCCGGCCACCGACCTCGATCCCGGCCTGCGCAACTCGATCTCGACGGTGAGCGGCTATGTCGGCTTCCTGCTCACCCTGGCGCTGGCCTTCTCTTATCTCGGCCTGAGCCTGGAAAAGCTCACCATCGTGGCCGGCGCCCTGTCGGTCGGTATCGGTTTCGGCCTGCAATCGATCGTCAACAACTTCGTCTCGGGCCTGCTGCTGCTCTGGGAGCGGCCGATCCGTGTCGGTGACCTCGTGGTGATCGGCGACAACGAGGGCTATGTCCGCCGCATCAGCGTGCGCTCGACCGAGATCCAGACCTTCGACCGCTCGGCGGTGATCGTGCCGAACTCGAACCTGATCTCCGGCGTGGTGAAGAACCGGGTGCGCGGCGACCGCACCGGGCGGGTCACGATCACGGTCAGCGTCCTGCGCAACCAGGACCCGGTCCATGCCGCCGAGCTGATCGTCGGCTGCGCCAAGGCCCATGCCGAGGTGCTCAAGGAGCCGCCGCCCCGGGTGGTCTTCCGCAAGATCGGCGACCCGTTCCTCGAGTTCGAGCTGATCGCGATGATCACCGATGTCGGCTCGCAGGCGAAAGTGCAGAGCGACCTCAACTTCGCGGTGTTCAGGACCTTGTCGGAAGGCGGTCTCATCCCCAATCTCGGACCCGGATCGAGCATCGTCACGGTTCAGGGGCTCGACGCGATGCAGGACGCCATGGGGCAGATCGCCCGCATGACCCTGCCCGGCGCCGCCCGCCCCGAGCCCCGTCCCGAGACTCGCCCCGACACCGAGGCCGAGCGCCGCAGAACCCCCGAGACCGTGCCGTGACCGTCATCCCCGCCGCGCTGAGGCGCCTCGCCCTCCTCGCCCTTCCGGCCGGCCTCGCCGCCTGCTCGGCGACCGAGGCGACGCGGGTGACGAGCGCGGCGGGGGCGGGACCGAGCCTGTACTGGCCGATGGCGGCGACCGGCGCCCAGATCGACGCCGGCGCCGCCCAGCAGATGATCGCGGCATACCGCAGCAACAAGGGCCTGCCCCCGCTCGCCCTCGATCCCGGCCTCCAGCGCCTGGCCGAGACCGAGACCGCCGCCATGGCGGCGGCCGGCCGCCCGAGCCAGGCCGATATCGTCAAGACCGTTGCGTCCCGGATGGGCTTCCCCGAGCCCGGCGCCAACCTCTCGGCCGGCTACCACACGCTGGCCGAGGCGTTCTCGGGCTGGCGCGAGAGCCCGTCCCACAACGCCGTGATGCTCGATCCGACTGCTACCCGGATGGGGATCGCCACGGCCTACGCGCCGGGCTCGAAGTACAAGGTGTACTGGGCGCTGCTGGTGGCGAAGTAGGCCGCCCCGAGACCGGTCGAAGGGTTTGCCCGGCCGGTTTGTTCCTCACCCCGGCTTGCGCGCCACGCTCAACAGGTTGCCGACGTCGAGCGCTGCCCCGCGTCCGCAGAGGCCGAGCGCCTCCGCGGTGGCGAGGGCGATGGGCTTCAACGGGCCGGGGAGGGGCAGCAGGCGCAGCCAGTAGCGCAGGGGATAGCGGTTGCGGATCGCCCGGATGGCGATGTCGGCAAAGCCCGCCTCGCCGAGCAGCCGGTCCAGGCTCGCCGGGCAGAAGAGCTGCATGTGCTCGATGTCGATGATCGGCGAGCGGCGGCCGAGTAGCCGGTTGATCGGCGCCCGGTAGTCGTGGGTCACGAAGGCGACCAGCCCGCCGGGCCGCAGGAGATCGAAGGCGGCCCGGGTCAGGGCGCGGGGATCGGTAACGTGCTCCAGGGTCTGGAAGCAGCAGACCAGGGACAGGCTGCCGGGGGCGTGGTCGCCGGGCTCGAACACCCCGATCCGCAGATGCGGGCGGATGTCGGCCGGAGCGGCCTCGGCGGCGGCGTGCGAGGGCTCGACCCCGATCACCTCGGCAAAGCCCAGCCGCTGCAGGTCGCGCAGGAAGATCCCGCTGCCGGCGCCGATCTCGAGGGCGGTGCCGCCACGATGCTCCGGGCGCAGGTGCGGCGCCAGGGCCTCGGCATAGGTGCGGGCAGCAAAGCGCGCCTCCTCGGCGCTGTCGTAGCCGGCCTGCCGGTAGGCATGCGCCAGGGCCTCGGCGCTCGGCGCCTCGGCGGCGTACACGGTTTCGCAGCTGCCGCAGCGCACGAGGCGGAATGACATGTATTCGGGCGGCTTGCGCGAGGCGAAGCTCAGCGCGCCGATCCGGGCCGGGTCGATCGAGGCCGACAGGAACGGGCGTGCGCCGCGCTCGGGCGCGCCGCAGACCGGGCAGTCGCGGCCCTTGAGCCCGTCGAGGAGCGCGGCCGGCGCGGCGGGATCGGGGCGGTCCGGGGTCACGGGCGCATCTCGTCGGTCGCGAGCGGGAGCGGGTGGCGGGAGGGGAGGGCGCGCCGCGATTTCCGCGGACGTCCCCGGCCGGGGCCGGCTTACGGGAACCCCGTCCCCCGCGGCGTCGGCGGCGCCTCGTTCATCAGCGTCACCGTCACGCGCCGGTTGGCCGGCAGGTACGGGTTGTCGGGAAACAGCGGCTCGGTGTCGGCCTTGCCGGAGACCGCGGCGAAGCGATCGGCGGGCAGGCCGTTGCTCGCCAGGATCTCGCGCACGCTCACGGCGCGGCCGGCCGACAGCTCCCAGGGCGGGGCGACCGAGCGGCGGCCGGGCCGGTCGGCGGCGGTGTAGCCGGTCACCGCGATCCGGTTGGGCAGCCGGCGCAGGGTCGGCACGATCCGCTCCAGCACCTGGCGGGTGCGGTCGTTCGGCCGGGTCGAGCCCTCCGGGAACATCGAGCGGTTGTCCTGGTCGACGAGCGAGATGTCGAGGCCCCGCGCCGTCACCTCGATGACGATGCTCTTCGACAGTTCGGCGATCTCCGGCAGGTCCTGCAGCGCCTGGCGCAGGGACGTCATGGCGAGGCCGAATCCGTCCTTGTAGCCGTGGTGCGAGATGCCGTCGGCCAGGATCTCGTCGTCCGTCGGCGGCTCGGCCCGGTCGGAGGCCTTCTCGGGCGGGATGTCGCGGACGTCCCGCAGCTTGGTCGCCGAGGGCAGGCCGTTCTTCTCGATGATGCCGTTGAAGCGCGATTCCCGGTTGGTGCCGAAGGCGTCGCGCATCGAGCCCGCCACCGCCTGGAGCTTCTTCTGGTCCTGGGTCGAGTAGGCGGCGATCATGACGAAGAAGCTCATCAACAGCGCCATCAGGTCCGCGAAGGTCACGAACCAGCCGTGACCGCCATGGGCCCCGCCCCGCTTCTTTCTGGCCACCGCTCAGGTCTCCTCGAAGGGCGAATGCCCGTGGCTCGGGCCGCCTCGGCGGCCCCGTCCTCGCGGTGCGTCAGGCCGCCTCGGCGGCCATGTCTTCACGATGATTGTGCGGCAGGTAGGCGATCAGCATCTCGCGCACGAGCGACGCGCTCTTGGCGTCGCGGATAAGCAGCACGCCGTCGATGATGAGCGAGCGCGACACGTCCTCCTCCTCGAGCTTGACGTGCAGCTTGTCGGCGATCGGCAGGGTGATCATGTTGGCGATCAGCGCGCCGTAGAGCGTGGCCAGCAGCGCGGTCGCCATCGCCGGGCCGAGCTTCGAGGGGTCCGACATGTTGGCGAACATCGTCACCATGCCGAGAATCGTGCCGATCATGCCCCAGGCCGGAGCGCAGTCGCCGAAGGCGCGGTAGACCTTCGAACCCTCGTCGAGGTGCATCAGGAAGTTGTCGCGGTCGCGCTCCATCGTGTCGCGGATGAACTCGCGGTCGTAGCCGTCCGCGATGTAGCGCACGCCCTGCGCCAGGAACGGGTCCGAGATCTCGAGGCTCTCCAGCGCCATCGGGCCCTGGCGCTTGACCACGTCGGCGATCTTGGTGATCTCGTCGATCAGGTCGCGCGGGCGGATCGCCCGCATGTTGAAGGCGTAGCGCAGGCCCATCGGCACGCCGTGGACGATGACCGAGAACGGGAAGCGCAGCATGGTGGCGGCGGTGGCGCCGCCGAAGATCACGATCACCGCGTGCTTGTCGAAATAGGCGGCGAAGTTGCCGCCGTCGATCATGATCAGCACGAACACGACCGCGATGCCGCCGACGAGGCCGGCGCCGGTTGCGATATCCATCTGGGGTCGGCCTCTTCATGCACCGCCGCGCGGCCCCGCGATCGTGGGGCGCGTCGTCGGACGTCGCGTGTGTCCTGACCGGCAGATTACGCCCGACAGGCTCAACGAAGCGTAAAGGTCCCCCTCCGCGACCCTGCGCCGTCATGCGCCGTTCAGCGAGAACCCGTTAAGAGACCATCCATGCGATCGAACGGCCGCCACAACAAGGCCGCGCGCGGGGCAGGCGGCGGGCGAGGGCCAGGGCCGCGGACAGGGTCATCTCACCAGGGTTCACCGTCCATGCGGTTGATCAGGCTCTACGTTCGGGTCATGGGCCAGCTCGGCTCCGATCTGCGCCTCGGCGCGCTGCTGACCGCCGCCAACGTCGCCCTGGCGGTGGCGGCCTTCGCCGAGCCGGTCTTGTTCGGCCGCATCATCGACCGGCTCACCCACATGCCGGCCGGCGGCGCCGGCACGTCGAGCCTGCTCGGCCTCGTCGCCCTCTGGGTCGGCTTCGGCCTGTTCTCGATCGGGGCCGGCGTGCTGATCGCGCTCCATGCCGACCGGCTCACCCATCGCAGCCGGCTTTCGGCGATGGCGAACTACTTCGAGCACGTCCTCGACCTGCCGCTCGCCTTCCACTCGTCCAACCATTCCGGCCGGGTGCTGAAGGCGATGCTGGAGGGCACGAGCGGCATGGCGGCGACCTGGCTCGGCTTCTTCCGCGACCATTGCGCGGCGCTCGTCTCCCTCGTCGTGCTCCTGCCGATGACGCTCTTCCTCAATTGGCAGCTCGGCTCGATCCTGGTCGCCCTGATGCTGGTGTTCACCGGCCTCACCACCTTCGTGCTGCGCCGCACCGAGACGCTGCAGGGCGAGGTCGAGGCCTATCATTCGGGCCTCGCGGCGCATGCCTCGGACGCGCTCGGCAACGTCGCGGTGATCCAGTCCTTCACCCGCGCCAAGGCCGAGAAGGAGGCGATGCACGGCATCATCCGCGACCTCCTCGCCGCCCAGACCCCGGTCCTGTCCTGGTGGGCGCTGGCCTCCGTCGCCACCCGCGCCTCCGCCACGCTGACCATGACGGCGATCTTCGTCACCGGCATCGTGCTGCACGGCCACGGGCTGGCCACCGTCGGCGACGTGGTCTCGTTCATGAGCCTCGCCACCATGCTGGTCGCCCGGCTCGACCAGGTCGTCGCCTTCGTCAACAGCCTCTTCCTGCAGGCGCCCAAGATGCAGGAATTCTTCGACATCCTCGACACCGTGCCGGCCGTCCACGACCGGCCCGGCGCCAAGGCGGTGGCGCGGCTCGACGGCAACGTGTCGTTCGACGACGTGCGCTTCTCCTACGACGGCCGCCGCCCGGCGCTGGACGGGGTGTCGTTCTCGGCGCGGGCCGGCGAGACCGTGGCGCTCGTCGGCACCACCGGCTCGGGCAAGTCGACGACGCTCGGCCTCCTTCACCGCGCCTTCGACCCCGATGCCGGCACGATCCGCATCGACGGCGAGGACCTGCGCGACATCGGCCTCTCGTCGCTGCGCCACAACATCGGCGTGGTGTTCCAGGAGCCGATGCTGTTCGCCCGCTCGATCCGCGAGAACCTCCAGGTCGGCCGGCCCGACGCCACCGACGCCGAGATGCTCGACGCGCTGGAGCGCGCCCAGGCCTCCGAGTTCATGGCGCGCCAGCCCGACGGGCTCGACACGATCATCGGCGAGCGCGGCCGCTCGCTGTCGGGCGGTGAGCGCCAGCGGCTCTCGATCGCCCGGGCGCTCCTGAAGAACCCGCCGGTCCTGATCCTCGACGAGGCGACGAGCGCGCTCGACGCCACCACCGAGCGCAAGCTCCAGGGCGCACTGGAAGCGGTGATGGAGGGGCGCACCACCTTCGTGATCGCCCACCGCCTGGCGACGATCCGCGACGCCGACCGCATCCTGGTCTTCCACGAGGGCCGCATCGTCGAGAGCGGCACCTTCGACGAACTGGTGGCCGAGGGCGGCCGCTTCGCCGCCCTCGCCCGGGCGCAGTTCATGGCGGCCGAGCCCGTGGCGGACTACGCCCTCGCGGCATGAGGCGGGTCCGTCCGCCGACGGGGAGAGGGGCGGCCCGTCGCGACCCGGTCAGCGCATCCCGACTCGCCCTCTCGGTCCGATGCGGAATCCGGACGATCGCTTCCGGATTTCGCGTCACCCGCCCGCGCGGTGGAGCCGCAGGCTCCACACGCATGAGCGAAGCCGGAATCGGCATTGCGAAGCGATCAGCCAGAAATCGTATCAGACCATCATCGGTCCAAAGCGATCATCGGCCCGGGACGAACCACCGCCATCCACGCAAAGCGCGCGAGAACCACCGATCCAGGGCAATCCCAACCCCCGCTTCGGATATCGGGAAAAGGCCCTGAAGAAAGCGGCCGTCCGAGATCGGGAAAATTCGCTAGAAATTGCGAATTTGAAATACCTTGAAAGGCGAGGCTCTTACGCTGGACCCCGCCCCGGGAAGACCGCGAACCCGTCCTCCCGTACCCGATCGAGGATCGTCCGGTAGGCCGGATCGCAGGGGCTGCCGGGGGCGATCCGGCCATATTGCACCGCCTCCGGGGCGGAGCGCTCCGGCACCAGCGCGATCGGGGTGGCGGCCGGGGTGAGATGGGCGCCGCGGCCCGAGACCAGGGTGGTGAGGATGCCGAACAGCTCGCCCCGGATCGTCGGCCTGCCCAGCACGGCGAGGCGGTACTGCCCCTGGAACTCGGTGACGAGGTAGATGTGGCCCGACTGGTTCGGCACCGACACGGTGCCGGACTGCGCGAAGGGCGCATCGAGCCGCTCGGCCTCGCGGAAGACCAGCCGGGCGCTGCCCGCGTCCCAGGCGATCTCGGTGACGTAGGCGAAGATCGTCCCCTCCTGGCCGAAGGACGGCCGGAGCGTCAGGTAGCGGCCTTCGAGAAAGGCCACCGCCGCGCGCGTGTAGGAGCCGAACGCCTCCGGCGCCTCGCGGGGGAGGACCTCCCGGCGCGGGGCGGCCTGGCGCAGCGACAGGCCGAGCGCCTCCTCGAGGCGGATCGTCGTCGCCAGCGTGAAGGGCCGGCGGCCGGACAGGGCTTTTTCCAGGGTCGAGATGCTGATGCGCGCCGCATCCGCCAGGGCGAGGCGCGACATCCGCCGCCGCGCCAGGGCCTCCCGCACCGCGTCGGCGACGGCAAGGCTCTGCCCCTCCGGCAGGGCGGCCTCGTCGGTCTCGATCACGGTCTCGGGCGGCATGCGGAGGTGTCCCGTGGAACCCGGGCGGGCTCCGGCCGGAGACCGAGCCGATCCCGGACGGACCCGCACGAAACCGCACGTGCGGGACACCGTCAAGGTGCGGCGCGTCATCGGGGCGATCCGCCCGGCCCGACCCCCGGGTCCTCCTTCGCCACCGCCTCGACCACCAGGCGCTCGGGCCCCGGCCCCAGAGCGTCGAGGGGCCAGCAGGTGACGAGCGCCAGGCGCCGGCCCGGCGCCGCCGGATCGAGGCCGGACTGGTCGAACCGTACGATCCGGCGCCCGGTGACCCGGAAGCGGACGACCCGCCCGTCCAGCCTCCGCACCTCGACCGGATCGCCGGGGACGAGGCGCCCGAGGCTGCGGAACTGGGTGTCGCGATGGGCGGCGTAGACCGCGATGCCCGGCTCGCCGGCCTCCGGCGTGCCCTCGACGTGGCCCGGCCCGAAGGCCAGCGCCTGCCCGCTCGACCCGGCCAGCGCGATGTGGGCCTCGCCGAGGGTCGGGAAGGCGATGCGGGCGACCGGCCTGGTGTCGGCGGCGGGCCAGGGGCGCACGGGCGCCCCCGTCTCGAGGCCACGGGCGAAGGCGCGGGCCAGCAGCGCCTGCGCGAGCGCGGCCTTGGCGGGGATCCAGGCGCCCTGCGCCGCCAGGATCAGGCCGCCCGACGCCAGGGCGGCGGCGAGGAGCGCGCGCGCCCTCACCGGGCGACCCGCCGGCCGCGCACGAGCAGGGCGAGGCCGAGGAGCCCGGCGCCGAGCATCAGCCGCAGCGTGGAATCGGTCGCGGTCTGCGGCAGGGCGAGCGACCCGGTGGCGGCGGGGGCCAGCGCGGCCTTGCGCAGGATCGGGGCGGGGGCGGGCGCCCGCGGCTGGTCGGTGCCGAACACCGCCTCGAAGTCCCAGCCCGCCGGCAGGTTGAGCGGCAGGTCGGTGCGGGCGAGGCGCGCCCCCGCCGGCCGGCGCGGCGTGGCGTCGGTCGCGACGAGCGAGGTGAGCCGCGTCGTCAGGCCGTGGTCGAGGGCGAGCCGCAGGATCGCCGCGTCGGCCGCCTCAGGGGTCATCCGGCCGGTGATCCGCGCGGTCTCGGCCTCGCCGATCCGGGCCCGGGCCCAGACCTTGCCGATCCCGGCACCGTCCTCCGCCTGAGACAGGTCCAGCACCGTGCGCCAGGGCCGGCCGCCGATCCGGCCGGTGAGGGTCAGGGTGCCCCTGGCCTCGCGCATCCGCGCCGCGATCGTCACCGGCTCGCCGCGATAGAGGTCGGGCAGCGCGGTCGGGGTGGCTTCCGCCGGCTCCGAGAAGGTCGCGGCAAGGTCGGTGACGACCGGGCTCTCGAGCTTCGCCAGGAGCTCGCGCATCCGGTCGGCGACCTGGTCGACCGAGCCGATCAGCGTGACGGTGCCGCGGCCGAGTTCGGCGGCGTGGCGCATCAGGTGCCCGTTCGGCGCCGAGCCGATGCCGACCATGAACAGCCGGGTGCGCCCGCGCGCCTCGGCGATGGCCGAGAAGATCCGGCCCTCGTCGCCGATCGCCCCGTCGGTGAGGAAGACGACCTGGCGCACCCGCCCGGTCTCCTCCGGGTCGGCGTCCCGCAGGGCCGCCTTGAGCGGCGCCAGCATCTCGGTGCCGCCCCGCGCCTCGAGCCCGCCGACGAAGCTCTTGGCTTGCGCCAGATGCGGCTCGTCGGCGGCGACGAGGTCGGAGAAGACCGTTTCCATCGTGTCGTCGAAGCGGATCACGTTGAAGCGGTCGCCCGGGCGCAGGCGGTCGAGGCCGACGAGCAGGCTCGCCTTGGCCTGGCGGATCGAGGTGCCGCCCATCGAGCCCGAATTGTCGATGACGAAGATCACGTCCCGCGGCAGGGACGCGGCTTGCGCCGCGGCGACGGGCGGGGTGACGACGGCCAGCACCGCGTCGGCCCCCGCCACGCGCTCGCGGAAGAGGCCGAGGCCGGGGCTCGTGCCGGGGGCCGGCGTCCAGGTCAGCTCGAAGTCCCGGTCGGTCGCGGTGGCGCCGTCGCGCAGCGCGATGCGGCGCTCGCGCTCGGACGGGGCGTCGATCGTGATGGCATGGGTCGCGCTCTCGACCCGGCCGAGGGAGAATCCGGCCTTGAGGTCGATCGAGAGGGTCAGCGGGTTGACCGGCGCGTGGCGGGCGGGATCCAGCACCGGGGCGGTGATCGCATCCCGGTCGGGCACCGGATCGGGGGCGGGGCGACCGGTCGCGGCCTCCTGCACGGCGGGCGGGGCGGGGTTGTAGCGCGGGGCGGCGACGGTCGGCAGGCGCAGGGAATAGGTGTCGCCGGAGCGCCGCACGCCCTGCTGGTACTGGATCTGGACCAGCACGGTCTCGCCGGGGCCGATATTGGCGACCGCGTTGGTGAACAGGTTCGGCCGCTGCTGCTCGACGAGCGCCGCCGCCTTGCCCTCGGCCCGGGCGGCCTCGTAGTCGCGCCGCGCCGCCTCCCGCTCGCGGATGTCGGCGACGATCACCCGGTCGCCGACGACGAGGCGCATCGCGTCCACCGCCGCGTCCTCCGGCAGCGGAAACAGGTAGGTGCCCTCGACCCAGTCCGACGTGGTGTTGCGGAAGGCCTGGGTGATGGTCGCCCGCGCGGTCGGCCCGCTCACGGTGATCGCCGCATCGGCGGCGAGCCGCGGGGCGGCGACCGGCGCGCCGCCGCCGTGGCGCAGGAGCAGGGTGCCGGCCTCCTCGGCCCTGGCCTGCATCCCGCCAAGCAGCGCCAGCGCGGCGGCGACGAGGGGAGCGACGAGGAGGTTGCGGGGCATCGGGCGCGGGTTCGACACGGGTATCACGAGGAGCCTCCATCCTTGGTCGACCGGCTCGGGGACCGGCCGACCTGGAGGCTCGCGCAGAGCCGAAAGCGTCGCCACGGGACGCTTCGCCCAGTGTCCGGCCGCACCCGGACGGAGGCGTCCGCCGCGGTGCGGGCACGCGCGCGGCGGCGGCCGGGCGGTGAGGTGTCGTGCGGGTCCGTGCGGGGGAGGGCGGGTCCGGCAAGGGGCGGGCGCCGGAGTGCCGGTGCGAGGCCGCGGGGGCCTTCGCCACCGGGTCCGGGTGATGGTCAGGCCGCCCGTACGGTCGCGAGGAGGCGCGCGACCTCGGCCGAGAGGTGCTCGAATTGGCGTGACAGTTCCGAGGCCGAGGCGAGGACCTGGCTCGCCGCCGCGCCCGTCTCCTCCGCCGCGCCCGCGAGTTTGCCCGTCACCTCGCCGGTGCCGGCGGCCGCCTGACCGACGTTGCGGACGATCTCCTGGGTCGCCGCGCCCTGCTCCTCCACGGCCGCGGCGATCGAGGTCGCCACGGTCGAGATCTCGTCGATCCGCGCGGTGATCCCGCCGATCGCCCCCGCCGCCTGACCGGTCGAGGCCTGGATCGCCGCGATCTGGGTCGTGATCTCCTCGGCGGCTCGTGCCGTCTGCGCGCCTGGGCGACGTGATCGATGCTCAATTCGTACTGGCGCAGATGCTCGGCCAGCAGTCGCGGATCGTGCGCCGCCGCGACGAGGCGATACGGCTTGATGCGCACCTGATCGATCTGAGCGCGCATCTCGTTGATCGCGATGACCGAGGGCAGCCAGTTCGTCGAGACTTCGGAGACGCTCCGGCGGATGGTTCCCAACTCGAAGATCGACAGCGCGCCCTGCGCGCCGGCGATGACGGCCACGCCGGCGAACAACCCGGCGAGGGTGGACTTGATCGAGAGCGGCATGGAGGGGACGGGCGCGTGAAGGGCCGATCGATGCGCCGCGCGCACCCTCGATCAGGGTCGGGATGCCTGCAGCCGAGCATCCTGGTATTAATAAAATATATTTTTACAATGTTTCTGAATTCGATGGCGATCAACGTCGTTGGAATGTTCTTGCCGAGCAAGTGTCACAAAAAGGAATGTTCTTATTTCAATATTTCTTGCGATCTAGACCGGCGCCTAGGGTCGAGACTCAATCAGCACCAGAACGCAATGACGGCAGCGAGGGCGAGAGCCGAAGCGAAGTTGCGGGCGAGCTTGTCGTAGCGTGTGGTGATGCGGCGGAAGTCCTTGAGGCGGCAGACCACCGCCTCGACCCGCCAGCGATCCCGATCCCGTCGCTTGTCCAGCCGGATCTTGCGCTTGCGGGCGCGGGTGCCAGGAATGATCACGCTGATGCCCTGCTCGCGCAGGTCCTGGCGCAGCCAGTCGGCGTCGTCGCCCTTGTCGGCGATGAGCCGGCGCACGCGGCCGGGCGCCTTGTCCAGGCACGGCGGGAGCGGTCTTCACGTCACTGGCGTTGCCGGGGGTGAGGTGGATGACGCCGGGGCGGCCGATCACATCGGTGAGGACGTGGATCTTGGTGGTCGGACCCGCCCGCGAAGGGCCGATGGGCTGTTCGCGGGCCCCCTTTTCCGCCG